>JAMFRN010000014.1 GCA_026224805.1 Nevskia soli
GAACTGCGAGGGATCGAAGTTGGCGAGCTGCGCCTTGAGGTCGGCGCGCAGCGCCGGCTCCCAGCCGACCACGCCGGTCGCGGACAGGCTGCCCTTGCCGGATTGCAGCAGGAACTGCTTGAGCCGCACGCTGCGCGTATCGGTATCGCCCTGCGCCGACAGGCTCAGCGGATAGCCGCGCAGCTGCGACTTGTCGATGCTGGTGGTGAAGACGATATCGGGCTGGCCGTTCTGTACTGTGGTCTGGGTGTTGAAGCTGCCGTTGATGGAGCCCTTCCAATCGGCGGCGAACAAGGCCGGATCAAGCTGTGCGATGGTGCCCTTGAGATCGGCGCGCAGCAGCGGCGCCCAGGCCAGCTTGCCCTGTACATGGGCCGAGCCCTTGTCGGCCGTCAGACCCAGATCGGCGATCTGCACCTGCTGTAAATCGCCGCTGCCATTGGCGGCGAGTTTGATCGGCAGCTTGCGCAGTACCGCGGCGGTGCTCATCTCGAAGCGGTAGTGATCGAGCGGGCCGCTCAGCGTCGCCGCGCCGTCGACACCACCCAGCAGGCGCGCGGCGGGATCGCCGTCGAGCGGCCAGCGCAGATCCTTCCAGCTCAGCTTGAGATCGTTGGCGCTCTTGCCGAAGGCGAACGTGCCGCTGCCGTCGATCTCGCCGGGGCCCTTGAGGCTGAGCGCGCTGAACGCGATGCGATCGTCGGCCATGCGCGCTTTCGCGGCGAGCAGCAGCGGCCCGGTTTGCGGCAGCTCGGCGCTGAGGCGCGCGATGTCGATGTCCTCGCCGATCCAGCTGCCGGCGAGCGCGGCGCTGGCGATGCGGAACGGCTCGGTTTCACCCGGCTGGTGCAGCTGGAAGTCCTTGAGGCTCAGCGCATCGACGATCAGGTCCAGCGGCAGCCGGCTCGGCAGCTGCGTCTCGCCGGAGGAGGGTGTCGTCGCGGGCGGCGGCAGCCACACTTGCAGGCCCTGCACCTCGGCCACTTCCAGGTGCAGGCGCCGCGACAGCAGCTCGTGCGGACGCAGGCGCAGGTGCAGGCGCTCGACATCGACGCGGGTGCCGTCGCCGCCCTGGTAGTGGAAATCATTGATGATGAACTCGCCCAGCAGGCGGCCCTGGGTGGTGCCGATGCGCAGCGCGCCGCCGCTGAGGCGCTGCGCCAACGTGGCCAGCTCACGCAGGCCGCCGTCGCTGCGCAGGCTCCACCAGGCGCCGCCGGCGAGCAGGCCGAGCAGCACCAGCAGCGATGCCAGCAGCACCGCGCTCCAGCGCACGATGTGGCGCGTCACAGGCCCACCCTCACGCCCAGATGCAGGCGCACCGCTTCGTCGCCGGGGTCGAAGGGATGCGCCAGGTCGATGGCCACAGCGCCGAAGGGCAGGCGATAGCGGAAGCCGATGCCGGCGCCGTAGTGCAGGCGCACGTTGGGCGCGTCATCGGCGCCGCCGGCGTCGCCGAACACGGCCAGGCCATAGCTCTTGTATACGTCCCAGTCCATCTCCAGGCTGCCGGTGGTGAGGTAGCGGCCGCCGACGAGGTTGCCCGAGGCGTCGAGCGGCGCCAGCGAGTGATAGGCATAGCCGCGCACGCTCTCATCACCGCCGGCGAAGAAGCGCTGCGACGGCGGCAGGTGATCGAAGCCGGACACCAGTACCGCACCTTCCTCGACGCGCCCGAGCAGCCGTACCGTGGGGCCGAGCGGGTAGACGCCGCGCAGCTTGAGCAGGCCCTCGAGGAAATCGGTGTCGGACAGCGCGGTCCTGGCGCCGCCGTGCAGGTCCAGAAAGACGAACCAGCCGCGCTTGGCGAAAATCGGATCGTTGACCTGGGTGCGGCTCAGCTGGATGCCGGGGGTGAGCAGCTTGCTGGTCTGGCCGTCCTCGTTCGGCAGGTTGTACTCGTCGCTGGTGTAGGTAAGGTAATAGCGCTTCTGCCAGTCGCCGTCCTGCTGGTTGTAGGCGGTGCCGACCGACCACAGGTTTTCATTGATGCCCTCGAAATTCTGCTTCAGGCCCTGGCCGATGAAGCTGACCGAATCGCCCGGTGTGTGTCCGACCGGAATGCGGTATTC
>JAMFRN010000124.1 GCA_026224805.1 Nevskia soli
ATGTCGATCGGCGAAGCGAAAGCGCGGCGCGCCAAGAAAGAAATGGTCGAGGCCAATTTGCGCCTCGTGATCTCCATCGCCAAGAAGTACACGAATCGCGGCTTGCTGTTCCTCGATTTGATCCAGGAAGGCAACATCGGCCTGATGAAGGCAGTGGACAAGTTCGAATACCGCCGCGGCTTCAAGTTCTCGACCTACGCGACGTGGTGGATCCGCCAGGCCATCACCCGCTCCATCGCCGACCAGGCGCGCACCATCCGCATCCCGGTGCACATGATCGAGAGCAGCAACAAGGTCAACCGCATGAGCCGCCAGATGCTGCAGGAGATGGGCCGCGAGCCCACCGCCGAAGAGCTGGCGATCAAGATGGACATGCCGGAAGACAAGGTACGCAAGGCGCTGAGCATCGCGCGCGAGCCGATCTCGATGGAAACCCCGATCGGCGACGACGGCGATTCCCATCTGGGCGATTTCATCCCCGATGGCGCCACCGTGTCGCCGCTGGAATCGGCCACCTCGCAGGCGCTGGCGGAAACCACCCACCAGATCCTGGCCAGCCTCACCCCGCGCGAGGCCAAGGTGCTGCGCATGCGCTTCGGCATCGACATGAACACCGACCACACGCTGGAAGAGGTCGGCAAGCAGTTCGATGTGACGCGCGAGCGCATCCGTCAGATCGAGGCCAAGGCGCTGCGCAAGCTGCGCCATCCGAGCCGCGCCAATCACCTGCGCTCGTTCGTGGTCGAATAAGTACAGCATCCGCTGCACCGCAAAGGCCCCGCTCTGCGGGGCCTTTGCATTTACGGCCAGCGATTCCTCATTCGGATCAGGGCCGGGCGCAGCCGGCCTCTCAGCCGCGGCGCGTCACCAGGCGCAGGCCGGCGGCCAGAACCGCGGCCAGCGCTAGCGCCATGACCACCGCGCCGAATTCCTCTGCGGTGCCGATGATGTTGCCGTGCCGAGCCACCAGGGCTCCGGCGGCGATTGCCGGCACGCCCATCGACAGGTAGGAAACGATGAAGACGATGGAGAGCACGCCGGCCCGCTCATGCGGCGCGGCGAACGGCACAATGCTGCGCACGGCGCCTTGGAAGCCCGTGCCAAAGCCCATGCCGGCGATGGAAGTGCCGACCAGGAACACCCCGATCGAGTGCTGCGGCAGCGCCCAGATGACGATGCCGACGCCCACGGCCAGCATCGATGCGCCGAAGGTCATCATGGCGCGCGGCTCACGATGTCGCAGCGCAAGCACCGCCAGGCCGCCGCTGCCGGCCAGGACGAACAGGGCCAGGCCGCCGACAAAGGCCGAGCCGACGCCGAGCATGCCCCGCACCAGCATCGGCGCGAGCGAGCCGTAAAAGCCGGCCAGCGCCCATGCCGCCACCAGCACCGGCAGCGCCAGCAACATCGGCCCGCGCGTCGCGGCGGGCAGCTTGAACTGCGGCTTGAGCGAGGCCAGGGCACCCGGCGCCGGCGCAATGGTTTCCGCCATCAGGGCCACACCGATGCCCTGCAGTACGAAGATCACGCCGAGCATGGCATAGACCAGGTGCGTCGGCGCCGGCAGGTACTGCACCAGCAGGCCGGCGAGCATGCCGCCGGTGGCCGTGCCGAAGGCCGGCGCCACGGCATTGGCGGTGGCGCCGCGCTCCCTGTTCAGGTCGATCATGCCGGCGCCGATGGCGCCCACGGCCGCGCCAGTGGCCAGACCCTGGATGACTCGCGCCAGCATCAGGTCCCCCACCCCACTCGCCGTGGCGAACAGCACCATCGTCGCCGCCTGTACCGCGGTAGCGGCAATCAGAACAGGCCGGCGGCCAAGATGGTCGGACAGCCGGCCGGCGAAGAGCAGCGCCAGCAGCACGGCGATGGCATAGATGCCGAAAATAACCGTCACCGTGATGGGGGAAAAGCCCCACTGCGCCTGGTACAGCGCGTAGAGCGGCGTCGGCGCGCTGGAGCCAGCAAGAAATGACATGGTGATCGAAGCAAGCAGGTAGAAAGCCGCATTGCGCGATAAATACCTACTACGATCAATGGTCTGTGTGATTTTTGAAACAGTGGAGACTTGCGTCATGGCTTGCGCTCACCGTATCGGGAATTAGTAGACAGGTCTGTCTGGTCGTTGAATCATACAGACCTGTCTGTTAGAGTCAAGCGATGGTTAGGAAATCTTCAGTCCAAGGTTCATCCCAGGATCGCCGCCCGGCACGCGAGCGGCTGCTCGCCGCCGCCGACGAGCTGTTCTATGAGGAAGGCGTCAACCTGGTTGGCATCGACCGCATCATCGAGCGCGCCGGGGTAGCGAAGGCCTCCCTCTACGATTGCTTCGGCAGCAAGGAGGAGCTGATCCGCTCCTACCTCCAGCAGCGGCACGAAGCACGGCAGGTACGGCTGCGCGACTGGCTGGCCCGCTACGCCACACCGCGGGAGAAGATTCTCGGCATCTTCGATTACGTGGCCGACCTGGTGACCAGGCCCGACTACCGCGGCTGCCCCTTCGCCCGGGCCAGCGCCGAGGCGCGTCCGGACAGCAGCGTCAAGACCGTATGCGACGAGTCGCGCGCCTGGAATCTCGCCCTGTTCGCCGATCTCGCCAGGCAAGCCGGCGCGTCCGATGCGGATCGGACGGCGCAACAGCTGCGGCTGCTTTACGACGGCGCATCGGTCTCGGCCCATGTCGATGGCAGCGCCACCGCTGCGGCTGCGGCGCGCGCGCTGGCTGAAGTGGTGCTGGACGCGGCGATCCGGTAACGCCCGCGGCGCCGCGCGGATAAGCCTTCTTCAGTCGGCAAAGTACCCGGCAAACATCGGCAGGCCGCTTCTGGATTCAGCCTTCGTCGCCTCGTCCTGAAGCACATCCCAATGCTCGGCGAGAACTCCGTCGGCAATGCGGCATACGTCCGCGCCGATCCAGGCACGCGGCCGTCCGTTGCCCGAAAAGCGGCCGTGGACGATCACATGGTCCCCATTCGCGGCGATCACGCCAGGCTCGTACTTCAGCGTCGGCGGCAGGGCACGCACCAGGTTGAACAAGCCTTCGCGTCCAGGCTCGATGTGCGCGCTATGCTGGATATAGTGGGGCGACCAGAATCGCGCCGCCGCTTCGTAGTCGCGCTTGTTGAACAGGGTGTCGAACGCCTCAAGCACCAGCGCCTTGTTGCGCTCCTCGATTTCACTGCCCATGTCTTGCTCCTGTGAACATCAGTGATGCCGCTCAGCCTTCGCTGCCGATCTCGATGGCATCGACCCGGTCCGGATAAAACGCCAGGTAGTCGCGGATATCCGAGACGGCGGCATAAGGTGCCTCATAGGTCCATACCGCGTTGACCGAACGTTCCCCGCCCGCGGGAATGCTGTAGTAGGCGCACTCGCCCTTGTAAGGGCAATAAGTCTGGTGCGCGGTCCGCTGCAATTGCGTCATGTCGACGTCCTTGCGCGGGATGTACTGCACCGGGGGATAGGTCGCTTCCTTGAGGGTCAGAGCCTCGCGCGTGTCGGCCAGGCGCTTGCCGCCTACGGTCACGGTGACGCGACCTTGGGTCGGCGCAATGGTGATCGGATGATCCGGTCCTGGAATCCTGACGGGCTTGCTGTTCATGATGTCTGCTCCTGAAAATTGGTTCCCGTATTGCGTGGCTTCACCGCTTACAGCTCGCCGGTAATGAACTGGGCGCGGCCGCCGCCGAAGCTCCAGTCGGCATCCGAGTTGGTGGCGATGGACACGATCACATCGCTGGACTCGATGCCGCAGCTGCTCTTCAACTCGGCACAGAGCCCTTCGTAGAAAGCCAGCTTCATCCGCTCATCGCGCGGCCGGCTGACCACGGTGAAGATGAGCAGGTTCGCACTGCGTTCAATCCCCAGCCCGGTGTCCTCGGCGATCACATGAGCGGCGTCGTGCTCGTGGTAGATCTGGTAGCGATCACGTTGCGGCACCTTGAAGGCCGCGAGCATCGCGCGGTGCGCGGCATCGAGAACGCCGCGGACTTCATCCTTGCTGCGGCCCTTGATCGCATCGATTCGAATCAGCGGCATACGGATTTCTCCTGAAAAAGCAAAGTCTCGTAGCAAGGCTTCAGCGCAGCGTGCTCTGCGGGCATGGACAGTTCCAGCACCCTGTTCTGGACGATGAGCGTCGGCCGTGTGGTCTCAGAGCTTGGAGCCGCCGTCGACATTGACGGTATCGCCGGTAATCCAGCGCGCTTCGTCGGAAGCGAGGAAGGCCACCACCGCGCCGATGTCGTCCGGCTGGGCCAGGCGCTTCAGGGCCTGCATGCCCAGCGCGGTGTCGCGTCCCGCTTCGGTCTTGGTGAAGTTCGACATGTCGGTCTCGACCACGCCGGGGGCGACGGCATTGACGCGGATGCCGCGCGGGCCCAGGGCCGCGGCGAAATGCTTGACCAGTGTGTCGACCGCGCCCTTGGTAGCCGCATAGGCCGACAGCGTGCCGACCGAGGCCCGGGCGGCGAGCGAGGAGGTGAAGATGATGTTGCTGCCCTTGCACAGCGCCGGCAGCAGCTGCTGCACCAGGAAGAATGGCGCGCGGACATTGACCGCGAACAGGTTGTCGAAGTCCTCGACCCTGGTGTCCTCGATGCTGGCCGACTTGGAGATGCCGGCGTTGGCCACCAGGATGTCGAGCCGGCCGCCGATGATGGCGCGGACCTGCCTGGCCAGGGCATGCGGCCCCTCGGCCTGGCGCAGGTCGGCACCGACCTTGTCGGCCTTGCCCCCGGCCTTGCGGATTTCGGCGACAACGGCGTCGGCTTCCGGCTCGCTGCTGCTGTAGTGGACCAGCACCTGGGCACCGGCCTTAGCCAGGGCCAGGGCGCTGGCGCGGCCGATGCCGCGGGAAGCGCCGGTGACGAGGGCGGTTTTTCCTGAAAGATTGCTCATGATCCTGTCTCCTGATTGCTGCGTGAATTGGGAAGCCGAACGTGCTTTCGCCTTATTCCGACATGAACATCGAGACGTGGCGGACAAAGCGCTCCGGATACTGGTAGAGCGAGCCGTGGCTGGCGTCCGGATACAGGATCAGCTGCGCGTCGGGAATGTTCTGCTGCAGGATGTAGGAGTTGACCGTGTAGATGATCACATCGTTATCGCCATTGATCACCAGTGTGGGCTGACGGATCGCATTCAAGTACTCATACGGCTTCTCGCGCGGTGCGCCCCACTTGGACAGCGCCTCGATCTGCGCCGGCGCCACCTTGTCATTCACTTCCGGGTCGCGGTTGTCACGGCGCTGGCGGAAGCGCTCGAGGAACGCGGCGCCCGCCGCCTGGCTGCTTGCGGTGGCGTCGAAATGCACGTGCTGCCACAGCTCATCCGCGGTGGCATAGGACCGGCCGAAGATCGCTTGCGCCTCCGGAGTGAGCGTAGCCATGCCCTCGCCGCTGCGCGGGCCGGTGCCGACCAGCACCAGGCGTCGCACCAGCTGCGGCTCGGCCAGGGTTAGCGCCTGCGTCACCGTGCCGCCGATGGAGAAGCCGAGCAGGTCCACCTGCTTCAGGCCCAGCGCCTTGATGAAGGCGGCGGCGTCCGCGGCCATGCCCTCGATGGTGGTGGGCACTTCACCGGAGCTGCTGGAAATGCCGGCGTTGTCGAACAGGATGACTTCGCGGTCCCGGGCCAGGCCGTCGGTCACCGCCGGGTCCCAGTGGTCCATGGTGCCGGTGAAATGCATGAACAACACCAGCGGCACGCCGCCTGCCTTGCCGAAGCGGCGGTAGGCGAAGCGGATGCCCTTGGCTTCAACGAACTGGGTGGGTGCGGTTTGGTGCGTGTGAATCGTCATGGTCGGCTCCTGTTCTGTTCAAGTCACTGAATCGGCACGCGGCAAAACTGGCCGCGCGCCTTGGCTTCAAGCATTCATGCCGCCATCGACGGTGAGGTTCGCCCCGGTGATGTACGAAGATTCCGGACCGGCAACGAACGCCACCATCGCAGCGATCTCATCCGCACGCCCGTAACGATCGAGCGCGGTAGCGGCCTTCTGCGGCACCGCCCAATCACCCGAGGCGGGATTCAGATCCGTGTCGATCGGACCCGGCTGGACGTTGTTGACCGTGATACCGCGACTGCCGACCTCTCTGGACAGCGCCTGGGTGAACATCCTGACGGCCGCCTTGGTGGCTGCATAGGGCACCAGGCCGGGCGCAATGGCACGCTCGCCCACCGCCGAGCCGATCATGATGATGCGGCCACCGTCATTCAGGTGCTTCAGCGCAGCCTGGGTCGTGGCGAATACACCGCGGATGTTGATGTCGATCACGCGGTCCATCTCTTCCAGGGTGGCCTCCTCGAACGGTTTCGGAATGGCGGTGCCGGCATTGTTCACCAGCACGTCCAGCCGGCCGAAGGTCGCAACGGCCTGTTCGACTGCATTTTTGACCGCAACGACATCGGCAGCGTCCGCCTGGATCGCGACGGCCTTCCCGCCACCGAGCTCAATCGCTTTGACCACCGCGGAAGCCGCGCCGGCGTCCTTCGCGTAGGTGATGGCCACGTTCGCTCCATCCGCGGCCAGACGCTTCGCGATCGCCGCGCCTATGCCCCGCGAACCACCAGTCACAAATGCTACTTTATTCGTTAACTTGCTCATTGCACTAACTCCTGACAATAGATTTGGAACTGAAATTTGTTCAAGAACAGGCGCCAGCCCACGCTCAGGTTGCCGCCCTGCCGCCGTCGACGGCGAGGATGTGGCCAGTCATGTAGGACGACTTGCTGGAAGCGGCGAAGACGATGGCCTGGGCAATCTCGTCCGGCTCGCCGACGCGTGCGAGCGGCGCCTGCGCGGCCAACGCTGCCTTGTTCTCCGCGTTACCGGCAAAGCGGTTGAGCATTCCGGTTTCGATCGCACCAGGTGCCACGGCGTTGACGCGCACGCCGAAGGGCGCGGCTTCGAGCGCAGCGGACCGGGTCAGGCCTTCCACCGCGTGCTTGCTGGCCACATAGACCGATGCGCCAGGCGCGCCCTCGTGGCCAAAGGCCGAGGAGATATTGACGATGCTGCCGGCACCCTGGGCCTGCATCACGCGCAGTTCGTGCTTCATGCTGAGGATGGTGCCCAGTACATTGGTGTCGAAGGTGGCGGCGTAGGTCTCGGCAGTCTGCTCGGTCACCGGACCGGGCTGGCCCTCGGTGCCGGCGTTGTTGACGGCGGCGTCCAGACGGCCGAAGCGGGCTACGGTCTGGTCGACCAGATTGCGGACTTCATCGTCGTGGCGGACATCGGCCTGAATGAAGGCGGCTTCGGCACCAAGGCCACGTAATTCGGCCTCCAGAGCCTTGCCCTCGGCCTCGCGACGACCGGAGACAACGAGGCGCGCGCCGTCCCTGGCAAAGGCCAGGGCGGCTGCGCGACCTATGCCTGTAAGGGCTCCCGTGATTAAAACGACTGGCTTGTTCATTTCGGTGCTCCTATTCAAATGATTCGTATAACTTGTTTAAAAACATCTATTTGCCTGTCGGCAACCCTGCTTCCATGGCGGCCACTGTAGGCCTGTGTGGTGGTCTTGAATAAGACTTTGTAAGCTGAGGGCCATACTTCACAAGCATGGAACGACGATGGAGCTGAGGCACCTGCGCTATTTCGTCGCCGTGGTCGAGGAAGGCAGCCTGACGACGGCCGCAGAGCTTCGGCTGCATACCTCCCAGCCCTCGCTGAGCCGGCAGATTCGCGATCTCGAATACCAGGTCGGGGCACAGCTGCTGACGCGCAGCGTGCATGGTGTCGAACTGACCGCTGCGGGCAAGGCCTTTCTCGACCATGCCCGCCTGGCGCTGGCGCAGGTGGATGCGGCGGTGGATGCGGCGCGCAGGGCCGCGCTGCCGG
>JAMFRN010000125.1 GCA_026224805.1 Nevskia soli
CCGCATCAACCGTGCCCTGGCCGAGCCGGTGCGCGCGGTGTCGCCCACCGACTTTCACAACTCGGTGCACAACGCCGCTGCCGGCTACTGGAGCATCGCGGTGGGCTGCCGCCAGCCGAGTACCGCCGTTGGCGGTTATGACGGCTCTTTCGCCATGGGCCTGGTCGAGGCCGCGGCCCTGGTGCATGGCGATGGCCTGGACGTCCTGCTGGTGGCGTTCGACGTGCCGCCGCCTGCCTTGCTGGGTCCGTGCCGGCCGATGACTTGTGCCGGCAGCATCGCCGTAGTGCTCAGCGCCGAATCAGGCGAGGGGGCACTGGCGCGGCTGCGGCTGTCGCTGGCTGACGAGATGGAGTCGCCGCTGCCTGATGCGGACCTGGAGGCATTGCGCCGGGGCAATCCGGCTCTGCGCGGCCTGCCGCTGTTGCAGGCCATCGCGCGCGGCGGTGCGGCGCGCGTGGTACTGCCTTACGCCAGCGCCTGCAACGCGGTGCTCGAGGTCGAGCCGGCATGATCGGCCAGGACCGCATCCGCACCCTGGTGCCGCATGCCGGCGCCATGTGCCTGCTGGAGCAGGTGCTGTACTGGGACGAAAGCTCGATCACCTGCCAGACCGGCAATCACAAAGATCCGGCGCATCCCCTGCGGCGCGCGGAGGGCCTCAGCGCGCTGCACCTGATCGAATACTGCGCCCAGTCCATGGCACTGCATCGCGGCCTGGTATCGGAGTCGAAAGGCGAGAGGCCGCCGCCCGGCTGGCTGGTCTCCACTCGCGACTTCAAGCTGGCGGTGACGCGGCTCGACGATCTGCCGGCGCCGATCACCATCGTCGCGCGCGAGCTGCTGTACTTCGAGGGCGGCACCCAGTACGAGATCACTGCTGAGGCCGGCGGGCAGAAGATCGGTGGCGGGCGCATCTCAGTGGTGAAGGTGCCGGATTAAGCGTTTGCCCATGGATAAGCGCTGAATGTCCGCCCATCCCTCGCCCTTGCTGGCTGCGCTGTTTCCTGCGGAGGTGTGCGCGGCCGAGCAGCGCCAGCCCGGCGATCCCGCGCTGCTCTATCCAGAGGAGGCGGCGCATCTGCGCCAGGCCATCGCCAAGCGGATCGGCGAGTTCGCTGCCGGGCGGTTGTGTGCGCGCGAGGCGCTGGCCCAGCTCGGCATCGCGGGCTTTCCGCTGCTAGTGGGCAGCGACCGGCGCCCGCAGTGGCCAGAGAACGTGGTGGGCAGCATCACCCATACCCAGGGCTTCGGCGGCGCGGTGGCGGCGCCGCGCGAGCGCATCCGCGCCATCGGCGTGGATGCGGAAGTGGTCGGGCGGGTCAAGCCGGCGCTGTGGCCGAAGATCTGCGTGCCGCAGGAGATCGACTGGCTCGGCCGGCTGCCCGCGCCGGAGCAGGAGCAGCTCGGCGCGCTGGTGTTCAGCGCCAAGGAGGCGTTCTACAAGTGCCAGTACGGCCTCACCGAAAGCTGGGTGGGTTTTCACGACGTCATGCTCGATCCGGCGGCCTGTGACTGGCGCGGCGGCCGCTTTGCGGTGCTGCCGCTCAAGCCCCTGCAACTGGAGCAGTTGCTGCCCGCGCCCTGGAACGGCAGTTACCGTTTCGAGGACGGCCTGGTGGTCAGCGGCATGGCCTTCGCCGCGGCCTGAGCCGGGCGCGACCAAGCCCTGCACCGCCCCCCCCGCGGCCTTTTTGCCTGCGTCCTTGGCCCCGGTGAGCCGTCGCGGGCTGTGAGGCAGGGGCGGTTTGCGAGATACTTTGCACATGACCGCCCTGAATATCGAGGCCGCCCGCGCTGCCGACGCGTGGCCCGCCCTGCCGTATCACATTGAAAGTGCAGGCCCGGCGGGATCGCGCCGGCCGTTGCCCGAGCACGCGCTGTGTGAATTCCGCTTCGAGCCGCCCGGCGCGGACGCCGACCCGCGGCGCATCGCCATCGACCTGAAGCCGCTGCCCGGCGCCGACGCCGGCGACCTGTGGCGCAGCGTGCTGCCGGTGCGCCACGGCTGGGACGGCGACATCGGCTACAGCGAGAACGGCGAAGTGCTGATGATGCAGCTGCGCCTGGACGAGCCCGCCCTGGCCGACATGGAAGAGGCGGTGTACCGGGCCTATGTGCGCCTCAACGCCTTCGTCGCGGCGCGCGGCTATCCCGAGCTGTGGCGCATCTGGCACTACCTCGGCGCCATCAACGAGGGCGAGGGCGACGCCGAGCGCTATCGCCAGTTCTGCATCGGCCGCTACCGCGCCGTGGCCGACGCCGCCGATTTCGAGGCGCGGCTGCCGGCGGCCACCGCCATCGGTACCCGCGGCGGCGGCCTCAGCATCATCGTCATGGCCGGCAAGCGGCCAGGCCTCCAGGTTGAGAATCCGCGTCAGGTCAGCGCCTTCCGTTATCCGCGCCCCTACGGCCTACGCAGCCCGAGCTTCTCCCGCGCCACCCTGCTGCCCTGCGCCGACGGCGCGCGCCTGCTGGTGTCCGGCACCGCCAGCATCGTCGGCCACGCCACTGCCTTTGCCGGCGATCCCGCCGCGCAGCTCGGGCAGATCGCCTCCAACCTTCAGGCGCTGCTGGCCCATGCTGCCCAGACCCGGCTGCCAGGGCGCGACGCGCGCGAATTCACCGCCGACTCCTACATCGTCTACCTGCGCCACGCCGAAGACCTGCCGCGCGTGCAGCAGGAGTTGCGGCAGCATTTCAGCGACGCGCCGATGCGGGTGGTGATCGGCGACATTTGCCGGCGCGAGTTGTTGATCGAGGTCGAAGCAGCCTACCGTATGCCGGTCGCCCAGGGCCTGTCTGGAGCTGTTTGAGCACCGAGGGTAGGTGGTTTTCGCGCAGCAGGGCCAGGAACAAGCGGGATCTGTACGCTGTCGTACATAAGGGATTGCAGGCAGTGCGCGAAAATCATCTCCGTCCGGATTGCATCACGGTCACTTGAAAGCAGAGAGCCAGCCAATGAACCCGCAACCGATGGTTGATGTGCTGGTGATCGGCGCCGGTCCGGCCGGGGCCATGGCGGCGGCGCTGTCGTGCCGTGCCGGCCTGTCGGTCAGGGTACTGGAGAAAACCCTGTTCCCGCGCTTTTCCATCGGCGAGAGCATGCTGCCGCAAAGCCTGGTGCTGTTGGAGCAGGCCGGCATGCTGGAGGCCGTGGAGAAGGCCGGCTTCCAGTACAAGGACGGCGCGCAGATCGTGCGCGGCGAGCGCAAGGTTGATTTCGAGTTTTCGATGAAGACCTGCGCCGGCCATCCCCACGCCTACCAGGTGACGCGCGCCGATTTCGATCACATCCTGATCAACGAAGCGCAGCGCCAGGGCGCCGAGGTGCGTTACCAGGAGGAGATCACGGCGGTCGATGTTTCCGGCGCCGAAGCCCTGGTCACCAGCCGCGACGCACAAGGGCGGGAGAGCATCCACCGCGCCCGCTTCGTCTTCGATGCCAGCGGCTTCGGCCGCATCCTGCCGCGCCTGCTGGACCTCGATCGTCCGGCCGACTTCCCGGTGCGCGCTTCGCTGTTCATGCACGTCGAGGATCACATCGTCGACGCGGATTTCGACCGCAACAAGATCCGTGTCGCGGTCCACCCGGAGCACGAGGACATCTGGTACTGGCTGATCCCGTTCTCCGGGGGGCGCGCCTCCATCGGCGTCGTAGCCGAAGACAAGGTGTTGCAGGCCTATGCCGGCGATGTCACCCAGCGCTTCCATGCGCTGATCGCGGAAGAGCCCGGCATGCGGCGCATGCTGCGCAACGCCAAACCGCTGTGGCCGGAAGCACGCGAGATCCGTGGCTATGCCACCGCCGTCTCCAGCCTGCACGGCAAAAATTTCGCCTTGCTCGGCAACGCAGGCAAGTTCCTCGATCCGGTGTTTTCGTCCGGCGTCACCATCGCCCTGAAGTCGGCCGCGCTGGCGGTGCCGCTGGCCCACCGGCAGTTGCAGGGCGAAACGGTGGACTGGGATGCCGAATTCAGCGAGCCGCTGATGCTGGGCGTCGACACCTTCAAGGGCTATGTCGAGACCTGGTACGAGGGCGCGCTGCAAACCATCATGTTCAGCGACAAGCGCCCACCGCGCGTCTACGAGCTGCTGTGCAGCGTGCTCGCCGGCTATGCCTGGGATACCGAGAATCCCTACGTCGGCAAGTCCGGCCGGCGGCTGAGGGCGCTGGCGCAGACGCTGCGGAACCAGTAAAACTTGTCTAAATAAATCCCCTCTCCCCACGAACCTGGGGAGAGGGGATATTCTTCACTTCAACGCGGCGGCAATCTCCGGCGCATTGAGCATCAGTTCGATCTTCTGCTTGAACGCGTCCGGCACGATCTGCTTCGCCTTCTCCATCGGATTGAACAGCTGGCCTTGCAGCGCATCGCTGCCTTTCAGGCTTTTGCCGGCGAGCTTGCGGCCGGCGCCGTCATAGACGTTGAGCGTGAGATCGTAAATCACCTTGGGATTGTGGAGGGTATCGCTTTCCCAGTCGGCCACGCGCAGCAGCACGGCGCGCGCCGGCCTGTCGCGCAGCAGGGCGCGGACCGCGTCGCCTTCGCCGCTGTGCGGCGCCAGCGCAACCGGCATGGCGCCGAAGCCGGCGCCGGCCAGCGACAGCAGCAGCGAATGCGTCATCTCCGTCGCCAGCGGCTGCTTCGAGGCGGTCACCACATTGAACGGAATCCCCATATCGGTACGCTGCAAGCCGACGAAATCGGGCTGCTTGTTGCCGGACAGCACGTAAGGCCGCTGATCCCAGGCGGCGACGGCGACGCGCTTGCCTTGGCCGCTGTAGGCGAGGCTGCCCCTGGAGTCGTCGTAGTCGTACTTGTTGCCCATCACACAGCCGGCAAGCAGCAACACACTGGACAGCGCGCTGGCCACCCTGTTGGTGATCGTGGCGGTCACACTGAATCCGCGGAGCATCATGCTGGACCTTGCCGGGCAGGGGCTTGCCGACATCCTACGCGCTTCGCTGGCGCGCCGTTTCCGGCAGGGCCATGCAGTCCGGACGTCGCGGCGATGCGGCCGCGGCGCCCGGATGCGTTCAGGAGGTGCCGTTGACCGCGGTCTGCTGCGCCGCGGGTTGTGCTTGCGGTGTGGCCGGCAGGTCCACCGGCACCTGCAAGCCCGGCCGGTTCGGATTGATGCGGCGGCCGTTGACGATCACTTCATAGTACAGATGCGGGCCGGTAGCCCAGCCGGTGCGGCCGACTTCGGCGATCACCTCGCCGCGGTTCACCGTTGAGCCCACTTGTAGTCCGGGCGCGAAGCCGGAGAGATGGGCGTAAGCGGTCTCCACCGTGGCGCAGTGGCGGATGCGCAGGTACAGGCCATAGTGCCCGCGGCGGCCGATCGCCTCGATCACCCCATCCTCGGCGGCGTGCACCGGCGTGCCCTCCGGCGCGCCGAAGTCCACGCCCTTGTGGAAGCGGCGCTTCTTCAGGATCGGATGCACACGCCAGCCGTAAGGCGAGGTGACGTGCCCATCCTCCACCGGCTCGTCCAGGGTCACCAGGTGGGTGCCCGGCAACGCCGGGCTGACGGCGACCGCCGGAGCATTGGCTCCGGCGGTCGCCGTGATCAGCAGCAGGCTCAAGCCGGACAGCGTGAGGCGTTGCGGCACAGTGCCAGGGCAAGCGGATGAAGTCATGCGGGGCATGTGCCGGTTCCTCGAAGGTCAGATGGTGAAAGGCTTGGCGATGCCGAAGTACAGCGCCGCACGTGGTCCCCAGGCCGGCGCCGCGACGCCGATGCCGGAGCCGTCGCGGATCTCGTTCTTGCGGTCGAGCACGTTGATCACGGCCATGCGCAGATCGATCTTGCCGAGCGCCTCGCTAAGCAGCACCGAGCGTTCCGCCGACAAGTCGAACTGCACATTCGGCTTGAGCTTGTCGGTGTTGGCGAAGCCCGAGCGCAGGCCGTCCTCGTAAGTGCCCTCGATGCCGTAGGTCGTGCCCCACAGCACATAGTTGGCGCCGCCCGAGATGGTCAGGGCCTGGTTATGGTCGAGGTAGATGTAGTGCTGGCTGACGTAGGCGAACTCCGTCGGGTCGGGGAAGGCGATGGCCTGCGCCGACACATTGTTGGTGGCCTGCGCCACCGACTTCGCGAAGTTGAGGTAGGCCGACAGATTGCCCTGGTGATAGGCGTTGGTGAATTCCAGGCCGTAGACGTGGCCCTGCTCGTAGTTGAACGGCGTGTAGATCAGTGCCGTGCCGAACTGGCCCTCGTCGATCAGGTTGCGCGCGTAGCGGTAGTACGCATCCAGGCCGACGGTGTACGAGGAGGTGAGCTGGTGCAGCACGCCGGCGTCGAAGTAGTGCGAACGCTCAGGCTGCACCGGGCTGTTCAGCACGCAGGGATTGCTCGCGCTCGGCGTGCAGTTCGGCTGGTTGGCCGGCGCGGCCAGCGTGGTGTTGGCGAACTTGGCGAAGGTGGAATTCGCCACCAGCTCGCTTGGCGGCGGCGTGAAGTAGCGCGAGTAGCCGGCGTGGATGGTGGTGCGCGGCGTCAGGTAGTCGATCATGCCGATGCGCGGGCTGAGCTGCTGGCCCTCGACGAAGGCGCTGACGTGGTCGTAGCGCAGGCCGTAGTTCACGATCAGGCTCTGCGTCACCTCCCACTTGTCCTGCACGTAGACGCTGACCAGGGTATTGCCGTTCTTCGGATTGTTGTCGGCGATGGTCTCGGGACCGCCGATGCAGGACGCACTGCCGGTCACGGGGTCGGTGCCGAGCGTCGTTCCGGGCGAGCAGGTACTGAGCGCCGAGGGAGAGGCCGTCGTGAACACCGAGGATGCATTGTCCGAGCGGTCGTTCTCCATGCTGGTCGAGAAGCCCACGCCGAGCGTGTGCGAATCGGTCAGCGGATAGCTCGAATCGCCCTGGAGGCCCAGCACCGAGGCCTTGCGCTTGATCTGCGAGGCGGCGCCGTTGAAGACGAGGTCGCCCAGCGGATCGGGCGAGAAGTTCACCGTGCTGACGCGATCGAACGCGGCGATCTGGTAGGTCAGTTCGCCGGCGCCGACGCCCTGCAGCGCCAGGATGCCGAACTGGTTGCGCTCGAACTGCCGCTCGTTCAGGCCGCTGGAGCTGATGTCCGAGCCGTTCACCACGGCCGAAGTCGGCGCGGCGTTGTCGTTGCAGGCCGTGTTGCCGTTGAGCTGGTTGACGAAATCGCAGTTCACCTGCTGGCCCGGATTGTTAGGGATTTCCAGGCGCGAGGTGGTGGCGGCCAGGATGGCGCTGACCTTGGTGTTGTCGTTCAGCAGGTAGGAGAAATAGCCGAAGCCCTTGCCCTGCGAGGTGCGGTCGTGGATGGCGTGGCTGGAGCTGGTCGGATTCTCGATGCCCAGGTTGTCGGTCAGGTACTGCCCGGTGATGTAACCGGTGAAGCGTCCGCTGGTCTTGCCCAGCTGGAAGCTCGGGTTGAGGGTGTCTTGGGTGCCACCGTAGACATCCACGTCGCCGCCGTCGTAGCGGTCCTTGGTGACGATGTCGATCACGCCGGCGGTGCGCAGGCCATATTGGGCCGGCAGCGCTCCGGTATTCAGCGTGATGCTCTTGGCGAAGCGCGGATCGATCACCTGGCTGAAGCCGCTGGTGCCGTCTGGCAGGATGATGCCGTTGAGGCGGTACTGGATGTCGTTGTGGTCGCCGCGGATGTGCAGCTGGCCCTGCTGGTCGTTGGCCACGCCCGGCGCCTGCAACAGCACATGGTTGAACGAGGTGTGATCGCCCTCGGGCAGATCCTGGATGGCGGTTTCGTTGAAGGTGTACTGGCTGCTGCCGGTCGAGGGCGACAGCTCGTTGCGCGCGCGCTCGAAGCGCTTGGCGGTGACGGTGACGGTTTGCAGCTGCTTGCTGCCCAGCGCCAGCTGCGCTTTGCTGGTTTCGCCGGCGCTGACCTGCACTTCGACGCTGTTGAAGTTGCTGGATTTGGCGGCGCTCACCGTATACGTGCCCGGGGCGATGCCGGAGATGGTGAAGATGCCGTGGGCATCGGTTTGCGCCTGGGCGACGACCTTGCCCCCTGTATTGGACAGCTGGATCTTGGCCGAGCTGAGCGGCTTGCCGTCGCCGTCGACGACGATGCCCTGGATGGTGCCCTCGCTGTTGGAGGCCGCCAGCAGCTGCGGGTCGGCGGCGAGTGCCTGGTGGGGAAGGGTGCTGCTGGCCAGGCCCAGAAATACGGCAATCAAGTAGCGGCGCGTGGTTGCACGCGCAGCCGGCGCGAAAGAAAGCATGTGAATGGTCATCCTCGTTAATAAAAAAAAACGGCGCGACCGCAAGCGGTGCGCGATGCAGCTACTGCCCGGTCAAACGAGGATGACGGGAGGCCCGCGGCTGTTGGGGCGGGCGATGATGCGCAGCGGCGCGGCTGCAAGCACCGGCAGGGCCGGCTCGATGCCGCGGGGAACGACGATGCTGGCCGCGTCCACCACCAGCGGCGTGCCGCCGCCGGCGTGGGCCAGTGCGCAGACTTCGCAACTGGCATTGGTTTCCGGCTTCAGCTCATGGCTGGTGGCGTGCACCACCGCAGCCGTCTGGATGACCAGAAAGCCGAGCGCGATGAGAAAACGGGAGAAAACCGGAAAACGCATGGGTGCTTAAATAACACGAACAGACCGCCGATGAAAAGCGGCGGGGCATTGAAAGCTGTCAGCAAAATACTTAAAAAGCATCGTTCAGTTGTCTTCCAGGCGCTAAATCGCCCAAGTTCAGCCAGTGCTTTTGGCGGGCATCGAGGTCCACGCAAGACCCTGCAGCCGATACGGCCCGGCGCAACCAATCCGCGCGCTGATGCTTGGCCATGGCGGCGCCGGGGCCATGATTCGCGCTATGCCGGCGGTGCTTTCGCCTCGCCGCGCACCACGCGCAGCATGCCCCGCCGCATCGCCGGCGCCAGGTCCACCATCACCGCGCCTGTCAGGATCAGCAGGCAGCCGATCATGGCCATGGGTGTCAGCCGTTCGTGCAGGGCTACTGCACCGGCAATCGCCGCAAACACGCTTTCCAGCGACAGGATCAGCGCCGCTTCCGCCGCCGGCGCATGCTTCTGCGCCACGATCTGCAAGGTGTAGGCGATGCCGCCGGAGGCGATGCCGGCGTAAGCGATCGCCGGCAGGCTGGCGCGGAAATCCGCCCAGGCCGCGCTTTCCATGTACACGGTGGCGATGCCCGCGCCGAACGCTGTCACCGCGTATTGCACGAAGCACAGCAGGAAGGGCCGGTTGATCTGCCCGAGGAATTTCGCGATCAGCGTGATGTGCAGCGCCCAGATCACATCCGCCGCCAGCAGCACCAGGTCGCCGCCGGACCAGCCCCCACCCTTGCCGTGGTCCGCCAGCAGCCATGCGCCGAATACCGCCACCGCGCAGGCCAGCAACACCACCGGCCGCGGCCGCGTGCCCGCGATGGCCCACACCACGAAGGGCACGAAGGCCACGTAGACCGCGGTGAGAAATCCGCCATTGGTCGCCGTGGTTCCGGTCAGCGCCACCTGCTGCATCGTCGCTCCCACACACAGGCAGGCGCCGATCAGCAGCGCCAGCGCTAGGTCGCGGCGCCGCAGCGGCGGCGCATCGGCCTTGCGGCCTTCGGACAGCGCCAGCGGCGCCAGCAGCAGCGCCGACAGCAGGAAGCGCGCCGCCACGAACAGCACCGGCCACGCGGCGGCGTGCAGATTCTTCTGCGCAACGAAGGCCGTACCCCAGATGAAGGCGCACAGCAGGAGCAACAGGTCGGCTTTGAAACGGCTCATGGAAGTTCGAATTGAATTCAATGCCAATACAACAACGTCATACCGGCGAAAGCCGGTATCCAGGGATTCCGAGCGCACACTATCGTTGCTCCGGATTGTCCGGTCCATCCCCGAGTCTCAGTCTTCCGCAAAAAAGGAAGGGTACTCATTCAAGGAATGTACCGCGCATGTCCCCGCCGCTTCCCCCACAACGCTGCGCCGGCCAACTCGGCATCAGCACAAGACCCATTCAACCATTTCGTCCGCTGCGGCATCAAAGCGGTTCAGCAGACGGCTCGCCGGCAGCTTCCGGCGCCGTTCCGAAATACCGGGCATCAAGCGGCGTACCGATCGCATGGTCAGTCCGGAGACAAAAGGGGAGCGTCATTCCATGAAATATTTCCGCGCCGCACTTGCGGCCGGCGTAGTGGCCGCGACGCTGGGCGCTATCGCTCCCGCGCGCTCCGCAAGCGAGGTGCAATGGGTCGACGCCTGGGCCGTTGCGCCCGACTCGGCGGGGCCGCCGCTCCCTGCGCAAACCGTGCGCCAGATCGTCCGCACCAGCATCGGCGGTTCCAGCGTGCGCATCCGCCTCTCCAACCTGTTCGGCACGGCCCCGCTAACCATCGGTGCAGTGCACCTGGCCAGGCATGGCAGCGGATCGGCGATCCGCCCGGGCACCGATCACGCGTTGTGCTTTGCCAGCAAATCCGCCGTCACCATTGCCCCGGGCGCCGATGTGCTCAGCGATCCGCTGGCGCTGCCGCTGGCCGCGCTCGACGAAATCACGGTGAGCCTGTATCTGGCCGCCGGCGCCAAGGCCTCGAC
Organism: Nevskia soli; assembly: GCA_026224805.1. Classification (GTDB taxonomy): domain Bacteria; phylum Pseudomonadota; class Gammaproteobacteria; order Nevskiales; family Nevskiaceae; genus Nevskia; species Nevskia soli_A. The sequence continues at coordinate 10,567 of JAMFRN010000125.1, forward strand.
CGTGCATGGCG
>JAMFRN010000126.1 GCA_026224805.1 Nevskia soli
GCGCGGCTTTCCCACCATCGGCGACGAGGCCTTCCCCGGCGCGCAGAACTTCAGCAAGCAGCTCACCGCGTTCATGGAGGAAGGCGGCAAGGTCTACTGCTGCCGCTTCGCCCTGCAGATGCTCTACGGCCACGGCGAGCATTCGTTGATCCCGGGCATCAAACCGATCAACCCGCTGGATGTGCTGGACCTGATCCTGCTTTATCGCAACGACAACGCCTTCATGATCCATACCTGGACCGTGTAGCAGGCGCGCCCGGCCATGTCCCCGTCCAAGCTCAAGGTCGCAGCCGCCCAGATCTCTCCGGTGCTGGGCAGCCGCGAAGGCACCATCGGCAAGGTGGTGGAAGCGATCGCCGACGCCGCCCGCCAGGGCGCGCGCCTGGTGGTGTTCCCCGAAACGGTGGTGCCGTACTACCCGTACTTCTCCTACATCACGCCCGCCGTGGCGATGGGGCCGGAGCACCTGCGGCTGTACGAGCAGGCGGTGACGGTGCCGAGTCCGGCAACGGACGCGGTGGCCGCAGCAGCAAAGCAGCATGGGATCGTGGTCGTGCTCGGCGTCAACGAGCGCGACCACGGCACCCTTTACAACGCACAACTGATATTCGACGCCGATGGCACGCTGCTGCTCAAGCGCCGCAAGATCACGCCCACCTATCACGAGCGGATGGTGTGGGGCCAGGGCGACGGCAGCGGCCTGCAGGTGGTGCAGAGCGCCGTGGGCCGCATCGGCGCGCTGGCCTGCTGGGAGCACTACAACCCGCTGGCGCGCTACGCGCTGATGACGCAGCACGAAGAAATCCATTGCAGCCAGTTCCCCGGCTCCCTGGTCGGGCCGATCTTCGCCGAGCAGATGGAAATGACCATGCGCCACCACGCGCTGGAATCCGGCTGCTTCGTGGTCAACGCCACCGCCTGGCTCAGCGAGGCGCAGATCACCTCGGTGACGCCCGATCCGTTCCTGCAGAAGGCGCTGCGCGGCGGCTGTTACAGCGCCATCATCTCGCCCGAAGGCAAGCACCTGTGCGAGCCGCTGCGCGAGGGCGAGGGCCTGATCGTGGCGGAGCTGGACTTCGCCCTCATCACCAAGCGCAAGCGGATGATGGACTCGGTGGGCCACTACGCCCGCCCCGAACTGCTCTCGCTCAATCTCGACGGCCGCGCCGCCGCGCCGCTGCATCTCGACACCCCGGCTTCCTCTCCACGGAGCGCATCCTATGACGCAAGCATCCCCACACCCGGCAGCGGACCCGCAGACCTTGATGACGGACCTGCAATCGCTCGGTCTGCGGCTGGATGATCCGGCAGCGGGCAGCCCCAGCCGCCGCGGCGGCGCCGGGCCATCGGACCACAAGGCCGTCACCGTCGACGGTCGGACCATCATGGTGCCGGTGCACACTGGCAGCGCGGCGCGCTCGCCATTCCAGGCTGATGCGCCGGGCGCGGACGGCGGCGCCATCATCCGGCGCGACGGTGTGGCGGTGGCGCGCATTGAGTTTCCACGCCAGCCGCGCTTCTACAAGCTGCAGACCTTCGACGGCGTGCCGTACTGGAAGATCGCGCAGCTGCACGGCTCGGATGTGCTCGCCACCACGGTGCTGCAAACCTGCATCCGCTACGGCCGGCGCAGCACCTCCTGCCAGTTCTGCGCCATCGGCGAATCGCTGGCCCACGGCCGCACCATCAACCGCAAGCAGCCCGAGCAACTGGCCGAAGTAGCGCGCGCCGCGGTGCTGCTCGACGGCATCAAGCACATGGTGATGACCACCGGCACGCCCAACTTCACCGACCGCGGCGCGCAGATCCTGTGCGAATCCGCCTTCGCGGTGAAGGCGGCGGTGCCGCTGCTACCGATCCAGGCGCAGTGCGAGCCGCCGGATGACACGGCATGGTTCCAGCGCCTGCGCGATGCTGGCGTCGACAGCCTGGGCATGCACCTGGAAGCGGTGACGCCGGAAGTGCGCGCCCGCATCATGCCGGGCAAGGCCGAGGTCAGCATCGAGCAATACCTTGAGGCCTTCGCCGAGAGCGTGCAGGTGTTCGGGCGGGGCCAGATCAGCACGTACATCCTCGCTGGCCTGGGCGATACCGCCGAAGCCATCCTGGCGATGAGCGAACAGCTGATCGGGCTGGGCGTGTATCCCTTCGTGGTGCCGTTCGTGCCGATCTCCGGCACGCCGCTGGAGCGGCATGCGGCGCCGGACCCGCGCTTCATGCGCGAGCTGCTGGAGCCTCTAGGCCGCATGCTGGTGGCGGGCGGCCTGCGCTCCGCCGACATCAAGGCCGGCTGCGGCCGCTGTGGCGCCTGCTCCAGCCTCGCCGCCTACGAGCGCAAGCAGCCCGCGCCGATGGAGGCCCGGCTATGACACCGATGATCGGCCCGTTCCGCTGCCCGCCGGGCGACTATCGCATCAAGCATGTCAGCGAGCGCTGGGAGCGGCAGACCTGCGCCGTGTTGCGGCGGGCGGTGTTCTGCGGCGAGCAGGGCCTGTTCGAGCGTGACGATGCCGATGCGCTCGACCGCCTGGCCCTGCCCATCGCCGCCATCGCCTGCGTTGCCGGCATGCCCGATCAGGTGGTCGGCACTGTGCGCATCCACCAGGACCAGCCGGGGCTGTGGCGCGGCTCGCGCCTGGCGGTGCACGCCGACTACCGCCGCAGCGCCTGGCTCGGCAGCGAGCTGATCGTCCACGCGGTGCGCACCGCGCATGCGCGCGGTTGCCATCGGTTCCTGGCGCAGGTGCAGGTGCAGAACGTCCGCCTGTTCGAAGCGCTGCACTGGCACTCGCTGCGCGCGATCGAGGTGGCGGGGCGGCCGCATATGCTGATGGAAGCGGACCTGGCGCATTACCCGCCGCGCCGCGAGGACGATATCGCCTTCTACTCCAGCCTGCGACGGGCGGCCTGATGCTCGACGAACTGGTCAGCGCCCTCCGGGCCAGCCGCGGCCTGGCGCACAAGCACGACATCGGCGCCGCCGTCCGCGCCCTCGGCATCGGCGCGCACAGCACGGTGCGCGTAGGCGACGACTGCGCGGCGATTCCCGATGGCGACGGCTACCTGCTGTTCGCCATCGAGGGCTTCATCCAGGAGTTCGTCGAATCCGATCCCTGGTTCGCCGGCTGGTGCGGGGTGATGGTCAATCTCTCCGATATCTACGCCATGGGCGGCCGCCCGCTGGCGGTGGTCGACGCGGTATGGAGCCGCGGCGAGGCGCGCATGGCCGCCATGCTCGAAGGCATCGCCGCAGCGGCGAAGACCTACGGCGTGCCGGTGGTCGGCGGCCACAGCAATGCGCGCGGCAGCGGCGAGCAACTCGCGGTATCGGTGCTCGGCCGCGCCTCGAAACTGCTGAGCGGCTTCGAGGCGCAACCGGGCAACACCCTGCTGGCCGCCATCGATCTGCGCGGCGCCTACCGCGAGCCCTTCCCGCACTGGAACTGCACCGAGGGCGCGCCACCGCAGCGCCTGCGCGACGACCTGGAAATCCTGCCGCGCCTGGCCGAGGACGGCCTCTGCGCCGCGGCCAAGGACATCAGCCAGGCCGGCATCATCGGCACCGCCATGATGCTGCTTGAGACCTCCGGCATCGGCGCCGAGATCGACGTCGACGCCATCCCGCGCCCCGCCGGCAGCGAGCCGCTGCGCTGGCTGCTCTCGGCATTCCCTAGCTTCGGATTCGTGCTGGCAGTGCCGCCGCAGCGCGAGCGTCAGGTGATAGAGCGCTTCCGCACACGCGACATCGCCTGCGCCGCCATCGGCCGCTGCGACAACTCACGCGAACTGCGCCTGCGCGCCGGCGGCGAAACGCGTGCCGCTTGGGACTTCCGCCGCCAGGCGGTGACCGGCTGCGGCGCGGCCATCGACAGCGGCATCACCGCAATCATCGCAAACGAGAAGGCCCATGCCTGAGCTGAGCTTCCGCGTCCGCTGGCCGGACGATTCCACCACGCTGTGCTACTCGCCCTCCAGCACCATCCGCGAGGCCTTCGTGCCCGGGCATCCCTACCCGGTGGCCGAGTTCGTCTCGCGCAGCACCGCCGCGCTGGAACACGCCAGCCGGCGCGTCGCCGAGAAATATGGATACGGCTGCGGCCACGCGCAGGCCCAGATCCGCGAAATCCAGAGCCTCGCCGCGCCGTTCGCGGCGGACCCGCAGGCTCGCGTCATCGTCGAATCCTTCGAAAACTGAGAGCATCACCATGACCTCGCTACACGAACTCAACACCCGGCCGCGCCATATCCAGGTCGCCGTCGTCGGCGGCGGCCAGGCCGGGCTGTCGATGAGCTGGCACCTGAAGCAGGCCAGCATCCAGCATCAGGTCTTCGAGCGCAGCCGCAGCTTCAGCGAATGGCGCAGCGCGCGCTGGGATTCCTTCTGCCTGGTCACGCCCAACTGGCAATGCCGCCTGCCCGGCTTCCATTACGCTGGCCCCGACCCGCACGGCTTCATGCTGCGCCAGCAGATCGTCGACTACCTCGACGCCTACATCGCCAGCTTCGATCCGCCGCTGCTGGAAGGCGTGACGGTGACGCGGGTGGAACACGGCGCAGGCGGCGGTTTCCTGCTGCACCACCAGCGCCGGCAGCTGGAGCACGGAGCAGATCGTGCTGGCCAACGGCGCCTATCACAACCCCGTCATCCCCCGCACCGCCGAGCGCCTGCCGTCGGGCATCCTGCAACTGCATTCGTCCAATTACCGCAACCCGCAGTCCCTGCCGGAAGGCCCGGTGCTGGTAGTGGGTAGCGGCCAGTCCGGTTGCCAGATCGCCGAGGATCTGTACCTGGCCGGCCGCGAGGTACATCTCTGCGTCGGCCGGGCGCCGCGCGCGCCGCGCGTCTACCGCGGCCGCGAAGTCACCGACTGGCTCACCGAGTCCGGCTATTACGACATCCCCTACGAGAACCATCCGCAGAAGGCCACGGTGCGCGAGAAGACCAATCACTATCTCACCGGACGCGACGGCGGCCGCGAGATCGACCTGCGCCAACGGGCGCTGGAAGGGATGCGCCTGTACGGATCGTTCAAAGGTATCGAGGACAGCAAGCTGTTGTTTGCCCCGGATCTGAGCACCAATCTCGATGAGGCCGACCGCTCCTACAACGGCATCCGCCAGCTGGTCGACCAGTACATCGCCCGCAGCGGCATCGAGACCCCTCAGGAGCCGCCCTATGTAGCGCCCTGGAAACCGCAATCCGATCCGCGGGAACTGGATTACGCCGCCGCCGGCATCGTCTGCATCGTCTGGGCCATCGGTTTCGCCGCCGACTACAGCTGGGTCGACCTGCCGATCTTCAACGGCCGCGGCCATGCCGTGCACCGCCGCGGCGTCTCGCCGGTAGCGGGCGCCTACTTCCTCGGCCTGCCCTGGCAGAACACCTGGGGCTCCGGCCGCTTCGCCGATGTCGGCAAGGATGCAGAGTACCTGCTCGGGCATATCCGGCAGGCGCTGACGACTGGAACTCCGCCCGTCGCGCATACGCTCAATGACAACGCTACGGCACTCAGTGCTGGGGCGCCAGCTGCCGCAACTCGGCGGTAGCGAGGTTGTACTCGACGAAGCTGACGGGGCACTGCGTGCGGGCCTGCTCGAAGCGCTGCAGGGCAGCGGCGCGGTCGCCGGCGAGCAGGGTGGCCTCCGCCAGATAAGCACCCGCCTCGCATTGCTGCTGTTGCCTGCGTCCGGGGTCGGGATCGGCGGCGAGCGCGAGCAGCCGCTCGGCGTCGATGCTGCCAAGCAGATAGTCGATGATCGGCGATGGCCACGCCGTATCGTTCAAGGCCGCGCTGGCGCTGCGCAACTCGGCGGCCGCATCCCGTCCGGCGTGGCGTCTCGCAAAGTAGCGCCAGATCAGCTGATAGCGCAGCTCCGTGTTGCCGGCGCCGGGCGCATCGCCAGACACCATCGCCAGCGTGGAGTCCGCCGGCATGGCCATGGCGTGGCCGAAATCATCGGCGGCCTCGTCGTAACGGCCGGCGAAGAAGCGCGCGCTGCCCAGGCCGAAGCGGGTCTCAGCGCTGTCGAGTTTGAGGCTCATCGCCCGCTGGTAGTCGGCGATGGCGGCGTCGTAGTCGCCATGATTGAGGTGCATGCCGGCGCGGTTGAACCAGGCCCAGGCGTTTTGCGGAGCCAGGCTCAGGGTACGGTCGTAGTCGGCGATGGCGCTCTCGACCTCGCCCTTGGCGCCGTAGAGGTTGGCACGGTTGTACCAGGCCACGGCATTGTTGGGATCGAGCCGGAGCGCCTGGGTGTAGTCGGCGATGGCCTGGTCCGGATTGCCGGCGGCGCGATGCGCCTGGGCGAGATCCAGCCAAGCCTGCTCGTAGCGCGGATCGAGTCGCAGCGCCTGGCCGAAGTCGGCGATGGCGCGGCCGCTGTCACCCTGGTCGTTGTAGGCGACGGCGCGATTGAACCAGATCCAGGGATCGGCGGCGTCGAGCCGCAGGGCGGCGTCGTAGTCGGCCAGGGCCCGCGGGTAATCGTAGCGGGAGCGATAGGCATTGCCGCGCGCGCACCAGGCGCGGGCGTTGCGCGGATCCAGGCGCACCACCTGGTCGAAGTCGGCGATGGCCTTGTCCTTGTCGCCCTTGGACCAATAGGACTGGCCGCGGTTGTAGTAGGCCCAGCTGTGCTGCGGGTCGAGGCGCAGCAGCTCGCTGTAGTCGCCGATGGCCAGGTCGTAGTCGCCCTCCGCCTGGTAGGCATCGGCGCGGTTGTAGAAGGCGACCTCGCGGTCGTAATCGGACAGCTGCGGATCGCGGATCGCCGAAGTGTAGAGGACGATGCCGATCTGGTACTGGCCATGGTTCTGCGCGCCGATGGCCGCGCCGATGTCCTTGAGGCCATCGGCCCGTGCGGCACTGCACAGCAGGCAACAAGCGATCAGCACCCGGATCATGGCGCGTTCCTCCGGCGCCCTAGCGTCAAACGATCATAAGCGCCGCGGCGGCAACATTGCCAGCAGCTTGCGCTGGCAGCGTCGCCGGCCTTGGGATTGCCGCGGCCGTCACTGAGCCGCTGCGTGTTGTGCCTGGACGCAGCGGATGCAGATGCAGGACTCACCTGTCCGCGCCTGTGCCGCGCGCGCAAGCAGGCCCGGAGAGAACCGCTCCTTCTCGCACCAGCAGGGCTCCCCGGGATTTCCGCTCCGCGCCATGCGGCAATCGTTGGCGCTGCCGCACAAGGGGCATTGACTCGACGAACCATCCGCAATGGGGGCAGTCATCATGGGCCGAGTTTAGCGCCGAGAGCGGGAGGCCATTAAACCAGGCCGCGCCGCGGAGGGGGACGCGTTTCAGTGCGTATCCCCGCGCAGCGCAACCCGCCGTCGCTCCTAGTGCAGCAGCCCTTCGGCCTTCATCGCCTCCACTACTTTCGGCCGTTGGCCGACGCGTGCGGCGTACTGCTGGATCAGGGGCCAATTACCCAGATCGAACTTGACCATGCCGGCCCAGTTGAGGACGGTGAACAGGTAGCCGTCGGCGATGCTGAACTTGTCGCCCAGCAGATACTGCTTGCCCTCGAGCTGCTTCGACAGCCAGTCGAGCCGCTTCGACAGCGTGGCCTTGACCGATTCCTTCCATTCCGGCGTCTGCGCCGGGTTGAACATCGAGCCCATCGGCTTGTGCAGTTCCGAGGTGATGAAGTTCAGCCACTCCTGCAGGCGGTAGCGCTCCACCGTGCCGGCGGCTGGAGCTAGGCCGGTGGCAGGCTTCTGATCGGCGATGTACTGCACGATGGCAGGCCCCTCGGTCAGCACCTGTCCATCGTCGAGTTGCAGCACCGGGACATAGCCCTTGCCGTTGATGCCGTTGAAGTCCTCGCCCGATTCGAGCTTCTTGTCCTTCAGGTCGACCTTGCTCAGGCTGAACGGCAGGCCGGCTTCAAGCAGGGCGATATGCGGCGAAAGCGAACAGGCACCGGGTGCGTAAAAGAGTTTCATTGGGGAATTCCTCGGGCTAGGGGTGGTTATGGTTATTGACGGCCAGCCATGCCGGCGGATCACCGCCGCGTCAGTCAGCCGCGACCGGTCGAAGCATTGCACTTAACTTTCCATTGAACAAGTACATACTTTTTGGTAAGTTTTGAGGATGCTGAAACCTGCCGACTATCCGTGCCGCGAGGCGAATGTGTTCAACGCCGACTGCCCGGCCCGCGCCGTGCTCGACGTGCTGGCCGAGAAGTGGGCGCTGCTGCTGGTGCACCGGCTCGCCAGGGGCCCGGCCCGCACCTCGGAGCTGCGGCGGCAGATCGGCGGCATTTCCGAGAAGATGCTGATCCAGACGCTGCGGCGACTGGAGCGCAATGGCTTCGTCGCGCGCCAGGCCTATCCCGAGGTGCCGCCGCGGGTGGAGTATTCGCTGACGCCGCTCGGCGCTTCGTTGAGCGAGCCCATCACCCTGCTCGACCGCTGGGTCGAGCAGCACCTGCAGGACATCACCAGCGCCAAGCGCGAATTCGACCGCCGCGCCGCATGAGTCCGGCCCAGCCCCAGGATTTGAAGCGGCAAGCACGTCCGCCCGTTTCATGCTGAAGCCCGAAACGGAGCGGGGCCCGACCTTGAGCACGCCCGCCGCTCCTGCCCCGCCCCATGCCACGCTTGAAGCGGCCGCCCTGCTCACCCTCTCCGGCGGCTTCCTTGACGCTTTCACCTATGTCGGCCACGGCCACGTCTTCGCCAATGCCATGACCGGCAACGTGGTGCTGCTCGGCGTCTTCGCCGCCGCCGGCGACTGGCCACAGGCCTGGCGTCATATCCCGCCGATCATCGCTTTCCTGCTCGGCGTCTTCACCGCGCAGCTGCTCGGGCGGCCTTCGCCCCGGCCCTTGCTACGTCACCCGGGGCTGCTCTGCCTGGTGCTGGAAATACTGTTCCTGTGCGGTGCAGTGTGGCTGCCCGCTTCGTTTCCAGACCTGTGGCTGGTGCTGGGCCTGTCCTTCGTCGCCGCCTTGCAGAACTCCAGCTTTCCCAAGGTGGGGAGCTGGTCCTACAACTCGGTGATGACCACCGGCAACCTGCGCCGTTTCGCCGAAGGTTTGTTCATGGCCTTTCAACCGGGACAGCGCGGCGACGGCCTCGGACAGGCGCGCACTTTCGGCCTGGTCTGCACCCTTTTCCTGCTCGGCGCCTTCACCGGTGCGGTGTGCACACCGCATCTGCACAACCTGGCGCTGCTGATTCCCGCGGTGCTGCTGACGGTGGTGCTACTGCGTATCCAGCGCAGCCTGCGACACCTGCGCGGCGGCGCTTAACATTACTTAACACACGCACCATTGGCGCCCGGAGAGCCGAACCGCCTTGGCGGGACGCCCTACGCAAGTTCTGCTCTTCGGGCATACAATCCTCAAATGGAAGAACGGGCCGGCGCACTTTTCGCCGGGCGTCTTAAACGAAGCGTCACCGGCATTGTCATACACTCCGGTGACGGCAAAGGAATGCGGTGCCGGAACCGGCCGCAGTTGTTGGCCGTCGTCGCGCCGAGCGGTTCCCGATCAGGCATTCAGTAGCGGGCTGGCGCAGACCATAACCATGAACCAGCAGGAGGCAACGTTTATGACGCAGAACTCTCGAAAATCCCCTTATCGCCGCATCGCCGTGGCGGCCCTCGTCGTCGCGTCCGCGGCGGCCGTTCTGCCGGCGCAGGCGGATCGCTGGCACGGAGGTGGCCGCCCTGGTTACGGCAACCATGGTGGCTACCGTGGCGGCTATCACGGTGGTGGAGGCGGCGGCGGTCTGGTCGTCGGCGCCCTGCTGGGAGCCGTCGCCGGTGCCGCCATCATCGGCGCCACGCAGCCGCCGCCGGCGGTGGTCTATTCGGCGCCGCCCCCGCCCCCTCCGCCGGGCGTGGTTTACTACCCGAACAGCTATCCGCCCGGCTACTACCCGCCCCCGGCCCCCGGCTACTGAGTCACACCCTTGCCGCCCGGGCCTGAAACCCGGGCAACGAATACCCCAAGGTACTTCAACGCAGTTCTCGCCAATCAAAATTCCATTACGGGAATCCAGTCATGAAAAATACGATCCGTACCCTTGCCGCGCCCGCCGTGCTGACGCTGGCCCTGTTCGCCACCACCGCCTGGGCGCAAGGCGCCACCACGGCAGCCGCGCCGAGCGCGCCCGCCGCCGCACCGGCCAAGGCCGGCCCTGCCGGGAAACATGAAGACTTCGTCGAGAAGCGCATCAAGGACCTGCACACCAAGCTGAAGATCACCGACCAGCAGACGCAGCAGTGGGAGGCCTTCGCGCAGACCATGCGCGACAACGCGCAGAAGACCGACGAGGCCTTCCGCGATCGCGCGCAGAAAATTTCCGGTCTGAACGCGGATGACGCGATGAAGTCCTACGCCGCCCTGGCGCAGCTGCATGCCGACAACATGCAGAAGCTGGTCACTGCCTTCACCGCCCTCTACGGCACGCTGTCCGACGAGCAGAAGGCGACCGCGGACACGCTGTTCCGCAACCAGGCGGAGAAGCGGCACCACGCGCACAAGGGAGTGCCGGCGGCACCGGCCGCAGCACCCGCAGCCAACTAAGGCCGCGCCCTCTCAAAGCGCCTCGCCGGATCTTCCGGCGAGGCGCTTTTTTATTTCGGGCCGGCGCAAATCACTTCGGGCGCGGCTACGATTCATGGTGTTACAGATTCCAGAGCCACAGATCCGAGCCAATGAAAACAAAACCCGTCGTGCTCATCACCGGCTGCTCCAGCGGCATCGGCTACTCCCTGGACGAGGCCTTTCAGGCTCGCGGCTGCATCACCTATGCCACGTCGCGCAAGCCGCAA
>JAMFRN010000015.1 GCA_026224805.1 Nevskia soli
GGTGGACGGGGTCGGCTGCTCGTTCTGTGCGGTACCATCGAGGTAGAAGATCAGGCCCTCGCCCGGCTCCGGGGTGGCGCTGACGGTGACGGTGAACTTGCCCTCGGCGTCGCGGATCGTTTCCTCCGGCTCCGGCGAGGTGATGGTGATGGCGGGGGTAGCCGGCTTGGCTGGACCGCCTCCGGCCGAGGCAGGGGCCAGCCCGGCCGGGGCCGCCCCCGGCGCATAGGTCTGCAGGTGCGGCAGGACCACCGGTTTGTCGTTCGGCGCCTGCGGCTTGTCGGAGTAGTGCACCACCCCGTTGCTGTCGACCCAGCGATAAACGTCGTCGGCGGAGGCCATGGCGCAGCCAAGGCAGGCAAGGATCAGGGCGATGGTTTTACGCATGAGCCGAAAATAGCGCGGGCCTGCGATGCTGTAAACCTGAAGCGGGCCGGCCGCATGGCTTTGCCGGGCGCTCGCCCCGCATTCCGCGGGCGGCGGCCCCGGCGGCGGCAAAGCGGCCGCCGCTGCGGCTTCAGCGCGCGGCGGCCTGCGGCGCGATGGCGCGGTCGGCCTCGCTCTCCACCGCATGGGCCAGGCGCGAGCGCTGGTACAGCCACACCACGCCCAGGCCGGCCAGCGCCAGGGTGAAGCCGGCGGCCAGATCGATCAGGTAGTGATAGCGCAGATAGATCGTCGACAGCCACAGCAGCACGCAAGGCAGCAGCAGCAGGCGGAAGCGGCGCCGGTAATACAGCGCATCGAAGCCCAGCAGATAGGCCGACACCGCGGCATGGATGCTGGGGAACACGTCGACGCCGTTGCTGCTGCCGTCGATCACCGGCAGCATCAGCCGGCCCACCGGGCCGGCCGGCAGGGGCGCGGCGAAGTGCAGCGCCAGGTGGGGGCCGCCTGCCGGCATCACCGAATAGCTCAGAAGGCCCACGGCATAGATGCTGAACAGGCCGGTGATGCATAGGCGGAAGCGGTGCAGGTCGTTGAAGCAGTAATAGCCCGGCCCGAACAGCAGGTAATAGAAGAAGAACAGGTAGGCCACTACCATCACGTCGGTCAGCAGGGGCGATTGCAGGCTCTTGAAATAATCGGCGGCCGGCAGGTTCAGCAGCTGCCCGTCGATCGACTGCAGCAGGGTGTCCGCCGTCGGCACCTGCAGCAGCCGGACCGCCGCCGGCAGTGTGTAGAACACCAGGCCCATCAAGGTGAAATAGGCGGCCAGGCGCACCCGCCAGCGCAGCGGCGTGGGATTGCGGCTACACCACCAGCTCAGGCTCACCCCGAACAGGAAATAGCCGAGGAACAGCAGCGCGTAATGGCCGGTATGCCCGGCCTGCCAGGCCAGGCGGATGAACAGCAGCAACAGCATGCCGCCGAAGGCCCATTCATGCGGCAGGGTTTGCCAGCGATTGGTGGGGGTGTCGTTGTGTGTGGCGACGGCGAGCCGTGCGGGAGCCTCGACCAAGCCTTGTTCGACAACAGAAGTCGATACTGATGACAGTTTCATGGCTGCGGAGCTTGCGGTACTTCGCAACGTTTCGCAATGTTTCTCAACAATTTAGCCGACGAAATCAATAAAAAAGGCCCCGAACGGGGGCCTTTTCTCTGTTACTTGCCTCGCAGCTACTTTCCGGAAACTCAGCCCCCTGGATTCAAGGGGGCTGTAAAAAGCAGCCCTGTCGCTATTCCTGGTGAGCGAAGCTCACAGGGAATAGTACATATCGAACTCGATCGGATGCGTGGTCATGCGGAAGCGGGTGACTTCCTGCATCTTCAGTTCGATGTAGGCGTCGATCAGGTCGTCGGTGAAGACGCCGCCGGCGGTGAGGAAGCCGCGGTTCTGGTCGAGGTGTTCCAGCGCCATGTCCAGGCTGTGGCAGACGCGCGGAATCTTCTTGTCCTCTTCCGGCGGCAGGTGGTACAGATCCTTGTCGGACGGCTCGCCCGGGTGGATCTTGTTCTGGATGCCGTCGATGCCCGCCATCAGCATCGCCGCGAAGGCGAAGTAGGGGTTGGCGGTCGAGTCCGGGAAGCGCACTTCGATGCGGCGGCCCTTCGGGTTGCTGACGAAGGGGATGCGGATCGAGGCGGAGCGGTTTCTCGCCGAGTAGGCCAGCATGACCGGCGCTTCGAAGCCCGGCACCAGGCGCTTGTAGCTGTTGGTGCCCGGGTTGGTGAAGGCGTTGATGGTCTTGGCGTGCTTGAGGATGCCGCCGATGTAGTACAGCGCGGTTTCGGACAGGCCGCCGTAGCCGTCGCCGGTGAACAGGTTCTTGCCGTCCTTGGCCAGGGACTGGTGGACGTGCATGCCACTGCCGTTGTCGCCGACGATCGGCTTGGGCATGAAAGTGGCGGTCTTGCCGAAGCTGTGGGCGACGTTCTGCACCACGTACTTCAGCTTGAGGACTTCATCGGCCTTCTTGATCAGGGTGCCGAACTTGACGCCGATTTCGCACTGGCCGGCGGTGGCGACTTCGTGATGGTGCACTTCGGTAACCATGCCGACCGCTTCCAGCGTCTCGCACATGGCCGAGCGGATGTCCTGCAGCGCGTCGACTGGCGGCACCGGGAAATAGCCGCCCTTCACGCCCGGACGGTGGCCGGTGTTGCCCTCGGAATATTCCTTGCCGCTGTTCCAGGCCGCTTCCTCGGAGTCGATGCTGACGAAGCAGCCCGACATGTCGGCGCCGTAGCGGACCGAGTCGAAGATGAAGAATTCGTTTTCCGGGCCGAAGAAGGCGGTGTCGGCGATGCCGGTACTCTTCAGGTAGGCCTCGGCGCGGTGGGCCAGCGAGCGCGGGTCGCGGCCGTAGCCCTGCATCGAGGAGGGCTCGATCACGTCGCAGGTCAGCACCAGGGTCGGTTCTTCGAAGAACGGATCGATGAAGGCGGTGCCGGCGTCGGGCATCAGGATCATGTCGGACTCGTTGATGCCCTTCCAGCCGGCGATCGAGGAGCCATCGAACATCTTGCCTTCGGTGAACAGGCTTTCATCGACGGTGTGCGAAGGCACCGTGACATGCTGTTCCTTGCCGCGGGTATCGCAAAAGCGGAAGTCGACGAACTTCACGCTCTTTTCCGAAATGGTCTTGAGAACTTCTTTACCCGACATGGGTGGTGTCTCCTGCGAGGGGTGTTTATGAATTAGTGCCTGCCGGTTGACCGGAAGTGCACCGAATTGAAGCAGAAACTATGCCAAAGACAAGCGTTGGGGCAGGTCCGGCCGGTAAAAAAGCCTGTGGCCGGAAACGCCGCAGGCGCGGATTATACGGAGGTCGCCGACGGCCTCGCCTAACCCGGCGGGCTGCCGCCGACGCTCCCGGCTCAACCCTTGAGGCAGGTGCTCATGAAGGTCTTGCGGTCGTCGCCCTTGAGCGTCTTGGCGGTGGCTTGGGCATTGCAGTCCTTCATCTTCTGCTGCTGCGTGGCCTTGGCCGAAGAGACGGCGGCGCCGGCGTCGGCGGCGGGTGCCGCGGCTGCAGCCGCCGCGCTGCTGCCGCTCAGGCAGGTCTTCATGAAGCTCTTGCGGTCGGCGCCGGTGAGCGCCTTGGTCTTGGCCTGGGCGTTGCAGTCTTTCATCTTCTGCTGCTGCGAATTGACTGCCGGGGTGGCGGCGGCCGGGGCATCCGCGGCGTAAACCGGGGCGGCGGCACAGACGGCGACAACGACGGCTCCCACTATTCCTTTGACGATCCCTTTCATCGTGGTTCTCCTCTTGAACGTGGCTGGATGGGTGTTCCCCGCTTTCGTCATGACGAAAGACTTTTTGAGCCTAACACGAGCGCTTTTCCACAGGATGACGTGAAGGCCTCCATTGACCCCCGGCCTGCCGGCGTGACACCGTTGCCGGCTATTCCGCCCGACCAGTCCTCGCCCGCAGCCATGCGCAAGTTGATGCCGTATTACGCCGCCGCGGTGCTGGCATCGGCCCTGGCCATCGGCGCGCTGGTCGAGTGGGGGCAGGCGCTGTATCCGGCTGCGGCCGACGGGCCGCTGGCGCCGGTGGCAGCGGCAGCGCCGGCCCTGGCACAGCGGCTGCAGCAGCCGCTGACCTTGCTGCTGCTTCAGATGGTGGTGATCATCGTTGCCGCGCGCCTGCTTGGCCGGGGCTTCCGGCGCATCGGCCAGCCGGCGGTGATTGGCGAAATTTTCGCCGGCATCCTGCTCGGGCCGTCCCTGCTGGGGCTGCTGTGGCCGCAAGCCCTGGGCTTCCTGTTTCCGCCGGCGGCACTGGCGCCGCTGCAGCTGCTGAGCCAGATCGGCGTGCTGCTGTTCATGTTCGCGGTGGGCCTGGAGGTGGACCTGCCGGACCTGCGGCGGCAGGCGCGCACCGCGCTGCTGATCAGCCACGCCAGCATGCTGCTGCCGTTCCTGCTGGGCATGGCCCTGGCGCTGGCCGCATTTCCCCTGCTGGCCGCACCGGGGGTGCCATTCCCCGCCTTCGCCCTGTTTTTCGGCATCGCCATGAGCATCACCGCGTTCCCGGTGCTGGCGCGCATCCTGGAAGAGCGCGGCCTGCTGCATGCGCCGCTGGGCCGGCTGGCGATCGCCTGCGCCGCCATCGGCGACGTCAGCGCCTGGTGCCTGCTGGCGCTGGTGGTGGCCCTGGTCCACGCCCATGGCCTGGCGGCGGCCGGGACGACGGCTGCGCTGGCCCTGTTGTTCGCCCTGGGCCTGCACCTGCTGGTCAAACCCCTGCTGCAGCGCGGCTTCGGCGCCGTGCTCGCCGCCGACCGCAGCGGCGCGGCCGCCGTGGCCCTGGCCCTGGTGCTGCTGCTGGCCTGCGGCGCCTGCACCGAGATCATCGGCATCCACGCCCTGTTCGGCGCTTTCCTCGCCGGCACCGCCATGCCGGCGGGCGCAGCCTTCCGCGGGCCGCTGCGCGAGCGTCTGCATGGGTTCAGCGCTGTGGGCCTGCTGCCGCTGTTCTTCGCCCTCACCGGTTTGCGTACCCAGGTGGGGTTGCTGCATGGGGCGCAGGACTGGCTGCTGTGCGGCCTGATTGTGGCTGTGGCGGTGGCCGGCAAGCTCGGCGGCACCATGCTGGCGGCGCGTCTCGCTGGCTCCGGCTGGCGCGAGGCGTTCAGCCTCGGCGCCCTGATGAATACGCGCGGCCTGGTGGAGCTGATCGTGCTCAATGTCGGCTACGACCTGGGCATTCTGTCGGCGCGGGTGTTCACCATGCTGGTGATCATGGCGCTGCTCACCACCTGCATCACCGGGCCGCTGCTGAGTCTGGTGCAGCGGCGACAGAGCGCCTCCGCCGAGGTGGAAGTGTTGGATAAGTAGGTCGGTTCAAGCACGCGTAAGCGCGCGGAACCGACGAGCTGTCGGCTCCGCCTTCGGCTTGAGCCGACCTACATAGGAGCCACTGTTTTATAATGCCCGGCCACTTTCCTACCCCGCGCCGCCAGCCATGACCTTTCAGGACCTGATCCTGACGCTGCAGACCTATTGGGCCCGTCAGGGTTGCGTCATCGTGCAGCCGCTGGACATGGAAGTCGGCGCCGGCACGTTCCACTGGGCTACCTTTCTGCGCTCGATCGGCCCCGAGCCGTGGAATGCGGCCTATGTGCAGCCAAGCCGCCGTCCCACCGACGGCCGCTATGGCGAAAACCCCAACCGCCTGCAGCACTACTACCAGTTCCAGGTGCTGATGAAGCCGAGCCCGCCGAACATCCAGCAGCTGTACCTGGATTCGCTCAAGCTGCTCGGCTTCGATCCGCTGGTGCACGACATCCGCTTCGTCGAGGACAACTGGGAAAGCCCGACCCTGGGCGCCTGGGGCCTGGGCTGGGAAGTCTGGCTCAACGGTATGGAAGTGACCCAGTTCACCTACTTCCAGCAGGTCGGCGGCCTCGAGTGCAGGCCGGTGGCGGGCGAGATCACCTATGGCCTGGAACGCCTGGCCATGTACATCCAGAAGAAGGAAAGCGTTTACGACCTGGTGTGGTCGAACGCGGGTGGCCGTGTGGTGACTTACGGCGACGTCTACAAGCAGAACGAGGTGGAGCAGTCCGCCTACAACTTCGAGCATGCCGATGTTGCCGGACTGTTCGAGCGCTTCAACGTAGCCGAGCGCGAGTGCCAGCACCTGATCGAACAGGGCCTGCCGCTGCCGGCCTACGAGCGCGTGCTGCAGGCCTCGCACAGCTTCAACCTGCTCGATGCGCGCGGCGCCATCAGTGTCACCGAGCGGCAGGCCTACATCCTGCGCGTGCGCACCCTGGCCCGGCTCTGCGCCGAGGCCTACTACGCCGCGCGCGAGAAGCTTGGCTTCCCGCTGCTCAAGGCCGCTTAGGCGCCCGGCGGCGCGGGAGTTCTCATGACTAGCACCTACAGCGGCAGCTGCCTCTGCGGCGGCGTGCGTTACGAGTACAGCGGCGATTTTGGTCAGTTTATTTACTGCCATTGCCAGAAGTGCCGCAAGGCCCAGGGCACCGCCTTCGGCACCAATGCGCCGATCGACGTCGCCGGGTTCAGGCTGTTGCAGGGCGAAGACCTTCTCAAGGCCTACGAATCCTCGCCAGGCAAGCAGCGCGTGTTCTGCAGCGTTTGCGGCTCGCCGGTATTCAGCCGCGCCGTGGACAAGCCGGGTCTGCTGCGCCTGCGCATGGGCACGCTCGACACGCCAATCGGCTTCAAGCCGCAGGCGCACAATTTCGTCGGCTCCAAGGCCGAGTGGTACGACATTCTCGACGGCCTGCCGCAATACGCGGAACGGTCGCCTACCTGAAAATTTCCAGCTTATGAACCAATCCCTGCTGATCGAACTGGGCACCGAAGATCTGCCCGCGCGCTTTGTGCAGCCGCTGAGCGTGGCCCTGGCGCAGGGCATCGGCGGCGGCCTGGCCAAGCGCGGCGCGGCCATCGGCGAGAGCCGCAGCTTCGCCACGCCGCGGCGCATCGCGGTGCTGATCGAGGGCGTTGGCGAGCGCCAGGCCGACCAGAACATCGAGCGCAAGGGGCCGCAGCTGGCGGCTGCGTTCAAGGACGGCCAGCCCACGCCGGCGGCGCTGGGCTTCGCCAAGTCCTGCGGCGTCGAGTTCAAGGACCTGAAGCAGGAAAACGGCAACCTGGTATTCCGCAAGAAGCAGAAAGGCCGCAAGACGCTGGAGCTGATCGCGGAAATCTTCGAGGAAACGCTGAAGCAGATGGATCAGCTGGTGCCCAAGCGCATGCGCTGGGGCGCGGGCGAGGAAACCTTCGTGCGGCCGGTGCAGTGGATCCTGGCCTTGTACGGCAACAGGATCGTGCCGCTCGAACGCTTCGGCCTCAAGGCTGGGCGCAAGACCTATGGCCATCGTTTCCATGCGCCCAAGGCGATCCCGCTCAAGTCGCTGGCCGACTACGAACCTGCGCTGCGCGTGGCGAAGGTATGGGCGGATTTCGCCAGCCGCCGTGCAGACATTAAGCGGCAAATCGAAGCCGAAGCGGCGAAGCTGCAAGGCACCGCCCGCATCGCCGACGAGCTGCTCGACGAAGTCGCTGCCCTGGTGGAATGGCCGGTGGCGATCTCCGGCCGCATCGAAGAGCGCTTCCTGCAGCTGCCGCCGGAAGTGGTGGTGACCACGGTGGAAACCAACCAGCGTTACTTCACGCTGTTCGATGCGGCTGGCAAGCTGCTGCCGCATTTCATCACCGTCGCCAATATCGAATCGAAGGACGTGGCCCAGGTCATCGCCGGCAACGAGCGGGTGGTGCGGCCGCGCCTGAGCGATGCGCTGTTCTTCTGGGAGCAGGACCGCAAGCAGCCGCTCGAAGTCCATGGCGAGAAGCTGAAGACGGTGACCTTCCAGAAGGATCTGGGCAGCACCGCCGACAAGGTGGCGCGGCTGCGCCGGCTCGCCAACGACATCGCGGCGCGCGTCGGTGAAAGCGCCGTTGCGGTCGACCGCGCAGCGCAAC
>JAMFRN010000016.1 GCA_026224805.1 Nevskia soli
ACACTATTACCCAAAACTACTATCAAACCAACTTGAACATCTTGTTGACGCCGTCGAGCCCTTCGAGGATCGGCACGGTCATGATGCACTGCGGCTTCTGGCCGTAGACGTTCTGCAGATGACGGCCGACCAGCAGGTTGAATTTCTGGTCGGTGCCGCCCAGTTCGACGTCGGCTTTCAGCGCCACCGAGTCGTAGCCCTGCAATAGCGGATAGAGGAATTCGTGGATGGCGATGGGCAGGCCTTCCTTGTAGCGCTTGGAGAAGTCGTCGCGCTCCAGCATGCGGGCCACGGTGTGCTGGGCGGTGAGCCGCACCATGCCCTCGGTGCCGAGCTGGTCCAGCCAGGTCGAGTTGAAGGCGATGGTGGTCTGGTCCGGGTCGAGGATCTTGAACACCTGCTGCTTGTAGGTCTCAGCGTTCTCCTGCACCTGTTCGCGGGTCAGGGGCTTGCGGGTTTCATTCTTGCCGGTCGGGTCGCCGATCATGCCGGTGAAGTCCCCAATCAGGAAGATTGCCTCGTGCCCGGCGGCCTGGTAGGCACGCAATTTGTTTAACAAAAGGGTATGGCCAAGGTGCAGATCCTTGGCGGTGGGATCGAAGCCGGCCTTGATGCGCATGCGGGTGCCGTCGCGTGTGGCAGCGGCCAGCCTGGAGCGCAGTTCGTCGTGGGGGATGATCTCGTCGGTGCCGCGCTGAATCTCGGCGAAGATTTCTTCAAAACCTTGGGTCATGGTTGAGATTTCAGGAGCAAGTGACTCGTATTAGGTGATTTTTTTAGGCCGCAGGGATTGCCAACCGGGGCGAATTATGTTTTCGTTACAGCAGACGCGGCCGATTCGACCATACCAACCAGAACCATCTGGCCGTCTAAGTCTGCAGCCTGCGGGCGCAGTCCATTAGTTCATTTCGGAAGTCGCATGTCGAATTATAGCCCTGCCGAGGGGTCCAACCCCTCCTCGGCCCGTCGTATCGTAGTGATTTGCGGCTTCCTCGCCGCCTCCGCCGCGGCTTTTGTTTACTACCATCGGGACAGCGCCCTAGACCAGGCTTCGGCAGGCACGGCGCAGGCCGTCGCCGCCGGCGACAGCCAGGAATATCCGGTGGCGCGTTTCGACGGGGTGATCAGCTCCGCCGTCAACGAAGCGCTGACGGTGCCGCCGGCGACGGAATGGACCACCGTGGCGATCAAGCCCGGCCAGAGCCTGTCCAACATCTTCGACAACGCCAATCTGCCCCCCGAGGACTGGATGGCGATCACCCAGCTCGGCGGCGACTGCGCCCAGCTCAAGCATCTCAAGGCCGGCGACCAGCTGCGCCTGCGCATCGCCAACGGCGAGCTGCAGGAGCTGGTGTATCCGCTGGACGAGCTGCGCACCCTCAGCGTGCGCCGCGGCGACAACGGCTTTGAAAGCGCCACCCTCAGCGCCGCGCTGGAACGGCGCAACGTCGAAGCGATCGGCTCCATCGAGAACTCGCTGTTCCTCGACGGCCGCAAGGCCGGCCTCAACGACCGCATGATCCTGCAGTTCGCCGACCTGTTCGGCTACGACATCGATTTCGCCCAGGACCTGCAGGAAGGCGACCGCTTCTCGGTGGTCTACGAGCAGATCTACAAGGACGGCAAGAAGTTGCGCGACGGCGACATCCTCGCCGCCGAATTCGTCAACAACGGCAAGACCTACCGCGCTGTGCGCTTCGTCGCCGCCGACGGCACCAAGGCCTATTACACGCCCGCCGGCCTGTCGCTGCGCAAGGCCTTCATCCGCACGCCGGTGGACTTCACCCGCATCAGCTCCGGCTTCACCATGCACCGCTGGCACCCGATCCTCAACCGCATGCGCGCCCACATGGGCACCGACTATGCGGCGCCGATCGGCACGCCGGTGCACGCTTCCGGCAACGGCCGCGTCGAGTTCATCGGCAAGAAGGGCGGCTACGGCAACGTGGTGGTGCTGCGCCACGGCCCGCAGTACGAGACCGTCTACGGTCACCTGTCGCGCTTCCAGAAAGGCCTGCACGCCGGCAGCCCGGTGAGCCAGGGCCAGGTCATCGCTTTTGTCGGCATGACCGGTCTGGCCACCGGCCCGCATCTGCACTATGAATTCCGCATCAACGGCATGCCGGTCAATGCGGAGAAAGTAGTGCTGCCGCGCGCCATGCCGCTGGAGCCGAAGACCCTGGCCCAGTTCCGCAGCACTGCCACGCCGCTGGTGGCCGCGCTGGATTCGATGGACACCAAGAACGGCGTGGCGCAGGCCAACACCGCGCAGCCTGCGGCAGCGCAACCCGCCCCCGTCACCGCTATCCAGTAGGCATACCGCGGCAATGCTCGTTCTCGGCCTGATGTCGGGCACGAGCATGGACGGCATCGACGCCGTCCTCGCCGAGTTCGACCGGGGCCGCTTCAAGGGCCTGCGCGCCACCCATCACCTGCACTACCCGGCGGCGCTGCGCGGGCGCCTGTTGCAGGTGGCGCGCAGCGATGCCGCGCTGAGCCTGCGCGAGCTGGCCACACTGGACACGGCAGTGGCCGATCATTTCACCGATGCGGCCCTGGGCCTGCTCGCCGCCGCCGGCATCGAAGCCGCCGCGGTCAGCGCTATCGGCAGCCACGGCCAGACCGTGTTTCACGACACTTCCGCGCAGCCCTGGGCGACGCAGCAACTCGGCGACCCCAGCCGCATCGCGGCGCGCAGCGGCATCGCCACCGTGGCCGATTTCCGCCGCAAGGACGTGGCCCTCGGCGGCCAGGGCGCGCCGCTGGTGCCGGCCTTCCACCATGCGCTGTTTGCCAGTGCGGACGAGGCGCGCTGCGCCCTCAACATCGGCGGTATCGCCAATGTCACCCTGCTGCCCGATGCCGACGCGGCGCGGGTGCGCGGCTTCGACACCGGCCCGGGCAACGGCCTGATGGACGAGTGGAGCGAGCGCCATCTCGGACGCGCCTATGACGCCGACGGCGCCTTCGCCGCCAGCGGCCGCTGCAACGAGCCATTGCTGCAAGCCCTGCTGACCGACCCGTATTTCACCCAGCCGCCGCCGAAAAGCACCGGCCGCGGCTATTTCCAGCTGGCCTGGGTGGAGCAGCACTTCCCGGCACTGGTCAGCCTGGCCGCCGCCGACGTGCAAGCGACCCTGGCGGAGCTGACCACGCGCAGCATCGCCGCCGACATCCTGGCCCACCAGCCGGACACCCGCAGGGTACTGGTGTGCGGCGGCGGCGCCCACAACGGCCACCTGATGCAAAGCCTGCGCGCCGCTCTGCCCGCCTGTACGGTGCAAGCCAGCGACGACCACGGGCTGGATGCGGGCTGGGTGGAAGCGGCGGCCTTCGCCTGGCTGGCGATGCGCACGCTGGAGGGCCTGCCGGGAAACCTGCCAGGGGTGACAGGCGCATCGCGGCTGGCCGTGCTCGGCGGGATCTTCAAGCCCTGATCGCCTTTGTAGGGCGGCCTGTGGCCGCCGCTGCCGCGCCGTTGGGGCAAAGAAGAAGCCGGCGGCCACAGGCCGCCCTACAAAAGCAAAACCCCCTGCCATGACACGACCGAGGGTTTCGATGAATCAGCCGTGCAAGAGGCGCAGCGGTGAAGCCAATCAGACCGAAAACGAACTGCCGCAGCCGCAGGTGGTTGTGGCCTGAGGATTACGGATCACGAACTGGGCGCCGTTGACGTCGTCCTTGTAGTCGATCTCGGCGCCGGTGAGGTATTGCAGGCTCATCGGATCGACCAGCAGGGTGACGCCGCCGTTCTCCACCTGGAGATCCCCATCCTCGACGTTCTCGTCGAAGGTGAAGCCGTATTTGAAGCCGGAGCAGCCGCCGCCGGTGACGAACACGCGCAGCTTGAGGGCCGGATTGCTTTCCTCGTTCAGCAGCTCGCGCACCTTGGCGGCCGCCGAGCTGGTGAAGATCACATCCGACTGTTCCGCTACCGCCGTTTCGCTCATGCCCATGACACTAGACTCCATTGCAACGAACACTCAGCCCTTTTGGGCCCTGCGCCCGTCCTGAATTTCCAGCACCGTCGACTCGGTCTTCGATTCGCCCGGCTTCTGGTGGGTCAAGGCGGCGATCTGGTCACTGCCCTCATACAGCAGCTGACCGTTGATCATCGCGCCCGGTTCCATCTGCAGCACTTTGTAGTATACGTTACCGGTGACCCGGGCCTTGGCGGCCAGGGACAGCTTCTCGGTGGCGCGCACGTCGCCGATCACGGTGCCGTTGAGGGTCATGGTGGGGACGCGCACGTCGCCTTCAATAGCCCCGCTCTCGCTCACCGACAGGTGGGCGGACTTGTCCGCGCCCAGGGTGGTGACGCTGCCCTTGATCTTGCCGTCCACGTGCAGGCCGCCCGAGAACCGCACGTCGCCCAGCACTTCCGTCTGCCGCCCGATCAGAGTATCCACTGCCGCTCCTTTGCTGCTGCTACTGCCGCCGCCGCTGCTGTTTGACCCCAGAAATCCCTTCATGACTGCCCCTCCTGCATGATCTTGCCCCAGTCGTAGTCATCGTCGATCCGGGGGGTGCCGTCGCCCTGCAGCGTTACCGTGGCGCGCAAGGGCCTGAAGCCCTCGGGGAAACGGAAACTGCCGCTGAACTCTTCAAAGTACTTGAAGGAAAATACCAGATTTTTGTTGCCGTCTGTGGCCAGATCGGCCAGTTTCAGCGACTGCTTGGTACTGCCGTGAAAACCCTCGAAGCTGACGCTCAGGTCGCCATCCACCCGCTTGTCGTGGCGCACCGACTGGATCAGCACCAGGTCGTATTTGTAGGTGCCGCTGGCGGCATCCTTGGCCGGCGGGCTGTAAACCTTGAATTCGAACACCCGCACCCCCGCCTGGGACTCGGCCGGCGAGACGATGCCGCGGTAAAACGAGAGCTGCTCGCGCAGGTCGGCGGATTCGGCCTGGATCGAGGCCAGCGACAGCTTGACGCTGCTGCAGGCGCTGTCGTCGATCTGCTGCGAGCGGCTCAGGTAGGCAGCCTGGTCCTTGAGCTGCTGGTTCTCGGACAGGGCAGAGCGCAGTTTCTGCGACATCTGCCGGTTATCGTCGCGCAGCCGGTCGCGCTCCAGCTGGGCGCGCTCGAAATCGGACACGGTATGGGCGCGGGTATAGCTGTATAGGCCCCAGCCGCCCAGCAGCACCGCCACGGTGACGCTGCCGATGACGATCCAGCGCCGCCAGGGGCGGTGCTGGGCAATGACGATTTTGTGCGAGCTTTTCACGGCGCCAGCGGCGGTGCGTCCAGCGCGGTCTGCTCGTCGCAGTCGAACATCAGGTTGAAGCACTGCACGGCCTGGCCGGCGGCGCCCTTGACCAGATTGTCGATCACCGACAGCACCACTACGGTATCGCCGCCACCCGGGCGGTGCACCGCCAGGCGGCAGGTGTTGGAAGCCCGCACCGAGCGCGTCTCCGGCTCGGTCCCGGCCGGCATTACGTCGACGAACGGCTCGCCGCGATAGCGGCTCTCGAACAGCGCCTGCAGGTCGACATCCGGACGGCTCAGCCGCGCGTAAATGGTGGCCTGCATGCCGCGGATCATCGGGATCAGGTGCGGGATGAAAGTCAGGCCGATGCCGATGCCCGCGACGGCGGACAATTCTTGCACGATTTCAGGTAGATGGCGATGCCCGGCGACGCCGTAGGACTTGAGATTGTCGGACGCCTCGACAAACATCGAGCCGAGCTTCAGCTCGCGACCGGCGCCGCTGACGCCGGACTTGCAGTCGGCGATCAGGCTACCGCGGTCGACCACGTCCGCTTCCAGCAGGGGCAGCAGGCCCAGCGACACGGCGGTGGGATAGCAGCCCGGATTGCCGATGACGCGGGCTGCGCGGATCTCGTTGCGGTGCAGTTCCGGCAGGCCGTAGACCGCCTCGGCCAGCAGCTCGGGACAGGCGTGGTCGTGCTGGTACCAGCGCTTGTACACCGCCGGGTCCTTCAGGCGGAAATCGGCCGACAGGTCGATGACCCTGACGCCGCGCGCGACCAGAGCCGGCGCCATGCTCATGGCGGTGCCGTGCGGCGTGGCGAAAAACACCGCGTTGCAGCCGGCCAGGGCGTCCGCGTCCGGTGCGGAATAGCTAACGTCGCAAAAGCCGCGCAGCTGCGGAAACAGGGCATCGGCGCGCTTGCCGGCTTCCTGGCGCGAGGTCAGCACCTTGACCCGCGCCCGGGGGTGCCGCGCCAGCAGGCGCAGCAGTTCGGCACCGGTATAGCCGGTGCCGCCGACGATTCCGACCTCGATCACTCCACTCACAGCACGGCTCTGGGCATTTCGGGGGATAGGATGATAGCGTGTACGGCCCCTCCTGATATGAATCCGCCATGCTCTGGGTCAAGGCTTTACATGTGATTTTCGTGGTCAGCTGGTTCGCCAGCCTGCTCTATCTGCCGCGGCTATTCGTCTATCACTGCGAGGTGACCGACGAAGCCGGCCACCAGCGTTTCGCCACCATGGAGCGCAAGCTCTACGGCATGGGCCTGATCGCCATGCTCGGCACCTGGGGCTTCGGCCTGTGGCTGCTGCTGCTGGAGCCGGGTTTGCTGCAGGCCCACTGGCTCCACGCCAAGCTGACTCTGGTGCTGCTGCTCAGCGGCTACCAGGGCTGGCTGAAAGCGCAGGTGCGCAAGTTCGCGGCACGCCAGAACACCCGCAGCCACCGCTTCTGGCGTTTCGCCAACGAGGTGCCGGCGCTGTTCCTGGTGGCGATCGTGATTCTGGTGATCGTCAAGCCGTTTTAGCTTGAACCTTCCTCGGGCTTCATCTGCGACTGCTGGTAATTCTGCAGGCCGACGCGCTCGAGCAGGCCGAGCTGGGTCTCGATGAAGTCGATGTGCTCTTCCTCGCTCTCCTGGATATCGACCAACAGTTCGCGGGTGACGTAGTCCTGCACCTGCTCGCAATGAGCAATGGCTTCCTTGTACAGCGGATGCGCTTCGCGCTCGCGCCGCAGGTCGCATTGCAGTACTTCGCCGACGTTTTCGCCGATATAGAGCTTGCCCAGATCCTGGAGGTTGGGCAGGCCTTCGAGAAACAGGATGCGCTTGATCAGTTGATCGGCATGCTTCATCTCGTCGATCGATTCTTCGTATTCGTGCTTGGCCAGGTGCTCCAGGCCCCAGTTCTTCAGCATGCGGGCATGCAGGAAATACTGGTTGATCGAGGTCAACTCGTTGCGCAGGGCCTGGTTCAGGTAGTCCAAAACTTTGGGATCGCCGCGCATGTGCCGTCTCCTGTTCGATGGTTCCGTCCGGACAGGAGCTTACCTTGCGCCCACGAGGGGCACCAGCCAAACCATCAGGCCGGAAATGCGGCTCAGGCGGCCGCGGTCAGGCCGGCAAGCTGATCCAACCGCAGCGGCGCGGCCTGCTTGCGGCATTCACTGATGAGCTGCCGGGTTTCCGGCACGCAACGCCCGCAGACGCTGCCCACACCGAGCTGATCCTTCAGCGCGCGCATGGTGCAGGCACCCTGCTCCACGGCGTGACGGATCTTGCTGTCGGATACGGCGCGGCAAACGCAGACGTACATCGATGGGCACCAGGAAGCATTGCGATGCCCTATTTGATCGCGAATGATAATGATTGTCAATCAGCCGCTGGGACGGGCCCAGGCCATCGGGTACAAGCCGGTGAAAACCGGAGCAAAAAACCGCGTGGGCGCGTTGCGCAGAAGCCCCGCTCACGGTATCCGACCGCGGAATCCCCCACGCCGGCAGACCGGCCCGGCGCGGGGGAGCGGCGCCACCCGCTACAGTTCCGAAACCAGCTTGCCGCCGCGCCCCCACAGCTCCCGCGGCACTTCGCGTATCACGATCTCCACGCTTTCCGGCGGGCAGTTGAGGGTTTCGCTGGCCACCTTGGTCGCCTCGCGGACAAAGGTGCGCTTCTGCTCCGGCGTGCGGCCGGGGTGCATCTCGAGTTGCAGGATGGGCACGGGACATCTCCGGTTTGCGGCGCGCCCACGGCGGGAACGCCCATGGGTCGGAAGTTTCGCCGCGAGCCTCGGCCCGATAAACCTGCGATCCTTTGCGGCATTCCCAACCACCTGGTTCCGAATCATGGACAAGCTTTCCGGCATGGCGATGTTCGTGCGCGTGGTCGAGAGCGGCAGCTTTGCCGCGGCGGCGGCGGCGGCCGGCGTGTCCGCCACCATGGCCGGCAAGCAGGTGCGGGAGATCGAGCAGCGCCTCGGCGCCCGCCTGCTGCACCGGACCACGCGCCGCCAGCAGCTGACCGAAATCGGCCGGCTGTACTACGAGCGCTGCAAGCAGGCCCTGGCCGGCGTGGCCCTGGCGGAGGCCAGCGCCAGCGAGTTGCAGGCCACTCCGCGCGGGCTGCTGCGCATCGCTGCGCCCCTCAGCTTCGGCAGCCGGCGGCTGATGCCGGCCCTGGCCGACTACCTGGCGCAGCATCCCCTGGTCAGCGTCGACCTGTCGCTCAGCAACCGCACGCCGGATCTGGTCCAGGAAGGCTACGCGCTCGGCATCCACATCGGCGCGATCCACGATCTGGCCCTGGTGGCGCGCCCGCTGCGGCCCTACCGCATGATGCTGGCCGCGGCGCCCGCCTACCTGGCGCGCCACGGCATGCCGGCGCTGCCGGAGGACCTCAGCGGCCACGCTTGCCTGGGATTGTCGAATTGGCGCCGCCGCGACCACTGGCACCTGGTCGGCCCGGACGGGGAGCGCAATATCCCGGTGCAGGGCCGCCTGACCACCGACAACGGCGATGCCTTGCTGATCGCCGCGTTGCGCGGCGCCGGCATCGTGCTGCAACCGGAGATTCTGCTGGCCGACGGGATCGCCGCCGGCGACCTGTTGCCGGTGCTCCCCGGCTGGGCGCCGCCGGACCAGCCGATGCACCTGCTGTATCCCCCGGACCGGCGTCCGGCGGCCAGGCTGCGCAGCATGATCGACTTTTTGCTGAGCCGCTTCGGACCGCAGGGCTGATCCGCGGGCAGGTTTGGCTCAGTCTTGCGGCGACAGGATGGGGGCGCCGCTGTCTGCGGCACGGGCCTCCAGCCCGAGCAGGGGCGCCAGCTGATTCAGCGCCTCCTGGTACACCCCGCGCTTGAACGCCACCACTTCCTCCAGCGGCAGCCAGAAATCGACCCAGCGCCAGCCATCGAATTCGGGATGCCCGGTGGCGTTGAAGTGCACCAGACATTCCTCGCAGGTCATGCGCAGCAGGAACCATTTCTGCTTCTGGCCGATGCACACCGGGTGCCGGCCGCGCCGGATCAGGCGGCTGGGCAGGCGGTAACGCAGCCAGTCATTGGTGACGCCGAGCAGGGCAACGTGCTCGGGCTTGAGGCCTAGTTCTTCCTCCAGCTCGCGGTAGAGGGCCTGCTCGGGCGTTTCATGCCGCTGGATGCCGCCTTGCGGGAACTGCCAAGCCTCCTGGCGGATGCGCTTGGCCCAGAGAACCTGGGAGGCGGCATTGGCCAGGATGATGCCCACGTTGGGACGAAACCCATCCGCGTCAATCACTTGCTTTATGACGTTTATATGTCGGTGTTGGAGAGGATTCTTTCATAGCCGCGGCGGCTCCGGCAAACTGGTCGAGTTTGTCGTCCATGACAAGCGCCGCGCCATCCATGGCGCGGACTGTTCAAATAAGCGCAAGCACTCCATTTCCCCAGATTTTTGGACTTTCCGTGACCAACCTGGCCATTTTCGACCTCGACCACACCCTGCTGGACGGCGATAGCGATTACCTGTGGGGCCAGTTCCTGGTTGAGCAGGGGCGCGTCGACGGCGAGGCTTACGAGCGGCAGAACAAGCTGTTCTACGAGGCCTACCAGGCCGGGACGCTGGATATCGACGCTTTTGCCAGGTTTTCGCTGGCGCCGCTGGCGGCGCACGAGCCGCAGGAGTTGCACCAACTGCACCGGGGCTTCATGCGCGAGAAGATCGAGCCGCGGGTGGCGGCGGGCGCGCGGGCGCTGCTCGACCGGCATCGCCGCGCGGGCGATACCCTGATCATCACCACCGCCACCAACCGCTTCATCACCGAGCCGATCGCGGCGCTGCTGGGGGTGCCCAACCTGCTCGCCACCGACCCGGAAATGATTGACGGCCGCTATACCGGCCGCATCACCGGCCACGCCAATTTCCGCGAGGGCAAGGTGCTGCGCCTGCGCGAGTGGCTGGAACACCGGCGCATCCAGTACGCGCGGTCCACCTGCTACAGCGACTCGCACAACGACTTGCCGCTGCTGGGTTTCGCCGACACGGCGGTAGCGGTGGATCCGGACCCGATTCTGCGCGCCGAAGCGGAACGGCGCGGCTGGGCGGTGATCAGCTTGCGCGCCGCCTAGAGCGGCAGGAACGGCCGCAGCACTTCCAGATGCTGCGGATATTCGCGCCGTAGGTCTTCCTCGCGGGCGAACTGGTGATCGGCATAGTCGAAGCCCGGCGTCACCACCTCCGCCACCAGGGCGTGGCTGGCTCCGCCGATCAGCTGCGAGGCCTTCCAGCAGCCTCCGGATACCAGCAGAAAGCGCGAATCGCCAAGGCCATTGCCCAGGCGCTCCCGACGCAACTCCCCATCTGCCGCCAGCATCAGGTATTCCACCGGGCCGCCGTCGAGGAAGAAATGCAGGATGTCGCTGCGGTTGCGGTGCAGGCGGCCGCGCGGCTCGGTCTGGTCGAGCAAGTAGTAGATGGAAGTCGCCAGCGGGCGTTCGCCCGTAGCCGTCGCGTGACTGCCGGAAGCGGTGTAAATCCGCTTGAAATAGCCGCCCTCGGGGTGCCGCTCCAGACCGAGTTTCGACACCCAGTCGGGCTGGTTCACGGCTCCAGCCGCTCCATGCGCCAGGCATTGCCTGCGCGCACATAGAGCAGACGGTCATGCACGCGGTTGGCGCGCCCCTGCCAGAACTCGATGGTTTCCGGCACCACCACATACCCGCCCCAGTAATCCGGCAGCGGGATGTCCTGCCCGCTGAAGCGCTCGTCGGTGGCTGCAAGGCGCGCGTCCAGCTCCTCGCGTTTTTGCAGCACCTGGCTCTGGCGCGAGGTGTAGGCGCCGATCTGCGAGCCGCGCGGACGGCTGTGGAAATAGCGGTCGGACAGCTCCCGCGGCACCCGCTCTACCCGCCCTTCGATGCGCACCTGGCGCTCCAGCTTGTCCCACCAGAAGGTCAGCGCGGCCTCGGGCCGCGCTGCCAGCTCCTCGCCCTTGCGCGACTCGTAGTTGGTGTAGAAGGTAAAACCGCCCTGATGCAGGCCCTTGAACAGCACGATGCGCAGCGAGGGCCGGCCCCCGGCCGACACCGTCGCCAGGGACATCGCCGTCGGCTCGACCAGGCTGGCGGCCGCGGCATCGGCCAGCCAGCGCTCGAATTGCGCCAGCGGATCGGGCAGGACATCGGAGTCGTTCAGCGGCGGATTGCGCTCGTACTGGGCCATGTGAAAGTTATATGGGGCAAAATAAGGTTCTGCAATAAGCGAATTCTGCCGGAAACCAATGACCGCCACCTTTAAAGCCCTGCGCGTCCACCAGGTCGAGAAGTCCTTCCAGGCCCGGCTGGAGCAGATCCAGATATCGGACCTGACGCCGGGCGAGGTGGTGATCCGGGTGGCGTATTCCTGCCTCAACTACAAGGATGCGCTGGCGGTGAGCGGCAAGGGCCGCATCATGCGCGCCATGCCGCGCGTCGCCGGCATCGACCTGTCCGGCGTGGTGGAGAGCAGCGCCGATCCGCAATACCGGCTCGGCGACAAGGTGCTGGTCACCGGCTGCAATATCGGCGAGCTGCTCGACGGCGGCCTGGCCGAGTTCGCCCGCGTGCCGGCGGCAGCCGTGGTGCCGCTGCCCACGGGCCTGAGCCTGTCCGAGGCGATGGCCCTGGGCACCGCCGGCTTCACCGCGGCCCTGGCGCTGCGGCGCATGCTGGAGAACCACCAGGCGCCGGAGCACGGCCCCATCGCCATCACCGGCCCCACCGGCGGCGTCGGCAGCGTCGCCATCAGCCTGTTCAAGCGCGCCGGTTTCCAGGTTGCCGCCATCACCGGCAAGATCACGCCGGAATCGGAAAAATACCTGCGCCTGCTCGGCGCCGACGAAATCGTCGACCGCAACAGCCTCGACCTCGGCAGCAAACCGATGGAGACCGCGCGCTGGGGCGGCGCCGTGGACAATCTCGGCGGCGATACGCTGACCTATCTGACGCGCACGGTGAAGCCCTGGGGCAACATCGGCAGCGTCGGCCTGGCACAGGGCCATACGCTGAACACCACCGTGATGCCCTTCATCCTGCGCGGCGTCAGCCTGCTCGGCATCCACTCGGTGGAAATGCCGCGCGCCTGGCGGCTGGACATCTGGAAGCACCTGGCCTCCGACTGGAAGCCGGCGCAGCTCAAGGACATCGGTAACCGCACCATATCGCTGGAAGAAGTGCCGGCGGTTTGCGCCGAACTGGTTGGTGGCCGGGCACTGGGCCGCACCATCGTGCGCATCGGCGGGGAGCTCTAAGACCACCATGAGTGCCCACGCCCACAGTCACGACGAGCACGGCCACGATCATGGTCATGGTCATGGTCATGGTCATGACCACGCGCATGATCACGGCCACGATCATGGCCACGACCACAAGCCGCAGAAGAAAAAGGGACACGATCACGGCCATGGTCATGGCCATCACCACGGCCACGCCCACGGTTCCAGCAACGAAACGCGCCTGACCTGGGCGCTGATTCTGGTCG
>JAMFRN010000127.1 GCA_026224805.1 Nevskia soli
CATGGCCTCCGGCGCCTCGGGCACCATGATCAACGATTTCGCTGGCGACAGCTTCGACCATGCGCCGCACGGCTTCATCGGCGGCTCCTACATCGGCGCCATCAATACCAATGGCCGGCCCATAGAATACCATCCGGTACCGCCCGGCGCCCCGAAATGGGGCAGGGGCTGGAAGGAAGCGGTGGCGCGGCACTACAACCACACCGTCAGCATGACCATCCACGGCAGCTCGATGCCGCGCCGCGCCAACTACCTCGATCTCGATCCCACCTACAAGGATGCCTGGGGCCAGCCGCTGCTGCGCATGACCTTCGATTTTCCGCAGAACGACCTGAAGATGGCGCAATTCGTCACCGACCGGGCGGTGGAGATCGGCAACGCCATGGGCGCCAAGGTCGTGGCCGGCAGTCCGCGCAAGGGGCCGTATACCGTGACCCAGTACCAGACCACGCACAATACCGGCGGCACCGTGATGGGCGCCGACCCGCAGACCAGCGTGGTCAATCCCTACCTGCAATGCTGGGATGTGTCCAACGTGTTCGTCATCGGCGCTTCCAATTTCGCCCACAACGCCAGCTGGAATCCCACCGGCACCATCGGCGCGCTGGTTTACTGGGCCATCGACGCCCTGAAGAACAAGTACCTCAAATCGCCCGGCGCCCTGGTGCAGGCATGAGCGCCGTCACGCGCCGCATCAAGCTGATCAGCGCGGTCTGTGTCGTCTTGGCGGCGTTGTCGCAGCACGCGCTGCGCGCGGACGATGCGGCGGGCAGCGCGGCGCACGGCGCGCAACTGGTGAGCACCTGTTCCGGCTGCCATGGCCAGCATGGCGAGGGCCTGTCGGCGAGCGGCTTTCCGCGCCTTGCCGGGCAGGCCGCGCCGTACCTGGCCAAGCAGCTGCGCGACTACGCCGGCGGCACGCGCGAAAACGCGGTGATGGCCAGCTTCGCCAAGGCCTTGTCGGCGCAGGACATCGCGGATCTGGCGGCTTACTACTCGACTTTGAGCGCGCCGCAGGCCAAGCCAGCCAGGGAGGATGCCAGGGCCACCACCGGCGGCCGCATGCTGGCCAATCTCGGCGACGCCAGGGCCGGCGTGCAGGGCTGCGGCAATTGCCACGGGCCGGGCGGCCGCGGCGAGGCACCTTTGCTGCCCTACCTGGCGGGCCAGCACGCGGGTTACCTCGCGGCCCAGCTCGGCGCCTGGCAGCAGGGTACCCGCCATAACGACAGCGGCGAGCAGATGGCGGCGCTGGCGAAGAAGCTCAGCGCGGCGGACATCGCTGCCGTATCCGCCTACTACGCCATGCAGACGCCGCCGACGCCGCAACCCTAGTCCGCACGGACGATGCATGCCGCTGCTGCGTAAGTATCAATAACGTTCATAAAAAACCTCGTTTCCGAAGAGGAGTCCGCGTCCGGCTCGGCAGCGCCGTCGCGGCGTTTGATCACCGTGGGAGGAGAGAACAATGCAAGTCAAGAATGCGCCTGCGATCCTGTCGCTGGCGGGGATGATTTCGGTTGTCGCGGCGGTTCCCGTCCAGGCGGACGATCAGACGCAGCCCGCCGCCCAGGCAGCGGTGTCGCAGGTGGTGGCGTCGTCGGACGCTCCCGCCGCTGCGCCGACTGCTGATGCGCCAGCGGCTGACGCACCGTCCGCCGCAGCGGCGCCCGCGCCAGCTCCGGCCAGGTCAAAAGACCAGTCCGGAGCGGAGTCGCTGGGAGCCGTAGTGGTCACGGCGCAGAAGCGCGAGCAGAAGCTGCGGGACGTGCCCATCGCCGTCACCGCCATCGGCGCCAAGGAGCTGGAGTCGCGCGGCATTGAGGATATTGCCGACCTGAGCGCCCTGTCTCCCGGCCTGCAGGTGGAGAGGTCCCCGGCCAACGGTTCCATCTCGCAGGTGTCCATCCGCGGCAATACGCAGA
Organism: Nevskia soli; assembly: GCA_026224805.1. Taxonomy (GTDB): domain Bacteria; phylum Pseudomonadota; class Gammaproteobacteria; order Nevskiales; family Nevskiaceae; genus Nevskia; species Nevskia soli_A. Next base: position 1,926 of record JAMFRN010000127.1, read on the forward strand.
TCAATCCGGCGATCTACTGGATACCGCCGTCGGCGTCTACATGGACGGCGTCTACCTGGGCAAATCCCAGGGTTCGGTGTTCGATGTGGTGGATCTCAACCGCGTCGAAGTGCTGCGCGGTCCGCAGGGCACCTTGTATGGCCGCAACACCATCGGAGGCGCCATCAACCTGGTGACGCGCAAGCCCACCGGCATGCTCGACGGCGATGCCTCGGTGGAATTCGGCAACTACGGTTCCAAGGTGGAGAAGCTGTCGCTCGATCTGCCCAAGCTCGGCATCACCAGCATCTCGCTCGGCGCGATCTCCGACCGCCGCGACGGCTGGGTCACGACCGCCTCGGGCAGTGCCACCGACAATCTCGACAACCGCGGCAATACCGGCCTGCGCCTGGCGGCGAATTTTGCCCTGGCCCGCAACCTGCAGGCCGACTACCGCTTCGACAAGAGCAATATCGACGAGAACGGCGAATTCGGCCAGCTGTATAACCTCAACCCCACTTTCTCCCTCTACCCGATGATGTCGCCGTACCTCTCCCGGCATCGGCAGACCGTGGCCAGTGTCGACGCGCCGTCGTTCGAGAACGTGCACACCGAGGGGCATTCGCTGACCTTGACCTGGGATGCGAGCAGCAGCGATACGCTCAAGTCGATCAGCGCCTATCGCCATCTGGACAACCGCGATGCGTCGGACTACGACGGTACGCCGTATGCGATCGCTGCGACGCAGCGCCTGACCAAGTACCACCAGATCTCGCAGGAGCTGCAATGGGTCGGTCATACCGACCGCTGGAACTACGTCGGCGGCCTCTATTATTTCCACGACGACGGCTACACCGACAATCCGCAGACCTTCTTCTTCGGCAGCGTCAACTATGACTCGCAGTACGGCACCCGCAGCGATGCCTGGGCGCCGTACGGACAGGTGGACTACAAGCTGCTGGACAATCTGACCCTGACCGCCGGCCTGCGCTATACCGATGAGCTCAAAGGCCTGGATCGCATTTTCGGCTGCAACGCCGGTGCCGGCTGCACGCCGCCGACGGGGCAGACCTATCAATACCTGATCCCGCAGGGCACGCACGCCGTCGGCCGCTTCGAGGCGTTCACCCCCTCGTTCACCGCGGCCTACAAGGTCAACGAAAGCCTCAATACCTATTTCCGTTTCGCCGAGGGCTTCAAGAGCGGCGGCTTCAATGGAGAGTTCAGCGATCCGACCCAAAGCAGCGCGGCCAACGTCCAGGAAACCCAGACGCCGTTTCAGCCGGAAAAGCAGATCACCTTCGAGTTGGGGGAGAAGTCCTCCTACTATGGCGGCAGGGCCGAACTGAACACGGCGGTGTTCCAGAACAACGTCAGGAACCTGCAGGAATCGATCTTTACCGGCCAGGGCGCCGCAGCGTCGATCATTCGCAACGCCGGCCAGGCCATCGTGCGCGGCGTCGAGCTGGAGGGAGCGGTGACACCGGTGCACGGCACGCGCCTTTCCGCCAACTATGCTTACCTCGATGCGCATTACAACTCCTACATCGATACCGGCGTGCAGGTCAAGGACAACCGCGCTTTCGTCCACGCACCGCGCAATACCTTCAATATCGTGGCGGACAGCAAGTTTCTGCACACCTCGTGGGGCACCTTCGAGGCGGTCAGCGACTACGCCTGGACCAGCTCGTATTTCCTGTATCCCTACCAGCTCAGCAACAATCCCAGCGCGCCGGGCTACGACAATACCAAGCAGTTCGCCAGCAACACGCACGTGAGGAGTTACGGCCTGCTCAATCTGCGCCTGGCGCTGACGCAGGTTCCATTGGGCAACCATGCTTCAGGGGAGCTGGCCTTATGGGCCCGCAATGTCGCCAATACGGCCGTGGCCAACAACATGATTGATTTCGGCCCCAGCTTTGGCAGCCTCACCGAGGCCTATTTCAACGACCCGCGCACCTTCGGCATCACCGGCATCGTCCACTTCTGAGCCTGTCCATGACCATATCGTATTCACGCACCCAGCCCTGCCGTCTTTCCCAGGTTACGGGCTGGGACCTGGAAACCGATGTGGTGGTGGTCGGCTTCGGCGCCGCCGGCGCTTGTGCAAGCCTGGAGGCGGTGCGCGCCGGCGCCAGGGTGAACTTGTTCGAGGTGACCGCCGGCAGCGGTGGCACCTCGGCCATGTCCGGCGGCGAGATGTATGTCGGCGGCAGCGGCGGCACCACGATCCAGCGCAGCGCCGGCTTCGAGGATCGCACCGAGGATCTGTACCAGTATCTGCTGATGGCCGGCGGCCCCAATGCCGACGCGGCCAAGGTGCGCCTCTATGCCGAAAACAGCCTCGGGCATTTCGAGTGGCTGCAGGCCCAGGGCGTGAAGTACAAGAACTCCTTCATTCCGCAGCGCATCGTCGAGCCCAGCACCGATGACTGCCTGATCTGGAGCGGCAGCGAGGAGGCCTGGCCCTTCGTCGAGCAGGCCAAGCCCTGTCCGCGCGGGCACACGCCGCAGTGGCTGGGCATGGGCGGCGGCCGCTACCTGATGGATGTGCTGGCGCAGCGGGTGGTCGAAGCGGGTGTCGACGTGCGCTATAACGCGCGGGTGCTGGCGCTAATCGCCGACGAAGGCAACCGCGTCCACGGCGTGGTGGTGCGCATCGACGGCAAGGACTGCTTCGTGCGGGCGCAGCGGGGCGTGATCCTCTGCGCCGGCGGCTTCGTCATGAACCGCGACATGGTGCGGCGTCATGCGCCGCACCTGCTGCGCTCGCAGCATCCGATCGGCACCGTCGACGACGGCTCCGGCATCCTGCTGGGCCAGAGCGTCGGCGCCGCCGCCATCAATATGCACGAGGGCTTCGTTACGCTGCCCTGGTATCCGCCGGAATCGCTGATCAAGGGCATCTTCGTCAACGAGCGCGGCCAGCGCTTCATCAACGAGGACTGCTACCACGGCCGCGTCTCGCAGCACATCCTGCAGCAGGCCGGCAACCGCATCTTCCTGCTGCAGGATCACGACACCTATGCCGAGCCCGACTTCGGCAAGTTCTCCAACATCAGCATCGCCGCGGCGGGCGAGACCTGGGCCGAGGTGGAAAAGGACCTGGAGCTGCCGCAGGGTTCGCTGGTATCCACGGTGGAGCTCTACAACCGCTTCGCCGCGGAAGGCACGGACCCGCTGTTCCGCAAGGGCCGCAAGTGGCTCAAGCCGCTGACCACCCCGCCGTTCGTGGCCCTGGATTGCCGCATCGACCTGTGCTTCTACTCGCACTTCACCCTGGGCGGACTGGATACGCTGCCCACGGGCGAAGTGCTGAATGCCGACCGGCAACCGGTTCCCGGGCTGTATGCCGCCGGCCGCACCGCCTGCGGGCTGCCGCGCTGGGGGGCGGGGTACAGCTCCGGCATGTCGCTGGCGGACGCGACTTACTTCGGGCGCCAGGCGGGATTGCGGGCTGCAAGCGTGGCCTAGAACGGGCGAGATCCTTCGATGACAGAAGGATTCAGCATTGTAGGGCGGCCTGTGGCCGCCGGCTTCGTCGCTACGGCCAGGTGAGCACGGCGGCCACAGGCCGCTCTATGAGGGCCTGGTTCGGAACAGCCGCTCAGCCTCCGATGATCTTCTCCACCGCGCCGGAGCGGTAGAAATCCTCCAGGTTGCGCCGGATCATCGGCTCCAGCAAGCCACGCTGCTTCAGGCCCTCGATCAACTTCGGCGCGAAGCGCATGCCGTCGGCCACGATCATATCGCGGGTGATGCCGATCTCCTCAAGGATCTCGCCCAGCGAGCTGTCGTCGTAGCGGTCGAAAAAGCCGTCCACGCCGGCGTCGATCAGGGTCACGTACCAGTCGCTGTTGCGCAGCTGGTGCCAGTACTCGTAGCCGATGACGAAGAAATCCTCGATGTCGGAGCCGCGCAGGTAGTCGCGGAACAGCGAGACCTTGCTGTGCTTGATCTGCTCCCATACATCCAGCGCCACCTCGCGGATCGAATCCTCGTCGAAGCGGTCGAGCAGGAAGCGCTTGCTTTCCGATAACGTCGACTGGATGTTCTTCGAGACGTAGCCTTTCAGGCGCTCCTCGATGGCATTTTCCAGCCCCGGCGTGGCGCGGTTCATCACCGACTTGCCCAGCTTCATCGCGGCGCGGGCGCCGGGGATGTTGCCGGTGAGCTTGTTCTGGGTCAGATAGCCCTTGATGCCGTGATAGACGATATCCGCCGCCAGGGCTGAGTAGATCGGGTTGGAGACCGATTCGTCCAGCAGGCGGGTGCGCAGCTCCTTCATCTCCAGCAGCTTGTCCAGTATTTCGGCGAATTGCTGGTCGGACAGCAGCTCGCTCAGGCGCGTGCGCGCATGGATCTCATGCGCATGCAGGCGCTGGGCGATTTCGGCCACCAGCTCCGGTATGCCCGCGTTCAGCTCCAGCTTCACCGCGTAGACCCGCACCGTTTCCTTCACCGCTTCGCGGCTGACCACATCCTTGAGGCTCAGCCTTTCGGCATCGCCGAGGACGGCGTCGACCTCTCTTTCGATGCGGGCGCGCAGCGACTTGCCCTCGAGCTGCCGCAGCAGGAACTGGACGTGCGCCTCGAGCAGGGCTTCGGCGGTATCGGTTTTCTTCTTGACCAAGGGGATCGTTTTCCGGCGCGGCTGTGGGGGCGAACCTCTGCACACTCTCGCACATCGGCCGCGCTGGCAATGGCTGCCCGGCGCCTGTCCCCTGCGATTCGGCAAATGCCCGGCCGGATGGGGGGAGTAGATGATTCCTACTACAGGGGAGCCGATGGCCTTGTGGGTAAACTATCCCCCATGGCTGCGGGGGCTGCTGGCATCCGCCTTGCAGGTTCATCCATGAAATCAAAAGTTTTGCTGCCCAGGGAAAGTATTGCCATGCGTTGTTCAATTGCTGTCGCGCTTCTGGCGCTGCTGCCGGCCATCGCCGGCGCCGATGAGCTGCCCGCGCTGGCTCCCGGCCTGACCCCGGTCGGCGCCGAGCAGGCCGCCAACAAGGATGGCAGCATCCCCGCCTGGAGCGGCGGACATCCGCGTTCCGGCAAGCTCAGCGGCGAGTTCCCGCACGATGCGCAGATCGACGGCGACAAGCCGCTGTTCACCATCACCCACGACAACTACGCCAAGTACGCCGACCGCCTCACCGAGGGCCACAAGGAACTGCTGCGGCGCTTCCCCGATTACAAGCTGAACGTCTATCCCACGCACCGCACCGTGGGTTATCCCGACTTCATCTACAAGGCCACCATCGTCAATGCCGGCAGCTGCAAGCTGCTCGGCAGCGACGAGCCGGACGGCTGCAGGCAGGGCTTTCCCTTCCCGCTACCCAAGTCCGGCGCCGAGGCGATCTGGAATCACAAGCTGAAATGGCGCGGCGGCGCGGTGCTGCGCTTCAACAACCAGTTCATCGCCCAGCCCGATGGCAGCTTCCAGCAGACCAAGATTCTGGAAAAGGTGAAGTTCTACTACGCCAGCACCCGCGATCCGGTGAGCCTGAAGAACGGCGAGGGCGAGTTCCTGCGCTACTTGTCGCAGACCCTGTCGCCGCCGCGGCTGGCCGGCACCTTCATCCTGCTGCAGGACAAGGCTGGCACCGGTGACAGCGGCCGCGCCGCCTGGCTGTATACGCCGGGCCTCAAGCGCCTGCGCCGCGCGCCGACGGTGCAATATGACAACCCCTACGAGGGCACCGACGGCAACCAGTTCTACGACCAGGTGGACATGTTCAACGGAGCCCTGGACCGCTACAACTGGAAGCTGGTGGGCAAGAAGGAGTTCTACCTGCCCTATAACTCCAACCGCATCGCCGGCAACACCGTCAAGTACCGCGACCTGATCCGCCCGCACCATCTCAACCAGGACCTGCCGCGCTACGAGTTGCATCGCTACTGGGTAGTCGAATCGACGCTGAAATCCTCCGCCAACCACACCTTCAAGACGCGCCGCTTCTACCTCGACGAGGACAGCTGGAACATCGAAGCGGTGGATTGCTACGACAACAAGGACCAGCTCTACAAATTCCAGGAAGGCCACCTCGTCACCACGCCCAGCGTGCAGGCGGCGACCACCGTGCCGGAGGTGATCTACGACTTCTCGTCCGGACGCTACATCGTCACCGCGGCCTTCAACGAGGATCAGCCCTACGATCTAAGTGTGACGCCGGCGGATGACGAGTTCACGCCTGGCGCGGTACAGAAGCTGACCAACAAGTAACAGTCAAAAGCGGTCTCCCGCAAAGACGCAAAAAGCTTGGCAGTGTCTCAGTTGAATTTTACGGCCCGGCCAAGTTGGCGAAGATCTTCGACCGGTCCTGCAACCAGATCTGCGGATCTGGTGGAGACCTTTAGGCGGTGGAGCTACGCAGGAGAAACCGGCGGCTGCGCATGGCATTTGTCATACTGACTTCAATGTATTCAACAGGCTTTGCGCACGCTGGAGCCCCTTCTCGCGGCGGGTCGGAACATCGTCCCAAATGATCTTAAATTTGATCGGCGACGAGAGAGAAATGATCACGGGGACTACTTGCCCCACTTCCGGCCATTTTTCGACCAGTGCCGATTCTTCATGGATAACGGCGGTCGCTTCCATACCAACGCCTGTCAACACACCGGTCCACCAACCGGAGTGACGGCTATATTCCGGGTTGGGCAAAGCCGCTGCGGCGATTTGGAAATGGCCGCGCACGGTTCGTGGAGGGGGTAAGCGGACCCGTTTGTTCTCTTTGGAAAAAATGCCCAATGGACTAACTCCATCCTGTCAGGTGCAGCAGAGAGTTATGACGAATCTGAAATCTGCTGGTCTGCCTCACCGGGCGATCTGGGCGCAACATGTGCGGAGCATCTCAGTCCCGCAAGGTTTCGTGGGCCATCCCCGAGAGGTTAGCCACCGACCCATTGCGGAAATTCAAACTGTGACAATGCCAAAAGATTTTATTTCTTTTCCTTGCGTCTTTGCGCGAGTATCTTTTAGGTCTGGTCCGCTGCTAGTTCCCGCCGGGCATTGCGCCCTTCGCTGACTTCACCAGCACCCCGGTCGGCAGTACTCGCAGCAGCTTTCCCACCATGTTCCAGGGATAGACCGGCACGGTCGAGGTCTGCACGCCGCGTTCGATCAGGTCGGCGATGATGCGGGCGCCCTTGTCCACGCCGATCAGGAACGGCCGGCTCTTCATGTCCTGGTTGATCGGCGTGTCGATATAGCCGGGGAACAGGGTGGTGACGCGAATTGGCGTGCCGTGCAGCTCGGCGCGCGCGGCATCGGCGAACACGGCGATGGCCGCCTTGGAGGCGCTGTAGGAGCCGGCTCCGGGCAGGCCGCGGAACGCCGCCACCGAGGAGATCACCACGATCTGGCCGCGATTCTGCCGGCGGAACAGCGCCACCGCCGCCTCGATGGTGGCCATGGCGCCGAGCACATTGGTTTCGATCACCGCTCGATCCGCGTCGAAGTTGCCGTGGCCGATCGCGCTGGTGCTGCCGATGCCGGCGTTGGCGATGATCAGATCCAGCCCACCGTTCTCCTCGGCGGCGGCCGCGATGGTGCTCTGCACGTCCGCATAGCGCGTCACGTCCAGCGCCCGCACCTCGACCCGGCGCTGCGGAAAGCGCGCGGCAATGTCCTGCTTGACCTGTTCCAGGCTGTCGATGCGCCGTGCCGCCAGTACCAGGTCATAGCCGCGCGCGGCGAGTTCCGGCGCCAGAGCCTGGCCGATGCCGGAACTGGCGCCGGTGAGAAATGCGGTTTTGCTGGTGTGAGTGCTCATTGGGGAAGTACCGGTTGTATTCGGAGCGGGAGCGCTGAAACAGATGATAAGCCCGGCGTGAGCCGGGCCCCATGATGTTTTGATGAAAGCCGCTGCGCTGAAGCGGCTAAATGCCGGCTGCGTGCAGGGCGTTGCCCGCGGCGATCGGGTCGCCGGTGCGGTTGAAGGTATCCAGCCAACTGCTGTAGGTGCGCATCTGGCCGGCTTTCCAGGGATGGTAGCCGGGTTTGTAATAGGCGAAGTAATGGCCCAGCACCGAAGAGTAGAGGCCGCCCGGCTTGTACAGCCACCACAGGCCGCGCAACCATATTCCGACGCGTTGCCCGAAGCTGAAGCCATCGACGCGGAACATGTGGGCCATGATGACGAAGGTATGCAGCGGCATGCCCCAGGACACATGCAACATGGCGAGGATGCGGGTGAAGTAGCTCACCCTGGCCACTCTCTGCATCACGTCGAAGGCCACCGCCTTGTGCTCGATCTCCTCGATCGCATGCCAGGCATACATGGCGCGGATGCGCGGGTCGGTATCCTGCAGTATCTCCCGGCGCTCGAAGAAGCTGTGCGCCATCACCGCCGTCATGTGTTCCGAAGCGGCGGTCAGCGCCAGCGTGTAGCGGCGTGAGAAGAAGCGGCGGAAGAAGCCGAACATGATGTCCTTCTGCCGCTGCAGCAGGCGCTGCACCTTGATGCCCTGTTGCTCCAGGCGGTTGTTGAACTGCGTGTGCACCATGCCGTGCTGGCCTTCCTGGCGGGTGAAATCGCGCACTTCCTGCGCCAGTTGCGGATCGGTGATGCCCTCGCTGAAGTCGCGCACGCAGACGATGAAGAACTTCTCGCCCTCCGGAAACAGGGTCGACAAGGCATCGAAAAAGCGCGTCTTGAACGGATTGCCGTCAAACCAGTACTTGGGGATGTCGCCATCAAGGCCGAAATCCAGTCTTTCGCGGGGCACGATGGCTTGTGCCTGGATTGGTGCGGAGGTTTGAGCGGTTTGCTGAGTCTGCTGCATGGCTGTCCTTGGGACGCGACTTTTGATTAATACATCAACTCTAGTCACCGCCGGATATCCCCGCTATGACCGGCCGCGACCCGAGGGAACATTTTGCGACATCCACGGGCAAAAAGCTCCCCAAATCGACGCTTAGCCGGTTTCGGGATGCGGTCCGGCGGCCGCGGCGCGGACAAAACCGTGACGCGGATCAAATCAAGCCCGCACCTGGGGCTTTTCTCGATGGCTGAGTATGACAACCTAGGTGGACAAGACCTATTCATAAATCAGGGGCTACGCATGACCGCCGAACTTCTTACCGACCGCCGTGGCTTGCTGCTCGCGGCAGCGCCCATGCTGGCTGACCGCTTCGACGCCGCAACCGTGACGGCCGCGGCCATCGCGCAGGCGGTCGGCATCGCCGAGGAGGATTTCATCGACGAGTTCGGCGCCGTCGAGTCCTATTTCCTGGCGCTGCAATTGGGGTTTTTCGAAGGCCGCCTGGCCCGGGTCATCGGCCGGGCCGGGACCATGCAGCCGGGGCTTGAGCGCATCCGCAGTGCCTGGAGTGGCTATCTCGACTACTCCGTGGAACACGCGGCGGTATATGCCTGGTGCAAGCGCGCGCGGCAGCGCTTTCCCTCGTTGCTGGAAGAATTGCGCCGCCGCAATCACGGCGTGCTGCTGATGATCCAGATCGAATTCAGTACTTTGCATTGTCCTCATCCGATGGAGTGCGCGCGCCTGGCGGTGGGCATGGTGCTGGAAACGGTGAAGCTCGAAACCGAATCGCGCACGAAGAACGAGCCGATGCGCGCCCTGCTCTGGTCCGCGCTGGAGATGTTCGCCAGAACTTAGTTCCTTGCCGGGGGTCTGTAAGCCAGCTGCGCGGTTGCGCGCGGGTAGGATTACAATGCATCGGCTGGAGTTGCAGCCGGCGTGCCTCATGATAACTAAGGAGAAGCGGCAATGACCTTGGAGCAATTGACGGACCATCTGAGCGAACAACTTTCGATCAGCAAGGTGCAGGCGCACGAGGTGGTGCATGTATTGACCAAGCAGATCACGCATGCCTTGCTCGCGGGAGATCGGGTCAGCCTGCCGGGCCTGGGTTCATTGTCGGTCGGCGTGCGCAAGGCGCGCAGCGGGCGCAATCCGCGTACTGGCGAGACCATCCAGATCGCCGCGCGCAAGGTGGTGAAGTTCTCCGCTTCCTCGCAGCTTACCGGCACGCTCAATCCCGGCATCAAATAGTCTTTGAGCCGGCGTCACCTGCGGCCCGACGGCCCGCAGGTGACGCGCTTATAAATTTCCGGACTGCTTGCCTGGCGCGACAGCGCCGGGCCGGTATTGCCGTACTGTAAGCTCGGGTGCGTGCGGCGCGGCTAAAATAGCCGGGTCGGCGAACAACCAATAGACACCGTGACCACACAGTGGCGCTTCCGGCACGCAGGACGCACGCTCGGCCCCTATCCGTGGCCGCTGCTCGTATTGCTGCATGAGCGGGGTTCGCTGCCGGACGCCACGCCGGTGCAGGCAGTGGGCAGCAGCGTATGGGTGCCGCTGGGACGTGTGCTCGCCGCACAGGTGGCGAGGGCCCCCGCGGCGCAGCAGATCTTGCCGCCTGCGCCGGAACCTGCCATTCCTGTGCCGCCGCCGCCCGTCGAAGACATCGCCGCAGATGCGGCGTGGCTGCGCGGCTTCCATCTCCAGCTCCTGCTGTTTTATGTGATTCCCCTGCTGGCGCTGGTGCTGGCGTTCTACTGGGTGATTCATGGCGTGCGCGACGACATCGATCCGCGCCCGTGGTGGCTGGCGCTGGCGGCCATCACCTTGTTCATGCCGATCTGGTATGGCGCCGGCAGCCTCTGGCTGTGGGCAGCCAGCGACAACAGCAGCGGCATGGCGGAGCGTGCCTTGCCGCGCGCAGCCATTGCCTTCATGGGCCTGCTCCTGCTGTACCTGCTGAGCAGCAACTACCGTCCGCTGCATGCCCTGGTCGGCATCGCCAGCAATGCCGATCCTTATGGCGAATTCGCCATCACCTTCGAGAATGATCATCACACGCTGGTCTACATCGGGCCTTTCGGCTACGCCGCGCCGGCCAGCCTGCAGGCGGCGCTGGTGCGCAATCCGCGGGTCGACACCGTGGTGTTCGACAGCGCCGGCGGCTGGATGGTCGCCGGGCGCGGCATCGCGCGGGTGCTGGCGCGGGCGCACATCGCCACGGTGGTGGCGCGTCACCGCTGTGCCAGCGCCTGCACCCTGGCCTTCGAGAGCGGGCCGCTGCGGGTGCTCGAAGCGGACGCGGCGCTTGGCTTCCACTCCGAATCGAGCCAGTTCAGCTGGGCGGCGAGCGAACGCGCCAACGACAGTTTCGTCGATGCCTTCGCCGCGCGCGGCATTCCGCAGGACTTCATCGACAAGGCCATCGGTACGCCGTCCAACACCCTGTGGTGGCCCGACGTCGCGTTGCTGCTGCATGACCATGTCATCGACCGCGTGCGGCTCGACGGCAGGGACCTGCAGGCGCAGGATTACTTTCCCGCTGTGGTCGATAAGTATTTCGGCAGTCTGGACTTTGCGCCCCTGGCGGACGGGCTGCGCGAGTTCGCGCCGGCACACCTGCAGCGGCTGCGGCAGGACGTGGCGGCGCTGCTGGCGCAGGATGCCATGGGCGGCCGCATCGACGCCGTGACCCAGCGCGCTCTCGACGCCGATGAGCAGTTGGCGCTGCAGCGCGCCGGCGACTCCGCCCAGGTGGAACGCGCGGCCCTGCTGGTGCAACTGCTGGGAGATTTCAGCACGCACGCCCCGCTGCTGTGCTACTCCGTCTGGACCGGGGATCATCCTGCCGTGGTCAACCAGGAATTCACCCCGGCGCAGCAGCGCAGCTTCCTCAAGCTGATGGGCACCATGCTGCACTCCGCCGCAAGGGATCCGCGTCCGCCGCCCAGCGACGAGGATGGCGCCGACCTGATGGCGCGCGCGGTGCGTCCCGCCTGGCTCAAGTACGGTCCGGTGGTGTTCGACGTGCCGGCCGCGCGCAAGGAGGGGCGCGTCAGCGACGCCATGGTCTGCGACATGGCGCTCGGCACGTTCCGCCAGATCCACGCCATGCGTCCCGCCGAAGCCGGCGCGGCGATGCGCTGGTTCGCCTTGGGAAAATCGCCGGGCGGCGAATCCGCGAGCCTCGAGGAAGCGAAGCAGTAGGCATTCCGGCGAGGCCCGGACGGCCGCGCATCAGGCGGTGCGCTAGGCAGTGCGTTGCCGTTCGGCGATGGCGGCGAGATCGCGCTGGTAGGCGGATTCGAAGTGCTCCGCGGTCCTGGCCCGCAGCTGTGCGAAATTCTCGTCGACCAGCAGCCTGCCGTCGCAATACACTGGCCGCAGCAGGTTGTCACGCCCGGCCAGCGCCTCCTCCTTCACCGCGGCATAGCTGCCGCCGTCGCGCACCACCGCATAGCGGCCCGCCTTGCTGCGCTTGCCCGGATCGGTGACCGGATCCTTGTAGATTTCCCGGGCGCCGCCGTCGATCTCGCCCCAGCTCGCCTTCATCGCCCATTTCAGCGTGTCGCGGTCGATCTTCTGCAGCAGGCCGCCGCCCATGCCGAAGGCCAGGTTCTCCACGCTGATGGCGCGCATCTTCAGCACTTCCAGAATGCGCGGCAGGGTATTGAGGTCCACGCCGTCGCCCTGGATCATGCGGATATACGGCGGCAGCACCCGATAGCCCTTGCTGTTCTGGGTGTGGCCGAAGCGGCGCATCAGGTGCTCGATCACGCGCGGCACCACCGCCACCGGATCGCCGCTGTCCGGGCGCACCACGATGCGGCCGCCGCTTTCGACCACATCGCGGTACAGGTCCTCGCCGACGATGTGGTCCAGCGCGTTCCACACATCGTAGCTGTCGATGACGAAAGCCAGGGTCTTCTGCGGGCCGGAGAACTGCCGGATCATGTTGCGGCAGGCCTCGCGCTCGCCGGCCTTGCCCCAGCTGGTCATGGTGCTGTGCTCGGACGCGGGGATGCTGAAGCCCGCCATCGGTTCCTGGTAGTAACGGCGGGCCACCATCAGCGCCGCCAGCGTATCGGTTCCCTGGAAATTGAGCAGGTGGCCGGCGCCGCCGAGTCCGGCGGCTTCCTCGCTGGTGGCGCCGCGCGCGCCGAAGTCATGCAGTTGGAAGGGCAGGCCGTCGAGGCTGTCGGCCGTCTGCTCCAGGTAATGGCGCAGCACCTTGCGGCAGGCGAAGGACAGGCTGGCCACCGTGCTTGGATACCACACCGCGCGCAGCAGCGCCGTCTCCAGGTAGCTCGGCACCCAGAAGCATTCGGGATCGGTGTTGATCAGCTGCACCACCGGCACCTGGTTGGGCACCACGGTGCCTTCCGGCAGCGCCCGGATCTCCACCGGCAGGAAGCCGCCGTGGCGGTCGACGATATGCTCCCAACCCTGGCGGTTGAAGTAGCCCAGATGCGCCATCGCGACGCCTTCCGCCTCATCGATGTCGGCGCGGCTGATCGGTTTGGCCAGGTATTCCTTGAGGAAAGCCTGCAGGCCGAAGAACAGCACGTCGTGGAAGGCGCCGCCCCGGCTTTCGATGTAGCTGGAGATGTGCCGCGTCCGCGGCGGATATTGCAGGTAGTGCGTCAGCTTGTAGCTGTCGGTGTTCAGGATGAGATTGTGCCGGGAGCTGTCCATGACCATCCTTTGGGCGCTTGCAGGTCTGATTGTAAAGGGAGGCTCTCATTTCGGCTTCTCCAGCCCTGAAGCCCCAGCGCCGAAGTAGTTGCGTTGCGCCATCCTTCGATACACTCAAGAGGATCAAACACAAGGGCGTCCGCTTCCGTGAAAATCTCCCTGCCGACACGCGGCTCCGATGCGATCAGTCCCACCGCGCACTACACCGGCTACGTCTGGTATCGCCACGGCCTGTCGCACCCCGGGCTGGCGACGCCGCAGGGGCGCGCGCTGTATCACTGGGCGCGGCCGTTCAACTTCGGCTCGCGCAGCCTGGGCGGGCCGACGCTGGAAGGATTTCTGCTGGCGCGCCACCGCGCCATCGACGCCCTGCTCGATCAGGCGATCGCCAGCGGCGCGGTGGGGCAGGTGATCGAAGTCGCCGCGGGCCTGTCGCCGCGGGGCTGGGATTTCGCCCGGCGCTACGGCAGCCGCATCCACTACGTCGAGGCGGACCTGCCGCAGATGGCGCTGCGCAAGCGCGCGCGGCTGGCCGCGGCCGGGCTGGAAACGCCGCAGCACCGGGTGGTGGCGCTGGATGCGCTGGCCGATGACGGTGCACTGTCGCTGGCCACGCTGGCGCAGTCGCTCGACCCAGGCAAGGGGGTGGCTATCATCACCGAGGGCCTGCTCAATTATTTCGACACCGATACCGTGCTCGGCATGTGGCGGCGTTTCGCCGCGGTGCTGAAGTCATTCCCGACGGGTGTGTATTTTTCCGACCTGCATCTGGCCTCCGACAATCGCGGCGCGCAGACGCGCGTGTTCAGCAAGCTGCTGGGCAGCTTTGTGCGCGGGCGCGTCCATCTGCATTTCGGCTCCGTTGCCGAGGCGGAGGCGGCGCTGCACCAGAGTGGTTTCGGCAAGGCGCGACTGTTCGCGCCGGAGCCGCAGCCGACCACGGCCGGCGTGATCGATCGCAAGGGCGCGGCGCTGGTGCGCATCGTCGAAGCGGCATGTGTGTGAAGGCGTGAAAGCCTCCGGGCGCAGGCGGCACGCCAGCCAATGGGCGGGCAACTCCTGCCCGAAACGCATCGCCCGCTATTTTGCCGAGGCCGGCGTTTTACCGGCTCGCCTGGATACCCCGCGGACCTTGGCAACGAAATCGCGCATATAGGGCTTCTCGGCCAGGCTGTCCGGCATGGCGGCATGCAGCTCGCACTCCAGGCCATTCGCCCCGAGCGATTTGCCGATGACATAGCCGCGATCCAGATAGGACTTCACGCTCCATTCCGGCAGGGCGGCGATGCCCCGTCCGCTGGCGACGAGCTGGAGGATGGCCGCCGTCAACTCCACGTTGCGCCGTTGCGGCTTGATTTTGGCCGGCGCCAGGAAATGCCGCACGACATCCAGCATCTCATCGTCCACCGGATAGCTGATGAGGATTTCGGATTTGAAGTCTTTCGGCTGGAGATGCGGCTTGCGCGCCAGGGGATGCTTTGGCGAGAGGATCGCCAGCGTCTCGTAGCTGAACAAATGCTCCGTCACGATGCCGGGCCTTGAGGCAGGCTGGTCGTGGATCACCGCAAAATCCGCCGAGCCGGCTTCGACCAGTGCGATCGGCTCGGTCTGGAAGCCGCTGATCAGATCCAGTTCGACTTCCGGCCAGTGGTCGCGGAAGGCATCCATCGCCGGCATCAGCCAGTCGAAGCAGGTATGGCATTCCACCGCCACGCGCAGCTCGCCGCTGTTGCCCGACACCCACTGGGCGACCTCGCGCTCCGCGTCCGCGGTCAGCGATACCACCTTGCGGGCCAGCGCGAGCAAGCGGGTCCCTGCCTGGGTGAAGCGCAGCGGCTTGGTGTTGCGCTCGAACAGCGCGGTGGAATAGTGCACTTCCAGCGCCTTCAGCTGATGCGACAGAGCCGACTGTGTGACGAACAGCCGGTCCGCCGCCTTGGCCAGGGTGCCGGTGTCCGCCAAGGCGATCAGCGTTTGCAGATGCCGGATTTCGAGGGGTGAATTCGACATGAATAGTTTTCAACAAAACCTGTAATTTGCGGATATTGAATCACGAAGGATCATGCCCGAGGATAACGCACCTGGCACCTTACGAGCGAAACACCCATGTCCGTCGCGCACATCCTTGGATTCCCCCGCATCGGCGCCCGCCGCGAACTCAAGATGGCGGTCGAAGCCTATTGGAAGAAAGCGCTCGACAAGGCCACGCTGAATGAAACCGCGCGGGATCTGCGCAAGCGCCACTGGGCTTTGCAGAAGGCGGCAGGCCTGGATTTCGTCACCGTCGGCGACTTCGCGTTCTACGACCATCTGCACAATGTAACGGCCCTGGTCTCGGCGGCGCCGAAGCGGTTTGCCTTCGACGCCCCGGTCGACCTCGACGGCTATTTCGCGATGGCCCGCGGCACGCCGGCGCAGCCGGCGCTGGCGATGAAGAAGTGGTTCGATACGAATTATCACTATCTGGTTCCGGAGATCGGCGCGGAGACGCGTTTCACCCTGAACCGCGAATGGCTGTTGCCCGAAGTGCGCGAGGCACAGGCCCTGGGACACAAGGTCAAGGTGGTGTTGCCGGGACCGTTGACCTGGCTGTGGCTGGCATCGGCCGAGCCCGGCTTCGACAAGCTCAAGCTGGTCGGCGTGCTGCTGAATGTCTACTGGGCCTTGTTCGGCGAGATGAAGGCGCTGGGCGTGGAGTGGGTGCAGCTCGACGAGCCGATTCTGTCGCTCGATTTGCCGGTGCAGTGGTTGAATGCCTATCCGGCGGTCTATCGCGAACTCGCCAGCGCGGGCCCGTCGCTGCTGCTGGCGAGCTACTTCGGCAGCGTGGCCGAGCACGCGCCGATGCTCAAGGATCTGGCGGTCGCCGGCGTGCATCTGGACCTGGTACGCGCGCCGCAGCAGCTGGATGCCTTCCTGGCCAACTGGCCGGAGGACAAGGTGCTGTCTCTGGGCGTGGTCGATGGGCGCAACCTGTGGCGCACGGATCTGGCCAGGGCCTTGTCGGTTCTTCATCCGGCGAAAAAGGTCCTGGGCGACAGATTGTGGATTTCCGCGTCGTGCTCGCTGCTCCACGTTCCGACCGACCTGAGCCTGGAAAAGAAGCTGGATCCGGAAATCCGCGGCTGGATGGCCTTCGCCACGCAGAAGCTCGATGAGATCGCCACGCTCAAGGGCGCGGTGCACGAAGGCGAGGCGGTGGTTTGGCGCGCGCTGCAGGAGGCCAGCGCCGCGGTGGAAAGCCGCAAGCATGCCCCCGCCACTCGACGCGAGCCGGTGCGTGCGGGCGTGGCCGCGCTGACCGAGCGCAGCGCCCAGCGCGGCGCGCCGTTCGCCGAGCGCATCCGGCAGCAGCAAGAGGTGCTCAAGCTGCCGCCGCTGCCGACCACCACCATCGGCTCGTTCCCGCAGACGGCGGAGATCCGCGCCGCCCGTGCCGCCTTCAAGGCCGGCAAATCCTCGGCGGAGGAATACGAGTCGGCGATGAAGTCGGCCATCCGCGAGGCCGTGACCCGGCAGGAAGCACTGGGCCTGGACGTGCTGGTGCATGGCGAAGCCGAGCGCAACGACATGGTCGAGTATTTCGGCGAGCTGATGGACGGCTATGTCTTCACCGAGAATGGCTGGGTGCAGAGCTACGGCTCGCGCTGCGTCAAGCCGCCGGTGATTTATGGCGACGTCTCACGTCCGCGCGCCATGACCGTCGAATGGGCGCGCTATGCGCAGAGTCTGACCAGCAAGCCGATGAAGGGCATGTTGTCGGGGCCGATCACCATGCTGTTCTGGAGCTTCGTCCGCGACGATCTGCCGCGCAGCGAAGTCGCGATGCAGCTGGCGCTGGCGCTGCGCCAGGAAGTCTGCGACCTGGAGGCGGCCGGCATCAAGGTCATCCAGATTGACGAACCGGCGATCCGTGAAGGCCTGCCGCTGAAGAAGGCGGCCTGGCAGGGCTATCTGGACTGGGCGGTGCGCGCATTCCAGGTCACCGCCTCCGGTGTCCGCACCAATACGCAGATCCATACCCATATGTGCTATTCGGAGTTCAACGACATCCTGCCGTCGATCGCCGCGATGGACGCCGACGTCATCACCATTGAGACCTCCCGTTCCCGGATGAAGCTGCTCGATGCGTTCGCCGACTTCAAGTATCCCAACGATATCGGCCCGGGCGTCTACGACATCCACTCGCCCCGCGTACCGCCGCGCGAGGAAATGACGGAGATGCTGCAAAGGGCACTCAGCGTGGTGCCGGCGGCGAGGCTCTGGGTGAACCCCGACTGCGGCCTGAAAACACGCGGCTGGCCGGAGACCGAAGCTGCGCTTGCGGCGATGGTGGCTTCCGCCAGGGAACTGCGGGCAGGCCTCAACTGAACCGCACGGAACAGCGCCGCACTGCCATGGCAATCCCTGTCGGATCGCATCCCGTGAAACAGGCTGTCGCCGATGGCGGAAGTGCTGATGGAGGTTCCGCGCGGATGAGCGACGAGGATGCTTTCAGCATCGACGACGCTCATCATCACGGCGAGACCTGCACCTGCAATCTGCGCGGCGAGTAGCGGGGCCCGCTGTTACTTGCGTAGCAGTTCCGCCCGGCTCTTGATGCCGGCCGTCATGCCGGCGAAGCCATGCTCAAGCTTGCTGCCGAGCAGTCCGCGCACCAGTGGCTGCAGCCAGCCGCCCATCTCGAAATGCGATTCGTAGCGGCAGCGGTCCGGACCAAGCGGCGTGACGGTATGCGAGCGCCTGCTGCGCAGCGCGCCGAGTGGCGCCGGCTTCATCGAGTAGCTGAATTCCTTGCCGGGCGTGTGGGTCAGCATCCACTCGCGTTGCGGCCGCGGGCCGGAGGCGAAGAGATTGACCTGCAGGTCGATCGGGTCGCCCGGCTTGAGCGTGGTTTCGCAGGCGGGCAGGAAGGGATTCCATTCGCCGTAACGCGGGAAGTCCGTGATCACGCTCCACACCAGCTCGGCGGGGGCTTCGATATCCAGAGTTGCGTCGATGACAAAGGCCATGGGGAGTCCGGGACTATGGGCGGCAGGGCGCAGCGAGGCAATCCTAGCCCGGGCGCAGTTACGCGACCTACGCCAAAGGGGGGAGACGGCATTGCCGCCTCGCTCAGGCGGAGGCCGACGGTTGTGCGACCGGGGTGGCTGCGACCGCTTGCGGGTCGGCCAGGCGGCCGGCCGCTTCATGCAGCACTTCCAGCTGGCGGCGGAAGCGCAGCAGCTCGTTCCAGGCGATCACCTCTGCCGCTGTCTGGGTGAGGTCCGTGTCGACCTTGCCCGAGGCGGCGGCGAGCGACTCCGGCGCCGCCGGCAGGGCGGCGGGTGCCTGTCTGCGCTCCAGCGCCTGCGCCAGGTCCGACAGGGCTTCGTCGGCCCAGCGGCGTATCGCGGCGAAGTGCGGTTGCGGCGCGGCACCGGCGGTGAACTGCGGCAGCAGGCTCAGCGTGACGATGGCGCCCGCCATGCGCCGCAGGCAGGCCAGGATGATCAGCGCAGGCTCGGCGGCGCCGCCGCTGAGCAGGCGGGTTTCGCTCAGGACGCGCTGCAGCGAGGCCTCGGCATTGTTGCTGCCCAGGCCGGCCTGGCGCCGCGCCGCGCCGATGTCCTGGTCCCTGGCGTCGGGCTTGCCGCCCAGCACCACCAGCAGGTAGTCGCGGTGGGCGCGCACCGCGTCCGCCATCTGCCGCGGCAGCTGCGGCGTCTCCCAGCTTGGCCACAGCAGGAAGCTGGCGGCGAGGCCGAGCAGGCCGCCAAGGATGCTGTCGAGCGCGCGCATGCCGGCCAGGTGCGCATCGCCGATGCCGCCGGTCTGGAACAGCTCGGCGATCAGCACCACCAGCGGCGTCATGCACAGCATGAACAGCGCGTAGTTGACGCTGCGCAGGGCGAAGGCGAACACGCTCAGCGGAAAGATCAGCAAGGCCATCTGCAGCGGCGCCTGCACCAGCTGCATCAGCCAGGCCGCGATCAGTCCTCCCAGTACGCTGCCGGCAATGCGGTCGAAGGTGCGGCGCCAGGTTTCCACCATGTAGGGCTGCAGCACCACGATGGCGGTGATGCTGATCCAGTAGCCGCGCTGGATGTCGAACAGGCGCGTCGCCAGCACCGCGAGGGCGGCGGTGATCGCCAGCCGCAGCGCGTGGCGAAAGGCGACGGAGCCGAAGTGCAGATTGGCCCGCAGGGTGCCGATGATCTCGGACAGGCGCAGCCGCCGCGCCACCGCCTGCTCCACCATCGAGGTGAGATGGGTCTGCCGGGTCTGCGGCTTGCCCAGATTCTCGAAGGCGGCGTCGATCCAGCGCGATACCTGGTGCAGCAGCTCGGCGGTATAGGCATGGTTCTGCGGCTGGCTGCTGGCGGTAATCCTGGCGCGCAGCTTATCGACGATGGGCTTGAGTTCGGGTTGCGCTCGCGGCGTCTCTCCTTGCAGAGTCTGCGCCAGTGCTTCGGCGCGTCCGGCCAGCCGCCCCAGCACCACGCGCACGGCGCGGCGCACGCCGCTGTCGGTCGCCGTGGCGCTGGCGGCTTCGAGCAATTCGTTGAGGCCGATCAGCGCCGCGTAGACTTGGTCCGCGTCGGCGAGCAGCGCCAGCAGCCGCTGGCCCTGGGCGGTGATGCCGGCGCGCGAGCGGCGCGTGGCGACGACGATGTCGCGCGCGCTTTCCACCGCCTCGCGGGTGGCGCGGCGGCTGGCGCTGGCCAGGTCGTTCCATTGCGCGCTGTCGCCGGCATCGCCGCGATGCAGCTGCGACAGCGCGGCGGCGTACTCGGCCGCCGCCAGCCAGCAACGCGCCACCGCCTTGCGCGCCGGGCCATAAGGTTGCAGGCGCCACAGCACCAGGGCCAGCAGCATCGCCCACAGGCCGCCGACGATGGTCAGGCCGCCGAGGCGCAGGGCTTCGTCCAGTCCCGCCGCCGGCACGCCTAGCGTCACCAGGATGGCGCTGTTCAGCAGCAGGCCGACAACGCTGGCGGCATTGCCGTAGACGCGCGCCAGGCTGCACAGGAAGCACCAGACGAAGGTGAAGGCCACCGCCAGCCCGGCGTGCGGATCGACCAGGGTGCCGATGAAGCAACCCACCGTGGCGATGGCGGTGAAGCTGCCCATGGCGGCGAGGCGATCGCTCCAGGCGCCGCCGGTATCGGCCAGGCAACCCCAGAACGCCGCGATGGCGATCCAGCTCAGCTGGTCGTTGCCGGTCAGCTCACCCAGCAGCACCGGCAGGGCGCAGGCGAAGGCGGCGCGCAGGCCGGCCATGATGTTGATGGCGCCGAGATCGAGCGGCACCACGCGGTTGAGCCGGGACAGCATCGCGCTGGCGACGGCGGCGCTGCGGGATGCCTGGAGGGTCGGCCGGGAGGGCATGGCGGGGCGTGGTGAGGGACCCGCACAGTTTAAGTCCTGCGGCGTGAATCGTAGGCTCTGAGGTGCGACGTCGGTCGAGAGCGCCTCAGCCGAACTGCGCGCGCAGCTCCGCGGCAAAGCGTTGTGGCGCTTCCAGCTCCGGGAAATGCCCGGCTTCGCTGAAGTGGACCAGGCGCGCTTGCGGCAGGTAGCGCAGGATCGAGGCCTGGTCGGTGTGCTGGTGCGAGCGGTCGGCCTCTCCCCAGATCACCAGCGCCGGCTGGGCGATGCTGCCGAAGGCCGGCTCCGGCCCGTTCAGATGGCGCTGGAAGGCGGAGGCCAGGCTGAAGCCGGCGCCGTGGTCGAAGGCGCACTGCGTAGTATCGGTGAAATGCTCCAGCAATTCCTGCCGGCCCAGGGTCAGGCGGTACCACAGGCCGGCGCGCTTGCGCCGCAGCAGGCACAACAGGATCTGGCCGATGTAGGGGCGGGCGAGGATGCCTTTAGGATCGCGGCCGTGTTTCCAGGCAAGCTCCTGCGGCCAGTCCGGCGCCTGCATCAGCACCAGGCCGCTGACCAGTTCCGGGTGACGGCCGGCCAGCCACAGTGCGGAGTAGGCCGGCACGCAGGGAAAGGCCAGCACATACGGGGCGAGCGTCAGTTGCCGCAGGAATTCGCCGATCACGCCGGCCATGGTATCCAGCTCGAAGCCCAGGCCCAGGCTCGGCAGCGACAGGCCGAAGGCCGGCATCTCGAACACCACTACGCGGAAATCCGGGGCCAGTTCGGCGATCAGCTCGTCATACAGTTCCAGCGTCACCGGCGGATCGGCGCAAAAAACGATGGTGCGCGGTCCCGTACCGGCCAGGCGGTAGCGGATGCTGGCGCGGGGCAGGTGCATGAAGTGCAGGTCGGCCCGCGTGCGCGAGCCGGGGCCACGCGTGACGCGGGCGCGCCGCCAGGGGGTGACCAGGGTGTCCAGCCAGGTGCCGTTCATGGCGCGGATTCTTGGGGCCGGCCGCCGCCGCCGGCAAACGAAATCGCGCCGGGCTTCGGGTGAACGCGCTTCAGCTGCGTTCAGACCGGGATGGCAGCTTCCGCATTGAGCAATTCCATCAGCCAGGTGCAGAACACCTGCACCTCGGCGCGGTTCTCGTCGGCCGGCCGGTGTACCAGGTAGTAACCCTGTGGGATTTCCACCTGCAACTCCGGCCAGGGCATGACTACTCGACCGGTCCGCAGCCAGGGATTGACCATGGGCAACAAGCCCAGCGCCAGGCCCACCCCCTGCTCGGCGGCGCGCAGGATGGCGAAGTAGCTGTCCAGCCACAGATCGCCCTTGGGCTTGCCCAGCTTCGCGCCCGACAACTCGGCCCACATATTCCAGCCTTCCGGCAGCGGGGCGGAGTGGATCAGGCTGATGTCGCCGACACCCAGCGGCGTGCCGCGGCGCAGCTTTTCCGCCATCGCCGGCGAGCAGACCGGTACGGCCCTGACGGTGAGAAGGCGCTTGGCGGTGGTGCCGGGCCAGTGGCCGCTGCCGAAGCGCAGGGCGATATCCATGTCCTCGCGGCGCAGGTCCACCGGGTGCAAGGTGGTTTCGATGTTCAGCTCGATGTGCGGGTATTCCAGCTGGAACGATGGCAGGGCCGGCACGATGATCTCGCTGGCGATGAACGGCCCGGCGCTGATCTTCAGCGTGGTGTGGCGGCCGTAGCGCTGCCGCGCCTGCTGGCTGCCTTCGCGCAAGCTGTCCAGGCTGGCCTGGGTCACGCGCAGGTAATCGCGGCCGCCCTCGGTCAGTTCCAGCGCGCGGTTCATGCGGCGGAACAGGGCGAAGCCGAGAAAGTCCTCCAGCCCCTTGATCTGGTGGCTCACCGCCGAGGGCGTCAGGTGCAAGGCTTCCGCCGCCTTGCGGAACGACAGCTCGCGCGCCGCCACCTCGAAGGCTTCGAGCGCGTGCAGGGGCGGGAGGCGGCGCAGCTTCATGAGAGGCCCGTGGAATCCATTTATCATGGTGGCATGCCGCGAGCGTCGCGGCCACTGGCTGTCAGTGGGATCGGGGCTGGCGGCGCGGCTACTTGAAAAGCAATGACGTCATACCTGCGAAAGCCGGTATCTAGGGATGCGGAGTGCGCACTATCGTCGCTCTGGATACCGGCTTTCGCCGGTATGACGTATTCGTTTACCTCTGCGGCGGGAACGGGATCAGTCTTGAATCAAACCCTCCAGGCATTCATCACCGGCACATTCACCGGCGCCGGTCTGATCATCGCCATCGGCCCGCAGAACGCCCACGTGCTGCGGCTCGGCATCCTGCGGCGCCAGGTATTGCCGACGGTGCTGGTCTGCGCCTGCGTCGACGCGGTACTGATCACCGCCGGGCTGTCCGGCATGGGCGCGCTGGTGCAGGCCTCGCCGGTGCTATTGCAAGTTGCCGCGGTGGGCGGCGCGCTGTTTCTCGGCTGGTACGGCATCAAGGCCGCGCGCCGCGCCTTCCATCCGCAGGCCATGACCATCGACCGCGCCGCCGCCGATGCGCCTGTCGCCATCGGCGCGGCAATCGGCACCGCAGCAGCCTTCAGCTTGCTCAATCCGCATGTGTATCTCGACACGGTGGTGCTGCTGGGCTCCATCGGCAGCCAGCAGGCGCCGGGATTGCGGCCGTGGTTCGGCCTTGGCGCGGTGCTGGCTTCGTTCAGCTGGTTCTTTTCGCTGGGATACGGCGCGCGCTATCTGGCGCCGGTGTTTGCACGGCCGCTGGCTTGGCGGGTCCTTGATGGGGCCATTGCCTTCATCATGTGGTGTATTGCGGGCTCGCTGCTGATCGGGCGCTTCGCTTCCTGAGGAAGCACGTAGGGATGTTCAGGTCGCCTTGTCGCGCTGGAGGATCGCCTTCAAATCATTGAAGCCAATGGGCGCCGAGGTATGTTCGTGAAAAATCTTCCAGGCACCGCCTTCCGGCCTGAGCGCCCAGGACAGCCGGTTGTGCACGGCGCGAAGCTCCTCGCCTTCGGCGGACACTCCGGTGTAGGTGACGATGGCGCTGACGACCGCCAGCGTCGGCCCGGCCGTGGCTTGCACTGCATCCATGCTTGCCCGCAGGCGTTCAGTGTTGTGCGCGGCAAACCATTGTTCGATCATCTTGCGCCAGGCTGCGGTGCCTTCGTATGACCAGGTGTCCCAGGCGTCGAACACCCGCACATCCTCGGTGTAGAGGTGCATGAAGGCGTCGACATCCTTTTCATGTACCGCGGCTTTGTAGGCTTCAAGTACCTGCATGACCGGGCCTTCGGCTTTGCTCATGTGGAATCTCCTTCGCTCGGATTTTTGACGGTTGTCAATAATATGCGCGTGGGCTGGCGATGCTACGCATCGCATGCGCGGCCCGGTCAGCGGTTGGTTTCGCCGATCCAGGCCTTCAAGGGCTTGAGCCACTCCTGCAGCGCAGCACTGAAGCTCCCGGATTCCGTTTCACTTCATTCGGGCTGCGTCTGCTGCACCAGCGATGCAATTCACTTCGTTCATTGCATCCTACGAGCTAATCACCGACGAACCTCACATACGTGTGGACATGCCCTTGAGTCTTGTTTACAAGCTCAAGTACAGCCTGTAGGTGAGCCATCACCTTTGGCTCGAAGGATGATTCAGAACGCCGCCGAAGTTCTTCAAGCAGGAAGGGCAATTGCAATGTGTTGAAGATCGTATCTCCGTAAGGATCAACGAACCGCAGGCACGCGAAATCAAGCGCTGATGGGGACGGCAAGAAGCGCTGTACAAGTGAGAGGGGATCATCAACGCGCGCGAGAACGTCTCCGCTCTCCTCCTCCCATAAGAGTTCTATGCCCATGTTTCATTCGACCCGATAACTGATAGACGGACGCCGGAGTCCGCATATGCGTTTGGGCAGTCTGGTTCGCATTTCCATGCAGGCCTCTGATTTCCCAGTAATTCGATCGTACTGGCTCGGCTTATTCAGAACAAGCAAAGTCGGAATTAAGGGAATTAAAAGCACTGGACCCCGGTTTTCGCCGAGGTGACGAACTTAATCAGGGATTCCCTAATCTTACTGTGTCAATAAAAATAGGGCATTATCTGCACTTTTTCATGCTGGAGCTGAAGTGCGATGAATACGGCGCAACGGTTTGAAGCGTACCTGGAGCACCTGGCCGAAGGGCTGGGA
>JAMFRN010000128.1 GCA_026224805.1 Nevskia soli
AACACAAAGCTACCGCTTCGGCCTTGCAGCACGCCGCTGACGCGCTCGATCGCAACGTAGGCAGCCGAGCCCTTAGTGTCGGTGCCGGCCGTCAGCATCTGCCCTTTTGAAACCGCCTCGAGATCGCCGTGAAACTGCTTGTCGATCGACATGCGGCCGAGGCTTGAGCCCTCGGCCTTGTCCTCCGGCTGCGTGGGACTGAGCTTCACTTCAAAAGCACCGCTTGCATGATTGGTCACGACCGCCCCCTGTCTCCATCCGCCCTGCGCTAAGATCAGGGCGTGCTCCTGAACCGATGCGCCATGGTAACCGGAGCGCCGCGCCAGGCATTGAAGAAACGCGACATGATCAAACCGAAACAGGAGCCGCCGCGCGGCGTCCTCAATGTGCCAGCGGCGCAGCCGATGGCCGGCCATTGGCGCTACCACCCTTCCGACGATCTCGCCCCCTTTGTCGAGCATTACTGGACGGTGGAATGGGATCTGCGCGAGCCGCAGATGCCGGAAACCCTGCCGCATCCCTCGGTACATATCGCACTGGAAGCGGGCAGCGCCGAGCTGTTCGGCGTAATGAGCCGGCGCTTCACCCGGGTGCTGCAAGGACAGGGCCGCGTGCTCGGCATCAAGTTCCGCCCCGGCGGTTTCCGCCCCTTCGTGACGCGGCCGGTGGCTGACTTCACCGACCGGCGGTTGCCGCTGCAGCAGGTGCTGGGCGAGGCCGCCTGCGGGCTGGAGCAGCGCGCGCTGGCGCTGCCGGACCACCGCGAAGCCATCGCGGTGCTCGAAACGTTCCTGCGCCGGTTTCAGCCGCAGGCGTCGCCTTCTGTCGCCCTGGCCGGCAGCATCGCGGAGCGTATTGCCGCCGATCGCGGCATCACCCGGGTGGAACAGGTGGCGCAGGAATTCGGCGTCGGTGTCCGCACCCTGCAAAGGCTGTTCGGCGAAACCGTCGGCGTCAGCCCCAAGTGGGTGATCCAGCGCTACCGACTGCACGAAGCGGCTGCGCGCATGGCGGCGGCCGGCGCCATCGACTGGGCCGACATCGCCCTGGAACTGGGCTATGCCGACCAGGCCCATTTCATCCGCGACTTCAGGAAGCTGGTAGGCAGGTCACCGGCGGACTACGTCAAGGCATTTGGCAAAGCCCGGGGTCAGGCCGAGGCGCCCAGGCCCTGAAACAGCATTCGAAGTCAGGTTGAAAGAGCTGCGGAAGTCATTGACCAGAAACGGGAATGATCCGGGCATTGGCCCAGTCCGCTTCCGGGTCGTGCATCTCGACCTGGTGCACGCCGCCCTTCAGGGTTTGCTGCAGCAGCTCGTACTGGCCCTGCAATTCGCCGATCGGGTGCTGCCAGTTGTGCAGGTAGTGGATCGAGGTGACTCGGGCCTGGAGCATGGCCTTGGTGCAGTCGAAGCAGGGGCGCAGCGTGGAGTAGACGATGGCGTCCTCCACCGCGTTGCCGAAGCGCGCCGCGGTGATCAGGGCATTCTGCTCGGCGTGGACGCAGATGCAGACGTCATAGCCGACGCTGGCCTTGTAGGTATCGCGGTCGCGGCAGCGCACGCAGCCGCCGTCGGTGCAATTGACCATGCCTTCCGGCGTGCCGTTGTAGCCGGTGGAAATGATGCGGTTTTCGCGCACGATCACCGCCCCCACCTTGCGCCCCAGGCAGTTCGCTTTCTTGCGAACCGCCATGGCGATGTTCATGTAGTACTCGTCTCTGGTCATCGCTCCGCCCGCATGCCCTTTCGCCGCGATTGTCGCCCTGAACCGGCAAATGGGCAAAAGCAGGCGGCTCCAGCCAGCTCAAAGCCCCAGAACGATGCCCCGCTCCGCCAGCTTCTGCCGGATCTGCGGCAGCGCCGCCTGCGCCGCCCGCTCCCCGGCCAGGATGGCGCGCATGCGGTCGTCGAAATCGGTGGAGCTGATGCCGGTCAAGTCGGGCGTGATCATCACATCCGCCTGCCCGGCCTGGCTTTCGAGCAGGCCCATGCTCATGATGCCAATGGCGCGATTCATGATTGCCAGGCGACCGTCCGCATCGCCCTGCGGCGGGGTGGAGACGTTCACCGCGATCACCAGGTCGGCGCCCATGGCGCGCGCCTCGCGGATCGGCACAGGGCTGCGCAGGCCGCCGTCGAGGTAGTCCTCGCCGCCGATGTTCATCGGCTCGAATACGCCGGGCACGGCGGAGGAAGCGCGCACCACCTCGCCGACGTCGCCGTGATCCAGCAGCACCGCCTCGCCGGTCTTCAGCTTTACCGCCACGCAGGCGAAGCGCCGCTTCAGCTTCTCCATCGGCGCCTGCTTCACCGCCTGGTCGATAAACGTGCGCAGGGCATCGCCTTTGATCACGCCACGGCCGAACATGGTCCAGTCCGTCACCACGGCGCGGTCGAGATCGAAGGACATCTGCTGCAGGTCAAAGCCGCTGTAGCCGGCCGAGTACAGGGCGCCGGCAACACAGCCGGCGCTGGTGCCCACCACCAGGTCCGGCACGATGCCATGGCTCTCCAGCACCTTGATCACCCCGACATGCGCGAAGCCGCGCGCAGCCCCGCCGCCCAGAGCCACGCCGATCTTCGGCGGGGTAGCCACCTGGGGCGCGGGCGTGGCCGAAGCAATCACCGGCTCCTGCCCCGGCGT
Organism: Nevskia soli; assembly: GCA_026224805.1. Lineage (GTDB taxonomy): Bacteria > Pseudomonadota > Gammaproteobacteria > Nevskiales > Nevskiaceae > Nevskia > Nevskia soli_A. The sequence goes on from JAMFRN010000128.1 coordinate 2,647, forward strand.
GGTACCACAGGCCGCCAGCAGGCAGCACAGCAAGAAAGCAGCGGCGGCTTTGATCACGAAAACCCCTTGTTGGGCGTTATGGATGGCGAATGCAGGGGCACCATTGTCGCAACTTCATTTGCACCGGGCATGGCCGATTTGTGCAAAAGTTGTGACGGCGGGCGCCGGCACCGCAGCAGCGGCGCATCGCCTCAGGGGCCGCGTTGATTCCGTCCAGTGCGGGGCCATCCCGCCGCTTTATTTCGCCGCGTTCCAGCGCAGCTGCCGCTCCTTCAGCGCCAGGAACAGGGCCATGGCGAAGGCGAAGCTGGTCAGGGCGCTCATCGGGAACCAGATCCAGTTCCACTTCATACCGCTGCGCCGGCCGTCGAAGAACGCCCACAGCGGAAACAGGATCACATTGGCGAAGAGCAGGTCCTGCCCGCCCGAGGCCGAAGCCGGGTTGACGAACAGCAGCTTGGTCCAGTTGGCCCAGGTGGCCTCGCTGCCGTAGGTGCGCATGTACTGGAAGTTGAAATACCAGCCGACCAGCAGCGCCGCCAGCGCGGTGAGGTAGTACACCACCTCAAGCGCCGTGATGCCGCCGGCCCGTCCGCCGAACAGATGGCGGTTGGGGTAGACAGTGAGCACGATCGACAGCAGGCCGATGACGACATAGAAAATTTCGGTGGGCGACACGGCGGACTCCTCCCCTTGGTTTTAACAGCGTGGGCCGATCTTATCGCCGCCCTCGGGGCGACAGCTCATCCGTTCGACGTAGCGGCAATCCTTCGTAATGAGCTGACAACAGCCGTGTCACCACATATTCAATCGGGAAGTTTCGCCACACCCAGCTTCAGTCCCTTGCCCGGAAGAAATGCCGGTGCAGGCCGGCACGGCGAATCGGAAGCCGCAACATCGCAAATGGGACTAATATCGGAGCGTCGGGCCTGGACCACACATCCGACGATCTGCCGTTCCCACTTGCGGAGCCGCCATGAAAGCCACCACCGTGCCGGTCGACAGCCGCCTTGCCCTGCTGCTGCCGTGTGCCGGTTCTGCATCTCCGGTTTCGTCTGCCCGCCGTCCACCGTCACGACGTCCACGCGTCCCTCGGCCTCTGGCGGATTCCGTCCGCTACCCACCGGGGTCGCCCCATTGCTGGGCTTCTG
>JAMFRN010000129.1 GCA_026224805.1 Nevskia soli
AAATCGCGCAGGCCGAGCCGGATAACCTGGTCTACATCCGTGCCGACAAGGGCGCGGTGTTCGACAAAGTGAGGGATCTTTTGAAGATGGCGGCCCAGGCCGGCTTCTACAAGGTCTCGCTCATGTCACAGGCCCAACCGTAAAGACTTTGCAGGGAGTTTGAAATGAGTGTCGCAATCAAGATGAGTCTGCCGGGCGTCAGCGTGCCGAAGAAGGGCGCGCCGAGCGAAAAGGTCAATATCGGCGTGGTGCTGTCGGTTGTGTTCCATGCGGCGGTGATCGGATACCTGGTGTACCTGGTGCATCCGCATGCCTTGTTCGCCGAACCGAAGAAAGTCATGACTGTGGTGGAACTGGCGCCGCCGCCACCACCGCCGCCGAAACCGATACAGCCACCGCCGCGCACGCCGCCGCCTCCGTCGAAACAGGCCGCTCCGCCGCCGCCTGAACAGATCGTGACCCAGGCACCGACCCCGCCGGTGGAGGCGCCGCCGGTGCCGCCGCCTCCGCCGCCGGCACCGGTCGAAGCCGCTCCGCCACAGCGCATCGTGGGAACCAGCGTGCCCGGCGCCTACTACAACTCATTGCAGGCGCTGATTCAGAAGACGGTGGAGTATCCGGCAAGGTCGCAGCTCAATGCGGAACAGGGTGTCTGCAAGGTGCGCGTCACCTTCGCGCGCGACGGTTCGATCGAGGATGAGCAATTGGTGAAGAAGGCGGGCTTTCCCGCCCTGGATGGCGAATGCCGGGAAGTGTTCAAGCGCATCGGTAAGTTCCCCGCCATTCCGGATAATGCCAATCCAAGCGCGACCGACTTCAGCATCGAACTGCCAATCAATTTCGCGCTGGGCTGATGCGAGGAGCCGATGCGAGCATTCGGTTATGGATAAAGACCAATTCACCAACCAGCCTCAAACCCGTTGCGGCGTTCGCCATAATCGACTGCGCCCATCAAGAACGTCTGTGCGGCCCTTTGATGTGATCCAACGCCGAACCGGTCCGGTCACCGGTTCTTCGCGGTCGAATGGCCTGACCATCCCAATTTCAAGGAGAGAAGCATGAGCATCAGTGTTTCGAAGCTACGCGCTGTTCGCGCATTCCTCGCGGTAACCGCAGTGGCCTTCAGTATCGGCTCCGCCCATGCCGAGGACGTCAAGGTCGCCCTGAGCGGCGCCGAAGAGACGCCCGCGGTGGAGACAGCGGCGTCAGGTGTCGGCAAGTTCACCATCGGCACGGACAAGTCGGTCAGCGGCGAGTTGAAGACCTCGGGGATCGATGGCACCGTCGCGCACATTCACCTCGGCGCGCCCGGACAGAAGGGTCCGCCGGTCATTACTTTGGTGAAGGGTGCGGACGGTACCTGGACCGTGCCGCCCGGCTCCACGCTCACCGACGAGCAGTACGCCAGCTTCAAGGCCGGCGATCTTTACGTCAACGTGCACAGCGCCGATCACAAGCCCGGCGAGATTCGCGGGCAGCTCAAGCCCTAGCTGGTGGCGTCATCCGGCGGCTGCCCGTCACTTGCTGCGGCGGGGAGCTGCCCGGATTTGCAGCGGCTGGTCCATGCCGGATGCGACAGTTTGCTTTGCGGAAACGTCAAAAATGCTGCTGCTTGCTGGTCGTCTGGCAGCTGTTCACGAAAACAACCTGAGCCTGGGATAACACGGTATTTGGTTATTCCCTGAAGAAAGGCCCGCGGACACTAAGCCTGTACAGGCATGGCCAGCGCAGATCTGACGCAATGGCAATGCATATCGTCATGCTGATTTATCAACTATTCGAGCCTCCTGTTGCTGCATATCCAGCAGACGTCGGACAGCATCGCTCACGCCGCGCATGCGCAAGCCGGAAAAGCGGCTGATCTGCCTGCCGCTGCACCAGGATATGGAAAATAACGCTGTGCCAACACATGATTTGACGGGTGTCGCCCATCGCATGCCATCCGCGGCGGCATTGCCGGTTGCGTGGATTCGGCCACTCCACAGCAATATTGTTGACGCAAGTCTGTCCGGTAGATTGCTGCAGGATATGGATAGTAATTGTAAGTCTTGGTTAAAAACTGCATAGAACAATAAAGTTCCCATCACATTGCGGTGGGGTGCCGCAGGAGTATCCGGGAGCAAGTTATGCGCGATTCCCTGTATCGCGATTCTCAAGTTTTACAGCTGCATGGAAGCAACGCCGAACAGTTGACGATCCGCGCCAAGGCGCTGGTCTTCGTCGATCCCGTGTCGCAGGAAATCCACAAGTACCTCGAACACGTCGCGCCGAGCGATGCACCGGTGCTGATCATCGGCGAGACCGGCACCGGCAAGGAGCTGGTGGCGCGTCATATCCATGAACTCAGCGGGCGCAAGGGTCCGTTCGTCGCCGTGAACTGCGGCGCCATCAGCGAACAGCTGGCCGAGAGCGAGCTGTTCGGTCATGAACTGGGCGCGTTCACCGGCGCGACCATGCGGCGGGAGGGCTGGTTCGAGTCGGCCAACGGCGGCACGCTGTTTCTCGACGAGATCGGCGACCTGCCTCTGACTCTGCAGGTGAAGCTGCTGCGTGTCTTGCAGGAGCGCGAGGTGGTGCGCCTGGGTTCGCGCAAATCCATTCCGGTGGACATCCGCCTGGTGGCCGCCACCAATGTCGACCTGACCGACGCGGTGTCCGCCGGCCTGTTCCGTCTCGACCTGCTGTATCGCCTCAACATCGCGCAGCTGCGCCTGCCGCCGCTGCGCGAAAGGCCCAAGGACATTCTGCCGCTGGCAGTGCACTTCCTCGGACTCTACAGCCAGCGCCTGAAGCGCTCGCGCCCGGAAATTTCCGAGGCCGCCCGCCATGCGCTGGAGCGCTACAGCTGGCCCGGCAATATCCGCGAGGTGGAGAACGTCATCCATTTCGCGCTGCTGGTCGCCAGGGAAAACGAGGTCCGGCCGGAACATCTCAAGCTCAACGGCGTCAGCGGAGCGGTGGCGCAGAATGCGGGCGCATCGAGATTGACGCCGGTGGAGCAGATCACCGCGGCCTTGCAGACCCTGCTGGACGAACCGGGCGACAATCTTTTCAACGAGCTGGAGAAGCTGATCGTCGACGAGGCATTCCGCCGCAGTCGCTATAACCAGGTGCGCGCGGCCTCGGCCCTCGGCATCTCGCGCAATGTGCTGCGCACCTTGCTGAAGAAGCACGGTTATCTGGGCGACAAGTCCGACGAGCTGCCGGAGGGTAAGGAGCCGCCGAGCTGGAACCTGGCCGCGGCGCCTTGAAGGATGCCCTTGATGATCGAATCGGCAGCACGGCTTCCGAGCAGCTGTTGCGGTCGCGACATCGTCTTTGGCGATGTGATGCGATATCAACAGGGCATCTCCGGTTGCATAGGCGGCGCGTGCGCCAGCGATACGCCGGCGCGGATTCAAGACTGAGGAATATGTCGCCTGTCATCAAGGAGTTGTGCAGCCGGGCGGGGTGTTTGTCGCGGTCGTCGCGGCACTACATCCGCGACGGCACGATAGCTGCAATCTGGCTCACGCGGCGTGGCGCGCTGGATCGTGATGAGAGCAACCGGGCGCTGCCTGGGTGATCGCACAGCGATCGGCAGGCGTCCCCGCCAACCCCAACCATCAACCAAGTACATCAACCAAGAGTGAAATGAAAATGAAAAATCTGAAAGCTGTGTTAGTAATTGCTGCGTGGGCTCTGGCGGCCCCGGTCGCGTTCGGGCAGCAGGTCGGCAATACCGCCGGCAACGCTGCCGCACATGCCGCGCCTGTATGGAAGTACAAGTCTCCGAAGCTTTCGCGCTCGCAGGTGGATGCGTTGCTGGCCAAGCCGGAGCAGCTGGTCATCATCGATGTGCGGCGGCCGGATGAATTGACGGACAAGGGCGGGTTTCCGGCATATCTGAGCATTCAGGCCCAGGAACTGGACAAGTACACGGCCTTCATTCCTAAGGACCGCACCGTCGTTACCGTGTCCAACCACGCCGGACGCGCTGGCGTCGCGGCCGACCTGCTCGCCAGCAAGGGCTTCAAGGTGGCTGGCGCCATCGGCTCTGAAAATTACCAGGAAGAGGGCGGTACGATCAGCAAAGTGGTTCCGCCTGCGCCCAAGGTCGCCGACGCCGGCAAACCAGTGGCCAAGAACTAGCAGGGGGTTCCGCCGAACTTGCCAGCCGCAGCGAAGAGGGCTTCAATAAGCGGAGTCGCCATCGGAGCGAACCCGCTGCAGGATGAGCGTCAGCTTGCGCCTTTGGGCGCGACGGGAAAGGAATAATCATGTCTGAGCTTCAAACCGCGCAAGCGGACGGCGCCCCGGTGCCGGCGTGGAAGGGACTGTTCGCCAAGGAGGACTGGTGGGCGATCTGGATCGGCGTCGGGCTGGTCCTGGTGGCGGTGGCGCTGTTCGCCTCGGGCAGCAGCATCAAGTGGCTGGCGGTATCGCCGCAGAAATGGAGTCATCTGCCCGAGGCATTCGCGCAGTATGGGCAACACGCCGGGCAATACTTCGCGCTGTTCATCCTCTGGGCGGTGCTGTTCGGGCTTGGCGCCGTCAGCCTGGGAATCAGGCTGACGGAGTTCCTGCCGTCCTTCGCTTTTGTGTTCGTAGTGTCGGTGATTCTCTATTTCATCGGACAGTGGGATCAGGCGTCGAAGTACAGCCTGGAGCCGCCCCTGGTCGGCCTCGGCTTGGGCCTGCTGATTTCCAACACCATTCCGCTGCCGAAGTGGCTGGAGGCGGGATTCCGGGTGGAGTTCTACATCAAGACAGGCATTGTGCTGCTCGGCGCCGGGTTGCCGTTCACTCTGATCATCTGGGCGGGGCCGGTGGCCATCGTGCAGGCGGCGATCGTGTCGCTGGCGACCTTCGGGGTGATCTACTTCGTGGCGACGAAGCTCGGGCTGGATCGCCGCCTTGCCGCCACGCTCGGTACCGGCGGGGCGGTGTGCGGCGTGTCCGGCGCCATCGCGGTGGCGGGTGCGATCGGGGCAAAGAAGGAGCATGCGCCGATCGCCATCACCCTAGTGGTGTTCTGGGCCGTCGTGATGATCTTCCTGCTGCCGATCGTATCCCGCGCGCTGCAACTGCCCACCGGGGTGGCCGGCGCCTGGATCGGCACCTCGGAATTCGCCGATGCCGCCGGCTTCGCCGCGGCGCAGACCTATGGCGGCTACGCCGGCAATGTGCCGGGCATCAGCGGCACCGCGGATGCGGCGGTGAACGCCTTCACCCTGATGAAGGTGATCGGACGCGACATCTGGATCGGCATCTGGGCGCTGGTTCTTTCCATCATCGCCACCACGCGCTGGGAGAGCACCGGCATCCAGAGCAGGACCGGGGCAGGGGAGATCTGGCGCCGCTTTCCGAAGTTCGTCATCGGCTTCCTCATCGCATCCGCCATCATCACGATCGTCTCGCGGGGTTACAGTTATGCGGACTACCGCAAGTCGCTGACCCCCGCGCTGATCGCCCCGATCCAGGCGCTGCGGGTGTGGGCGTTCACCTTCACCTTCTTTAGTATCGGCCTGACCACGCGAATCCGCGATTTTGCCGGGGTTGGTCCCAAGCCGTTCTACGCCTTCACCATCGGCGTGGTGGTCAACGTCGTTCTGGGTTACCTGCTCTCGACCCAGGTATTTGGTTCGTTCTGGAGCACCTTTGGCCAGTAGTGCATCCCTGCTGCGCCTGTTGCTCAAGCCCTGGCCGGCGCAGGTGCCGGCCGCGGCGCGCAGCTGTGCCAGCTGCGTGAATTTTTGCGATGCGCCGGCCCTGATCGAAAGCCGAATTCAGGGCTTGCGCTGCATGGGCTCAGCGCACAGCTCGGTGCGGTCGAGCGACGGGATTTGCCTGATCCACGATCGATATCTTGCCGCCGATTGCAGTTGTTCCTCTCATGAGCCCAGGCTCATGTCCCCCATGCGTCAGGGGCCGACCGCAGCCTAGCGCCGCTGCCCCGAAGAACGCAGATCGATCAGCGGTTGTTCGGCGCTCTGCGCCGGCGGCGCGCAGTTGTTGCAGTCGCTGCAGCCGGCCCCGCAGCCTTTAGCCTGTTCAACCGGCAGGATGCGCAGGCCGAGCTGGCGCAGACGTTGCGGACGCTGGGCCTGGAGCAGCCATAGGGCGGTACTGCGTTGTATGCGGCGCTTGGTCTGCGGCGCGAACACCCCCAGCGCATAGAAGGCGCTGGGGATGAGGATGAGCGCGATGATCAGATATTGCAGCGCGACGTTCATGATCAGGCCAGGGCGTGGGCGATCTGGTAAGTCACCAGGGACGCCAAGTAAGCCAGTGCGAACAGATAGCCGGCGGCGATGGCCATGGTCTTGACCGAGTTGGTTTCGCGGCGGATCACGGCGAGGGTGGACAGGCACTGCGGCGCGAACACGTACCAGGCCAGCAGCGACAGGGCGGTGGCCAGCGGCCACTGGGCGGCGATCAGCGGCTGCAGCTGGGTGGCCGCCTGCTCGGTATTGGCGGACAGGGCATAGACCGTGGCCAGCGAGCTGACCGCCACTTCGCGCGCGGCGAGGCCTGGGATCAGGGCGACGCAGATCTGCCAGTTGAAGCCGATGGGCGCGAACACGTACTGCATGGCGTGACCGATGCGGCCGGCCAGGCTGTAGTCGATGGCCGGGCCGGTGAAGCCGGCCGGCGCTGCCGGGAAGCTGGAGAGGAACCACAGCACCACGGTCAGCGACAGGATCACGGTGCCGACGCGGCGCAGGAAGATCCAGGAGCGCTCCCACAGGCCGATGGCGACATCGAACACATGCGGGATACGGTAGGAGGGCAACTCCAGCAGCAAGGCATGCTCTTCCACTTCATGGCCGCGGCGGTGGCGCCACAGCTTTATGGCGAAGGACACCGCCAGGGCGGAGACGATGCCGGCGGCATACAGGGCGAACAGCACCAGGCCCTGCAGGCTGAATAGGCCCCAGACCTTGCGGTCGGCGATGAAGGCGGCGATAAGCAGGGTGTAGACCGGTAGCCGCGCCGAGCAGGTCATCAGCGGCGCCACCAGGATGGTGGCGAGGCGGTCGCGCCGGTCCTGGATGGTGCGCGTGGCCATGATGCCGGGGATGGCGCAGGCGAAGCTGGACAGCAGCGGGATGAAGGAGCGCCCGGTGAGTCCGGCGCCGACCATCAGGCGGTCGAGCAGGAAGGCGGCGCGCGGCAGGTAGCCGCTCTCTTCCAGCACCAGGATGAACAGGAACAGCAGCAGGATCTGCGGCAGGAAGGTGATTACGGTGCCGGCGCCGGCGACGATGCCGTCCTGCACCAGGCTGCGCAGCGGTCCGTCGGGCAGGGTGGCGCCGAGCCAGGTGCCGAACAGCTGCATGCCGTTGCTGATGCCGTCCATGAACGGCCGCGCCCCGGTGAACACCGCCTGGAACATGACGAACATCAGCAGCGCCAGGATCGCCAGGCCCCATACCGGATGCAGCACCACGCGATCCAGCGTATCGTCGATGACGGCGGTGTGGCGCGGCATGGTGACGCAGTCGGCCAGCAGGCGGCGCACCTCGGCGTGCAGGTTGGCGTCGTGCTGCCCGGTGGGCGGCGGCGGCGGCGCGCGGTCGAGTTGCGCGATCAGGTCGCGCACGCCGTTGCGCTGCACCGCCACGGTGGAGACGATGGGGATGCCCAGCGCCCGCGACAGCTTGTCGCGGTCGATGAGGATGCCGCGGCGCGCGGCGGCGTCGCTCATGTTGAGGGCCAGCACCATCGGCCGGCCGATGCGGATCAGCTCCAGCACGAAGCGCAGGTGCAGGCGCAGGTTGGTGGCGTCGGCGACGCAGACCATCAGGTCGGGCCGCGCTTCCACCGCGTGCAGGCCGAGGCAGACGTCGCGGGTGATGGCCTCGTCGGCGCTGGTGGCGTTGAGGCTGTAGGCGCCCGGCAGGTCCAGCACCCGCACCAGCCGCCCGCTAGGCGCGAGGAAGCGGCCTTCCTTGCGCTCCACCGTAACGCCGGCGTAGTTCGCCACTTTCTGGCGGCTGCCGGTGAGCCGGTTGAACAGGGCGGTCTTGCCGCAGTTGGGATTGCCGACCAGGGCGATGGACAACGGCGCGGCCGCAACCACTGCCGAAAACGAGGTGGCTGGGGCGCTCATGCCGTCTCCGCGCAGACCATCACCCGCGCGGCCTCGCTGCGGCGCAGGGCGAAACGGGTGTAACCGATCTGCACCAGCACCGGATCGCCGCCGACCGGGCCTTTCGCCACCACCCGCACCGGCTCGCCCGGCACGAAACCGAGCTCCGCCAGGCGCACCGCGATCGGGTCGAGGTCGCCATGCGCCACCACCTCGCTGATGGTCGCATTGGTGTTTCGGGGCAGGTCGGTTAGCTGGTGCACAGGATCGAACCCAATCTCGAAATGAGTCTCTAAGTGAGAATTAATCTCAATTATATGCCAATTGCGGCAGATGTGTGACGCCGCGGAGCACGGTATTTTCGAAGGCCCGGATGATGCCGTGTTGAGGGGCAACAGTTCCTTAACACAGTGCCGCTAGTGTGTGCCCGATAACGGCAAAGCCGATCAGGGGCGCAAAAAAATGAATCAGGCAAAGGGACAGCGGTTGAGGCATTGCTCGGCGGCCCTCTGTGCCGGGACGCTCGCCATCTGCGGCGCCGCCGCGGCGGATGCCGCGACCACGCCGACCCAGGCGCTGGACGGCGTGACCGGCATCGCGCTGAACCTGGTGGTGAAGAATGTCGATGTGGTCGGCCTGGAGATGCCCGAGCATCCAGCTTCCGATTACATGAAGGCGGCCAGCCAGGCTTTCCAGCATGTGCTGCATCCTTATTACGCGGCGCTGAGCCAGAGTGAGCGCAACGCCGTGCTGCAAGGCATCACCTTCAGCTGCGTCGAAAACGAGAGCGATCCCACCAGCGTGGGCCATTCCCTGGCCTTTCCAGTGCAACTGCTGCCAGCGCAACCCGGCGCCCTGGTGTGGCACCACTACGCCTGCACTTTCAGCATCGACTACAGGAATGTGCTGGGCCTGCCGGTGGGCTACGCCAGTCCCGTGTACACGGTGAACCAGCTCGACATCCGCTACGACGCGGTGAACCTGGAACCGGCAGTGTCATTGCAGAATTACCAGCTGGGCGGCGTCGGGGCCGCCGACTACGCCTGGCTCGGCCGCTACGTGCAGCCGCTCAACCTCATGCTGCGCGACCAGAACGGCGCCGTTCCGGCGCAGGCCATCGCCGGCGTCAACGCTGGCTATGACTATCGCGTCGATGCCTGGTCCAACTACGTGCCGCAGGACAATGTCTGCCTGGCGCGCTATGCCCTGTTGCAGGACCGCCAGCACTTCTATGCGCAGCATCCGCCGCCGGCGCAGTGCCCGATGAATGCGAACAGCCTGCCGGAATGCGCCAGCGGCGACTCCCTGCCGATCACCGACGATCTCGGCGATTCCCTGGTCTACCTGGCGCCGGCGCAGCGTGCCAGGTCCTGGCGCGACACGCCGTTCCAGTCCTATAACTGCGGCAGCCTGGGCGAAGTGGAGTTGCGCGGCGCACTGCTGCTCTATCCCGACACGGTCGATATGCGCCGCACTTCGGCCAGCAAGGACAACGTGGCGGAGCTGGTGGCGGCGGACGGCACGCCGGCAGTGTCCGCCATCGGTTCCGGGCCGCTGCTGCTGCAGGATGGGCAATTCCTTTACGACGAGGCGCAGTCCGAAGAGGGAAGGCCAATCGACAATTACGAAGTCGGCGGGCAGACCGGCGTGGGTTACGAGCGCGATGCCAGCGGGGCGCTGACCGTGCACATCGTCAATATCGACGGCGAGGACTATGCCGAGGGCATGCACCAGTGGCTGATGGGGCTGTATTTCCTCAGTGCCTACGCCCCTTCCAGCGGCGCCGTGGCGCTGGGCAACGGCGGCGACGCGACGCTGTGGATCAACCCTGCCACGCCGGCGGTGCAGTCAGTGCTAGGAGACGCCAGTAACCCCAACCACGCCTATTTCGAAGCCATGTTCAGACACAACGGCCACCCGGGCATCGTTTCCAACTGCTCCGGTTTCACCGCGCAGACGCTTGGTTGCAGCGCCCGCCCGCTGCACGACGGGCTGTTCGTCTATATACGTTGAGCGGAGAGTTGTCTGGAAGCTGTTTCATGAATCCCCTCTCCCCCGCTTCGCAGGGAGAGGGGACATCATGAGATGATTTCTAGCCCTTTATTTCGCCGGGGTGGGTGCGGGTGCCGGCATCGGCGCTGTTGCTGAAGGCGGCGGCCCCGGCGGGCTGGTCGGCGCGGAGAAGCCAGAAATCTGATTGCCACGCGAGTACATGCACTGCTGGTAGGCGATGTTGTACTGGTATTGCAGGCCGTAATAGGAATAGCGGTCGTCGTAAGAGCTGTTGGTGGTGCCCTTCGGGCCGCCGCCGATCTGCTGGTAGGCGAATCCGCGGCAGATCTGGTCATCACCCTGGAACACTTCAAACGGCTTGTACGGCGACGGCATCACCGCCACGGTCGGCGCGTTCGGCAGTTCGACGCAGGCGCCGAGCAGGGCGGCGCCGATCAGCGCCGTGGCGGTGGTGCGCAGCTTGATGTTGTGAAACCTTTCGCTGCCAATCTTGCTCACGTCGGTTCTCCCTAAACAAATGGACGGTTTCAAGGCCCCGGCGGCGGGCCTTGCACGCTCGGCTGCTGGTCCGGAGCGCCCTGCGGCGCGGGCGGATAGTTCTGCGGCGCCTGCTGATAATTCGGCGCGGGCTGCTGCTGATAGTCCGGCCCCGGCTGTTGCTGATAAGGCTGCTGTTGCGGGTAGGCCGGACCCGGCTGCTGTTGATAAGGTTGCTGCTGATACTGCTGCTGCGGATAGCCCTGGCCGGAGGGTTGCGCCGGGGGCGCCGGCGGCGGTGCGGGCGGCAAGGGCACATCAGGCTGCTGGCCCTGGGCCTGGGCCTGACCCTGTGCGTCAGCGGGCGGCGCGGTGGCCTGGGCTCCCGCGGCCATCGGCTGCCACGGCGTGCTGCACTGGCTGACTGTGGGGTAATAACCCGCCGGGTTGCCGCACCAGTACCAGTATTGCTGCGGCTGTGCCACGGTGGTGGCTGGCGGCGCCGGCACCACCGTCACCGGCATAGCGGCGGGATCCGGGTAGGGATAGACCGGGGCCGGATACAGGTACCAGTTGCCGCCGATGATCCACCACCAGCCGGGGTTGCCGCCGTACCAGCCGTGATACCAGCGGCCGCCATACCAGGCATTGCCATAGAAATGCGGCGAGGGGCCGAACCAGTAGTGGCCGCCGTAGTAATAGTGGCCGCGGCCATAGCCGCCGCCGTAGAAATGGCCGCCGCCGTGCGGGCCCGGTCCCGGACCACCGTAGCGGTCCCAAGCGTAGGCGGCTGCGGGAGCCGCGGCGGCGGCGGCCAGGGCGATGCTCAGCGGGATGTTGAAGCGGGATTTCATGGCTGTGCTTGGAGGTTGAAGGCCGAGAAAATGGTGGGGACTCAGTTGAGGATGACGTCGACGCGGCGATTATGGCGGCGGCCGTCGGCGGTGGCGTTGCTGTCCACCGGATGCTCCTCGCCCTTGCCGATGGCGGTGATGCGCTGCGGCGCGATGCCGTGGGCGACGAGGTACTGCATCACCGCGTCGGCCCGGCGCTGCGACAGTTCGCGGTTGGCCGCGGGCTTGCCGACGGAGTCGGTATGGCCTTCGACCACGATGCTGCGCTCCGGTTCCTTGCTGATCGAGGCCAGCAGGGTGTCGAGAGTGCCGGTCGCCGCGGGACGCAGGTCCGACTTGCCGGTGGCGAAGAGTACGTCGCCGAGGCTATACGTGACTTGGCCGGTGGGCGCCTGCACCGGCGGCTGTGCCGCCGCGTGCGGCCTGGCGGTGGCCGCTACCGCGAGCCAGCCAACCGGGCATTCCCGCACATAGGGGAAATAGGCCCTGGCGGGTGGGCAGTAATACCAGTAGGCGGCTGGCGCTTGCTCGACGGTGACTGCCGGCGGCGCATAGACCACAGGCGGCGGATAATAGTAGTAGCTGGGGCCGTAGTAATAGGGCGAATAGTAGCCGGGCCCGTAGCCGTAGTACGGCCAGCCGACGCCGACGCCCACACCGACGACCACCCGCCCTGCGGAAGCCATCAGCGGCAAACCGAGGAGGCCGAGTGCGATAACCAGGGAACCGCGTTTCAGAATGCCCATGACCATGTTTCCGAATGGACTGTGCCCAAGCATGTGCCGACGACATGAACGCTAGCTGAATCGCCGGGCGGAAGTGCTGGTAAACGCTGTCTTTTTTACGAATCTTTACATGATGACGCAGCGTATTGAGGGGCTGCAGCCGCAGCTGGCCCCCGGCGCAATCCTTCACCCCCTTCACCCGAGTGGACGATGTGACGGGGCGCTTTTGACGGAAAAATGCCCTCCTCAACATTGGGATAGCCACTGGAGGAGACCAGGATGGCTGGCACTAAGGATTACGGGCTGGGCGAATTTACCTATCCGCGCGGCTGGTTCATGGTCGCGGATGCGGCGGAGCTGAAGGACAAGCCCCTGCCGCTGAAGTTTTTCGGCCAGGATTTCGCGCTGTATCGCGGCAAGAGCGGCAAGATCGTGCTGCTCGACGCCTTTTGCCCGCACATGGGCACACACCTGGCGAAGAACACCACGTCCTACGTCACCCATGACGGGCAGATCGAGGGCGACTCGATCCGCTGCCCCTATCACGGCTGGCGTTTCGGCGCGGACGGCAAGTGCAACGAGATCCCGTTTTCCTCTCTGCCCATTCCCAAGGCCGCCTGCGTGCGCTCCTGGCCGGTGGTGGAGCGCCTGGGGGCGGTCTTCGTCTGGCATGACTCCGAAGGCGGCGAGCCGGAATGGGACGCGCCGAACCTGGCGGAGTGGGACAACGACGGCTGGGTGCGCCACCAGTGGGATCACCTGGGCCAGCTCAAGTGCCACCAGCAGGAGATCATCGACAACATCGCCGACTGCACCCACCTGCAGCCGGTGCACGGCTCCATCGTCAATTTCTTCGAGAACGAATTCCGCGGCCATCTGGCGATCCAGCGCCAGGGCGGCCCGCACCGCACCCTGGTGAGCAGCGACGGCAAGAGCCCGATCCTGATCACCGACACCGTCTACCACGGCCCCGGCGTGCTGCTGTCGCGCATGTCCGGCACCCATGATGCGGTGATCCTGATCATGCACACCTCGGTGGAGGACGGCACGGTGCAGGTGTGGCACGCGCTGATGGTGCGCTCGCCCAGCAACTCGGCCAAGGTCACGGCGCAGGACACCGAAGTGGCGCGTATGTACCAGGCCAGCGCGCTGGCGGCCTTCTCGCAGGATTTCGAGGTGTGGTCCAACAAGCGCGCCTGCATCAACGGCATGTTCATGCCCAGCGACGGCGCCTTCCGCAAGGCGCGCCTTTGGTACAAGCAGTTCTACAACCCGCGCGCGAAGAAGGACGAGTTCCTCAAGCAGGCCGAGGGCGTCCACGTGCCGGCCGGCATGAAGCCGGCACCGGAAGCGGCGCGCGGCAATGTCTCGCTGGCGGAAGCGGTGGCGGCGGAAAGCCAGGCGCAGGCGGCCTAGTCTCAGAGCACGGTTCGTTGCAAGCAAAGCCCCTCTTCCGCGACGGCGGGGGAGGGGCCTTTTTTTGTGTGAACTGTGAATCTCGCCGGACAACAATTACCTGAGCGATGCGTGTCACTGCTGCTACCGCGCGCCATGTAGCTTCTGGCTCCTCTCCCGTCCCGGCGGAGGAGGAGTCCGATTGTTGCGAGTGACGCGGGCGCGGTGAATCAGGCATTCACCGCGCCCGCGCCGTCAGGACATCCGCTGTGTTCTTTACCCGCCGAGCCTCATTTGACGAGGTTGCTGCAATCCACATGCTTCACGGATTCCGGCGCGCTGCAGTAGGAAAGCGTGGAGTTGTCGTAGAGATTCTTGGTCGGATCGAATACCTGGCCGTCAGGGCAGGATACCTGGGAGGCATTGCCGCGCTTGCAGGAATAACGCACCCGGCAATCCGGGTGTTCGTAGGAGCCGTCTTGCCTGCCGATGCAAAAATCGGAATCCCCGAGTATGGCCGGTACGTCCTTGAACGAAGGAACCGCCCCGGCCGCTGCGGAAAAGGACAGCGCCACCGCTGCGACCACGGTGGAACACACTGCCAGATGCCGCCATGTCTGTTGCTTCATACCTCTTCCTCCTCTTCTTCGGTAAACAAGCCGGCCCAAGCCGCCGCATGTCGCCGCTTGCGCTGCGCCGGCTGGCTTGCGTGTAGTGTCGGGCTGGAGGCGAGGGCGCAGCGATCCCGTCCCCGACTGTCATGGAAGACCCGGGTCTATCGAGAAGCGCAGTGCGTCCCACACCGTGCATGCAGGGCGGCTTGCGCCCGTACGCGGCGCGCCTGCCCTGCCGTCCAGCCCTATGGCTCACGGATGCCACTTGGATGCGGCGCAAGGGGAGAATGGTTGCAACAGGCTCGGGTGATCCGACGAGCGGCGTGATGATCCTGCACTGTGATTTGAAAGTACTGCACGGAACTGTTGCGCCCGTCTTGCGGGATGTTAGAAGCAGGAAGTTGTAGGGCCTGTTAACACTTATTGGGTCGCTGCGACGGAGGTCATTTTTGCGCAGTGCAAGCCGGACAGGGCGCGGCATGGTGATTCCATGCAAGTCCTGGCCGGCGCAGCAATGCGCAAAAATGGCCCCGTCCCGAAGGGTTGCGCCCCCCCCCGCTTTTGTAACAACGGGCGCGCCATGCCGCGTTGTCAGACTTGGCCATGGAATCACCATGGCCAAGTCCTCCGCCTTGCCTGACGCGATTTTGAGCAGCAACGCAGCGATCCAATAAGTGTTAACAGGCCCTAGCGCAAGCGGTCAAGCTCGCAGATCGGCTGTTGCGACTGCGGCATCCCCGACAGTTCTACGTAGTCCAGCACTTGGTACTGCTCCGGGATGCGCCGCAGGGGATATAGCGGCGCCGTGAAATCGGTGTCGACGAAGCGGCTGGCGAACAGATAGTGACAGCGGGCCGCGCGAAGCTGCAGGCCGAAGTACGGATCGGGCACCGCGTCCCTCGGGGGATAGGTGCTGTGTCGCCGGGCGTAATAGTTGATCCAGTCCGGCCGTATCGAAATAACGCAGTCGCCTGCCGGCACCGCATCAGGAATGCGGCTCAGGCTTGCGATCAACGACAGTTCCGCGTCCGCTCGCATGGTGGCGGCCGCCGGTACCGAGGTGTACCAGGATTGGAGTCCGCCAGCTTCCGGAAGCACGCTGTACGCCGCCGCGCGGTAGCGCTCGGCCGCATCGGAGATCCGTGGCAGGGCCATGGCCATGACCACCGCCGCGCAGCCCACGGTGGCCAGTTGCGGCAGGGTGGCATGCGGCGGATCGCGGCGCAGTTCGGCGATGAGCAGGATCGGCTGCACGAGCAGCACCGGCATGACCACCCACAGGAAACGCCCCGCCTCGCCTGGAAAAGGCCAGAGCAGCAGCACAAGGGCGTAGCCGGCTAGATAGAGGCCGTCGGGATTCCGTCTGGCTGCCCGCCAGGCCGATGCGGCCAGGCACAGCAGGCCCAGGATATCGGCGAGTGCGCTGCTCCGGTCATCGCCCAGCAGGTTTTGCGCGAAGCCCCTGTCCAGGGCCTGTTCCATGTTGCCGAGTTGCTGCGGCAGCAGGTTCAAGTTTTGATGTCCGTAATGTTGACGCAGGGATTCCGTGTAGCTGTTGCCCTGCGTTGCATGTAGGGCATGCCACAGCAGCAACGGCAATAGAGCCGACAGCAGCGCCAGCACTCCGGCGCGTCGTCCGGCGCGCAGGGAGGCGAGGAGCAGCGGCAGCAGCAGGGTGATGCCGATGGTGCGGGTCAGTGCGGCAGCCGCCACGGCGAGCCCCGCGGCCAGCAGCAGCTCATCGCCTTGCTTGTTGCGATAGGCACTCAGCAGTGCCAGCGCCAGCAGGCTCCATAATAGATAAAGATATTCCGACTGGATCAGCAGGCCGGTCAGCCAGCTTCCCGGCAGGGCCGCAAACGCCATCATCAGCAGGGCCGCCTGCGCCGATGAGAAGCGCTCCACCTGCATCCAGGCGTAGAAGCATGCCAGCCCCAGCAGCAGGAACATCGTGGTGAGGGCATGGGCCAGATGCACATCGGCGGCGGCGCCGAGCCAAGCCAGGAGCAGCGGATAAAGCGGCGGAAACTGGCTGAGCACGGCTGCAGCAAAGCCGGGGTCGGCGGCGCCCCGGTGGGCATAGTGCTGCGCCATCAGAAGGTAGGTGATGCCGTCGTTCAGCAGGGAGCCGATTTGGCCATGCCAGCTCCAGGTGAAATATAGCGCCGCGATCGGGGCGAGGGCGATGAACAGCCAGGCGTGACGTCTGAGCAGGGGCATGTCGGGCGTGATGGTGGGCGGGTCGGTCCAATGAATGCCTGTTTGCAGCCGACTGGACCGCGCTATTGTGCGTTGATCGGTCTAGCTGCGCATCGCGCTAGACTGTGGGCATGAGCAGCCTGCTACCGCCTTCCGCCCCGCCGCCGGTGCTTGCCGGCGCGCGCGTGCTGGAATACGCCCTCGTCGACGAGGCGGTGACCTTCACCGGGCGGCTGCATCTCTACAGCGGCAACGAACGCATCGGCCGGGTGCCCTGCCTGGCGATCTGCCGGGAATTCGACGATGGCCAGTATCTGCTGGTGCACTGTGGCGAGGACTGGGAGGCGCTCGGCGTGGAGGCCTGGAACGGGCCGTTTGCGCAGGTGCCGGGATCGGTGGACGAGGTGAAGCTGCGCGCCGAGAGCTACTATGCCGGCCTGTCATCGAAATGGGTCAAACTCGAAGTTTCGCCGGAGGATGCACGGGCCTACCAGGAGGCGCAGGAGCGGGAGTTCATCTGCTCCTTTTGCGGCCGGGGGCCGGATGAGCTGCCCAGCGTATTCAGGGGCGGCGACGCCACCATCTGCGGCGACTGCGTGCGAGAGCTGTACAGGATGCTGGATGAACCCGATGATGCGCCATCCCTGCAATAACCCCCGGAGCTGCGTTCTTGATCGCGCCGATGCCTGAAGTAAAAAGCGGCGCCATCGTGGCCCTGCGCCTGTTCGACATCGCCTATGCCATCGACCTGGCGCAGGCGGAAGCGCTGTGGGCGCAGCGACAGGGCGGGGGCAGCAGCCGCAGCCAGCTCAGCGCCACCCCGGCCAAGGCGGTGGCGTTCGACGTGCCGCCGGTGCTGCTGCCGCTGGACGCGGTGCCGCTGCACATGGAAGGCATCGGCGTGAACGCCATCGCCACTGCGCGGCTCTACGATTTCGGGGTGGTGGCGCTGGCCCTGCGCATCCCGGTGGTGGATCACGACTGGGCCTCGTACACGCGCCTGTGCAACGCGGCGGCGCAGTCGATCGGTTCCGCGGTATGGGAGGCGCTGCTGCAGCGCGTGCGCCTGCCGCTGGTCTCGGCACTGGACCGGCCTTATGCCAGCGGGGTGCAGGAGGACTACCTGCTGGCCCTCGTGCAGCAATGGAGCGAGCCGCAGAAAACGGCGGACCTGGAACTGCGCCTCGATCTGGTACCGCTGCTGTCCGGCGAGCGGCGGCCCCTGTCGGAAGGTGCGCGGCGCGAGCTGCTGCGGCAGCGCTTCTCCTACTACGAGGACGACCTGGTGGTGCTGACCTGGGACCGCGCCTTCATCGTCGAGCCGCGCGGCGATTCCGACGTGGCCGACGTGCTGGAAGTGGCCAATGCGCAGCTGCTGGAGCAGCGCTACTACGACGAGATGCTGGACGACGAGCTGCCGCGCATGTACGACCTGGTGGAACTGGCGCAGCGCGCCAGCCACTGGTATGCGCCGCGCCGCTTCGCCGACCTGGCGCGGCGCTTCTATACCCTGGTGGCGGAAGTGACCGAGCTGACCGAAAAGGCCGACAACGCCCTGCAGGTGACCGAGGATGTCTACCTGGCCCGTATCTACGCCGCGGCGCTGGAGCAGTTCCGCGTGCCGAAGATAGGCGCGGCGGTGGACCGCAAGCTGGCCATCATGCGCGATACCTATACCGCGCTGTACAACGAGGCCGCCGGCCGGCGCGGCGAGCTGATGGAGCTGGCGATCATCGTGCTGATCCTGGTGGAGATCGTGGTGGCGCTGGTGCAGAAGTTTTAGCCATTGGCGTCCGCCAACCGGCGTATCTGCGGGGCGCCCTTGGTGGCAGCACGGACGGCAGTCCGCACGATGCCAAAGGAAATTTCCACGCTTCGTCCCAAAATGCTTGAGCGGCACCGGGGCTGATTCTAGCTTTGTCGCTTGGTGCT
>JAMFRN010000130.1 GCA_026224805.1 Nevskia soli
CACCTGCTGGTTCGCCGCCCTGACCTTGGCGACCAGGTCCGGATACCGTTGCACCTTCTCGCCGATCATGAAAAAGGCCGCGGGAATATTGTATTTCTTGAGCAGGGCCAGAATCAGTTCGGTGCCTTCGGGCGAAGGGCCGTCGTCGAACGTCAACGCCACGCGCATCGGCGGCGGCGCGGTGCTGATTTCCGACTCGTATTTGCAGCTCTGCTCCAGTTCCACGGGTTCGACATTGAGCTTGTCGTTGAGCCGGGTCAGGTGATGCTCGCGGATATGCTGGTTTTCGACGTCGAGATCGGGACCGGTCTGGGTAGCGGTGGCGGCCGTCATCACGGCGCAGCAGGCAAGGAAAAGGACGAGCGGTTTATATCGTTTCATGGAGATTGGCAGCATGGGAATTGGCGACACTATAAACGATCGAATTGCCGTTTGCCGGTTTTTGGCGGGTCGGCGATCCGCTGGGTCGTTCCATTCACTGCGCCCCCGCCATCATGGTGATCCACTGCTCGAACGCCGCGACGGCATCGTCGCCGGCGCGCTCGAGATTGATCACCAGCGCATAGTCGGCGGCGCGCCAGACGGGCGCCGCGATCGGACAGACCAGGCGGCCCGCGGCGATGTCTTGCTCGATCAGGGGCAGCGAGGCCAGCGTCACGCCGAGCCCCTCGACGGCGGCGGCCAGCTGCAGATACGTGTGTTCGATTTCGACGTGGCGGGCGGCCCGCAGGTCGGGCGCGCCGGCTTCGCGCAGCCAGTGCGACCAGGCCGTGCGCGTGGTGACGGAATGCAGCAGGGTGTGATGGCGCAGGTCGGCCACCGACTGGATCGGGTGCTGGCGCAGCAGCGCGGGGCTGCAGGCGGGCAGGCGCAGGTCGGCCATCAAGGTGCGCGACACGATGCCGGCGCCCTGCTCGTGGCCCGAGCGCACGCCGATGTCGAAGGCGTCGCCGATATAGCGCAGCTTGCGCGAGGTGGTCGATATCCGCACGTCGATCTCGGGATAGCGCGCCTGGAAGCCGGACAGGCGCGGCATCAGCCAGCGCAAGGCGAAACTGGGCAGGACGTTCAGCCGCACGATGCCCGACACCTGCCGCACGGACCGGTTCTGGCGCAGCCGGGCCGCGGCGGTGCTCAGGCGCGAGAAGGCGTTGCTGACATCGCCCAGCAGGGCCGCGCCCTCGTCCGTGAGCACCACACCGCGCGCGCGGCGCTCGAACAGGGGGACGCCGAACCAGTCTTCCAGCAACTTGATCTGTTTCCCCACGGCCCAGTGGGTGATATGCAGATCGGCGGCCGCCGCGGCGAAACTGCCGTGCTGGGCCACCGCTTCGAAATGGCGCAGCGCATTCAGGGGCGGCAGCTTGCCGCGCGTTGGCTCATTGCCGGCGGCAGCGGCGGCAGTACCCTCGCCCGCATCCATGACGTGACTTATTTTCTCCATTGACGCGATATTACCTCAGTTGCCGCCGGGTGCGTCCAGTCCTAAGATAGGCATTTCGCGGGAGACCTTATGCGCCTGACCACCTTGTCCGAACCGCCTGTGCCGAACGCCGTGACGCCCGCCCAACCCGCCATCCCTTCGCGCACCCGCGTGCTGTGGCTGTCCTGCGTGGCGCATGCCCTGCACGACGGTTACACGGACATGATCTA
>JAMFRN010000131.1 GCA_026224805.1 Nevskia soli
CGCTGGTAGATCGTGCCTTCGCCGGTGCGCGAGAACGGCACGCCCCAATGCTCCAGCTCGATCACCGCGGCCGGCGCTTCGCGGCACATGTACTGGATCGCGTCCTGGTCGCCGAGCCAGTCGGAGCCCTTGACGGTGTCGTACATATGCCAGCGCCAGTCGTCCTGGCCCATGTTGCCGAGTGAAGCAGAGATGCCGCCCTGCGCCGCCACGGTATGGCTGCGCGTGGGGAATACCTTGGTCAGGTTCGCGGTCTTCAGACCGGCCTGGGCCAGGCCGACGGTGGCGCGCAAGCCGGCGCCGCCGGCACCGACGACGACCACGTCGTATTCATGATGAACGATAGGGTAAGCGGCGGACATGGATCAGGCTCCGAAAGCGATTTTCAGCACGGCGAAGATGCTGGCCGCGGCGAGTGCGAAATGGGCGAGTTTGACCAGCACGATGGAGCCGATCTTGAGCGCCTCGCTGGCCACGTAATCCTCGATCACCACCTGCACGCCGAGCGCGGAGTGGTAGAACAGCGCCGTGAAATACAGCACCAGGGCAATGGCGACGTAGGGGTTGTGCAGCCACAGGATCATCGTCGAATAGTCGGCGAGGTGATAGCGGGCGATGCTGAACACGAACCACAGCGACAGGGGGATCAGCGCCAGCGCGGTGAGGCGCTGCATCCACCAGTGGTGCACTCCGTCCTTCGCGGAACCCAGGCCGCGAGCCTGTGACAACGGGGAACGCAGACTCATGACGATCTCCTGAATCGGACGGGGGGATTAAACGGCGGGAAGCAGGTAGGCGGTGACCCAGATCGCGGCGGTCAGCAGCACCGAGGCGATGACGACGATGATTCCGCCGGCATCGACGCTCTTCTTCTCGAAGGCATAGCCGGCATCCCACACCAGATGGCGGATGCCGTTGCTCAGATGGAACATCAGGGCCCAGCTCCAGCCCAGCAGCAGCAGCAGGCCGATAGGGCTGCGCGCGAACCAGGCGAAGCGCGCATAGGCATCCGGGCCAGCCACCGCCGACATCACCCAGATGGCGATGAACAGCGTGCCGATAGCCAGGCCCACGCCGGTGATGCGGTGGGTGATGGACAGCAGGGAGCTGATCTGGAAGCGGTAATACTGCCCCAGCATGAAGGGCGACAGGGGACGGGAAACGACGGGTTTTGCGGATGGCTTGGCTGACATGGCTAGATCCTTTGGTTCTTGGCGTTCTTGAGTCCGCAACAATCAAGAGAGCGGAATCGCGAGAGCGCGCGAACCGGACTCAGAAGTCGATACAGCGGCCATTTTTCTCCCAATCGCCGAAGCGGGTCGGTTCGGTTCCATCCTTGCGCCCGCCGTATTCGCGCGGCGGCGCGGCGGGCAAAGTCCCGGCCGCGGCCGGCTCCACTGGTTCCTGCGCCACGCCGGCGGCCGCGGGGGCCGGGACTGGAGCGGGAGGCGGGTTGGAGGAGATGGAGGTCATGGCCGTCGTTTATCCTTGATAGTGTGACAAAATTCACAGCAGCATGGCAACGACATCACGAGAAAAAAATTTCGCATGAGCGCCTCCGCATGGCTTGCAAATGAGCGCCTGAGCCATCTCGCCAACGGCGATCTGGCCTTCGGCCCCGTGCATGAGGAAGCCGCGGCCGCGCTTTCGAACACAGTCATCAGCCCCCTTGCCCACCTCGGCGCGATCCGCGCCAGCGGGGCCGAGGCTGAAATATTCCTGCAAAACCAGCTGAGCAACGATGTGCGCGAGCTGGGAACGTCACGCGCCCAGCTGGCCAGCTACAACAGCGCCAAAGGGCGGGTGCTGGACCTGTTCCTGCTGCGGCGGGACGGCGACGCGATCCTGCTGGAGACGCGGCGCGATACGCTCGCCGCAACGCTCAAGCGCCTGCGCATGTTCGTGCTGCGCTCCAAGGTGGTGCTGGAGGATCTGGCCGAAGACTATTGCGCTTTCGGCCTGGCCGGGCCGCAGGCGGCGGAGCTGCTGGCGCAGGTCGGCCTGCCGGTGCCGGCGCAGGACTGGGACTGGCTGACGGCGGATGGCGTGACCGTGCTGCGCCGGCCCGGCGTGACAACGCGCTACAGCGTTCACGCCCCGGCGGCATCCCTCGGCGGGCTGTGGAACCGGCTGGCCACCCAGGCGCGGCCGGTGGGCAGTGCGGCCTGGCGCCTGCTCGACATCCTCGCCGGCCTGCCGGCGATCGAGCCGCAAACGGCCGACCATTTCGTAGCGCAGATGCTGAATCTCGACCGGCTTGGCGCGATCAGCTTCACCAAGGGCTGCTATCCGGGCCAGGAAATCGTCGCCCGCATGCACTATCTGGGCAACCTGAAACGGCGCATGTTCCTGTGCCGGGTCGGGACCGCGGAAGCCGCGGCCGCCACCCCGATCCATGCGGCCGATGGCGGTGCCCAGGCCATCGGCGAAGTGGTGCAATCGGCGCCGCTTCCGGAGGGTGGTACAGCCCTGCTGGCAGTCTTGCAGCTGAGCCACGGCACGGACACGCAGTTCAGGCTGGGAACGGCGGACGCCGCTGTTTTGACTGTAAAAATCAGCGCGGAAGCGGCCTGATTCTTATTCTATTTGTACACATCTTACGTACTTTATATTCTTTTTAAAAATATAGACCCACCATCAAGATAGCGACTCCTGACAACCCTTTGGAGTCGCATCACATGGACATCCCGTCCAGGCACCGGGCATCCTCGCCCAGGCGGTTAAAGAGAGCGTTTGCACCGGCGCTGTTCGCAGTCGCCGCGCTGCTGCCGGCCTACGCCGGCGCCACCGAATTGCTCAACGTCTCGTACGATCCCACGCGCGAGCTGTATCAGCAGATCAACGCCAAATTCATTGCGGACTGGAAAGCAAAGACCGGCGAAGACCTGACCATCAAGCAGTCGCACGGCGGCTCCTCCAAGCAGGCCCGCGCCATCATCGACGGCCTCGAAGCGGATGTCGCCACGCTCGGCATCGCTTCCGACATCGACGCCCTGCACGACAACGGCGATCTGCTGCCGGACAACTGGCAGTCGCGCCTGCCCGGCGACAGCACGCCCTACACCTCCACCATTGTGCTGCTGGTCCGCAAGGGCAACCCCAAGGGCATCCACGATTGGAGCGATCTGGTCAAGCCCGGCATCTCGGTGATCACGCCGAATCCGAAGACTTCCAGCGGCGGCCGCTGGAATTTCCTCGCCGCCTACGCCTACGCCCTCAAGGCCAACAATAACGACGACGCCAAGGCACGCGCCTTCATCGGCCAAGTCTACGCCAACGTGCCGGTGCTGGATTCCGGTGCGCGCGGTTCCACCACTACCTTCGCCCAGCGCGGACTCGGCGACGTGCTGATCGCCTGGGAAAACGAGGCTTACCTGGCGCAGGACGAGTTCGGCGCCGACAAGTTCGACATCGTCGCCCCCTCGCTGTCGATCCTGGCGCAGCCGCCGGTGGCGGTGGTGGACAAGAACGCCAAGAAACATGGCACCCAGAAAGTGGCCGAGGCCTATCTGCGCTTCCTCTACACCCCCGAAGCGCAGGAAATCATCGTCAAGAACCACTACCGCCCGCTCGATCCGAAAATCGCGGCCGCACACGCCAAGGACTTTCCCAAGATCGAACTGACCAGCATTCAGCAGTTCGGCGGCTGGCGTAGCGCACAGCCCAAGTTCTTCGGCGATGGCGGGGTCTTCGACCAGATCTACAAGCCGGCCCAGTAAGCAGCAAGCAAGGTTTCTCCCCCACCCGCCGGCCGCTTTCCCCGCTCTACGGATCGGAGCCAGCGGCCGGCGGTTTTTTGCAACACCCAATGCCACAACACGGAAAGCTCAAGCCAATATGTCCATCACTGGAGTCAACACCCGCAACCAGTTGCGCGGCACTGTCGTCAACATCCGCCGCGGTTCAGTCGTATCCGAGGTCGAAATCGAAACCGCCATCGGTATCGTCTCGGCCGTGGTCACCACCAGTTCGGTCGATCGCCTGCCGCTGCGCGAAGGCGATCCGGCGCTGGCGCTGTTCAAGGCGACCGACGTGCTGATCGCGCGTCTCGACTAACTTTCGACTTTACGGAGCGGCTCGATGTGCCTGATCCTGCACAAGCCCGTCGGCCAGCGCGTACCGCGTGAATTGATCGACGCCGCTGTCGCCTTCAACCGCGACGGCTGGGGCCTGATGGGCTTCCGCGCGGACGGCACGGAGGTGATCGAACGGCACCAGCAGGTGGATGCGGAGCGCATCGATCGGCGCCTGCGCAGCCTGGATGACGCCGAGCTGTGCCTGCACCTGCGGCTGCGCACGCGCGGCTCGGACGACGCCGACAACGGCCATCCGATCAAGGTCAGCGACCGCTTTCACCTGATGCACAACGGCACCCTGCGCCTCAAGGCGCGCGTGCCGGGGCGTTCCGACAGCTGGCACTTCGCCGTCGAACTGCTGCGTCCGCTGGCGGTGAACTGGCCGGAAGTATTGAGCCACCCCAGCTTCCTGGCCCTGGTGGAAGCCGGCCTCACGCCCGAAAACAAGGTGGTGCTGCTGGACACGCAGACCCGGCAGCTGGTGTTCTTCAATCACCACCATGGCGTCGAGTTCGAGGGCCTGTGGCTGAGCAGCACGCGCTGGATCGACCGGCGCCGCCTGGCGCTGACCCACGCGCCGCAGCCGCAGCAGAAGACCTATACCGCCGGGGAGCTCGAATTCCTGTGAGCGCAGCACCGATAGTCGCCGCGGCACTGAGCCCGCGCCGCCCGCGCTCGGTCCTGCCCGGCTTCGGCCTGGCGATGGGCTTCACTCTCAGCTATCTGTCGCTGCTGGTACTGATCCCGCTGGCCGGCCTGTTCATCAAGACCGCCGGCCTGGGCTTCGACGGGCTGGTGCATGTGCTCGGCTCGCCGCGCGTGCTGGCGGCGCTGCGCCTGAGCTTCGGCGGCGCCCTCATCGCCGCCGCCATCAACGCCGTGTTCGGCACCCTGGTGGCCTGGACCTTCGTGCGTTACCGCTTCCCCGGCAAGCGCCTGTTCCAGGCCATGGTCGACCTGCCTTTCGCCCTGCCCACCGCGGTGGCCGGCATCGCCCTCACCGCGATCTACTCGCCCAACGGCTGGCTCGGCGCACCCCTGGCGAAGCTCGGCATCAAGGCCGCCTACAACCCCACCGGCATCGTGCTGGCGATGACCTTCATCGGCCTGCCCTTCGTGGTGCGCACCCTGGAGCCGGTGCTGGAAGAAGCGGAAAAGCAGCTCGAAGAGGCCGCCGCCACGCTGGGCGCGACGCGCTGGCAGACGGTGACCCGCATCATCCTGCCGGCCGTGCTGCCGGCGCTGCTCACCGGCCTGGCCCTGGCCTTCGCCCGCGCCGTCGGCGAATACGGCTCGATCATCTTCATCGCCGGCAACATCCCCAATGTGTCGGAGATCGCGCCGCTGCTGATCATGATCCGCCTGGAGGAATTCGATTACGCCGGCGCCACCGCCGTGGCCTCGGCGATGCTGGTGATTTCCTTCGGGCTGCTGCTGGGCATCAACCTGTTGCAGGCCTGGCGGCAAAGACGCGGCACCTGAAGCACCGCACCATCACCATGAAAAGAACATTCAGACTCATCTTCGGCACCGCACTGGCCACCGCCATGACCCTGGCCTGCGCCAACGCCGCTGCCGCCGGCCTGCTCAACGTTTCCTATGACGTGGCGCGCTCGCTCTACAAGGATCTGAATCCGGCCTTCGCGGCGCAGTGGAAGCAGCAGACCGGCCAGACCATCAGCATCGACCAGTCGCATGGCGGTTCGAGCAAGCAGGCACGCGCGGTCATCGATGGCCTCGACGCCGACGTGGTGACGATGAACAATCCGCTCGACATCGACGCCATCGCCGACGCCGGCCTGCTGCCGAAGAACTGGGCGGAAGCGTTCCCCGACGGCAGCAGCCCGTCGTGGTCGCCGATCGTGTTCGTGGTGCGCAAGGGCAATCCTTCCGGCATTCACGACTGGCCCGATCTGGTCCGTCCCGGCGTCCAGGTGGTGCTGCCCAATCCGAAAACCTCCGGCAATGGCCGCTACAGCTACCTCGCCGCCTGGCAGTACGCGCGCACCCGCCCAGGGGCCAGCGATACCGATTCCATCGCCTTCGAGAAACGCCTGTTCGCCAACGTACCGGTGCTCGATGTCGGCGGCCGCGACGCCACCACCACTTTCGTGCAGCGCGGCATCGGCAGCGTGCTGCTGACGTTCGAGAGCGAGGCCAGGCTGATCCTGGCCAATTTCGGCGCCGACCAGTACGAGATCGTGATTCCCTCGATCACCGTGCGCGCCGACAATCCGGTGGCGGTGGTCGAGAAGGTCGCCGCGCGCAAGGGCAACAGCGCCCTGGCCCAGGCCTATCTGAAGTTCCACTACAGCGCGGCGGCGCCGGAGATCCTGATGCGCAACGGCCTGCGCCCGGCCGATCCGGCGGCGCTGCAAAAGCATGCGGCGGAGTTTCCGCCGCTGCACACCTTCACCGTGACCAGGGATTTCGGCGGCTGGCAGCACACGCAGGCGCTGCACTTCGCCGACGGCGGCATCTTCGACCAGATCATTTCGCGCACCTCCAAATGAATCCGCCCGCCGCCCCCCTGAACGAAAAAGAATCCGCGGCAACCGTCGCGGACACGCCGTTCGCGCCCCTGGTGCAAACCAATGCCGCGATCGGCGAGCCGCGGCTGGTGCGCTGGCTGCTGATCGGCATCACCCTGGTGTTCCTCGGCGTATTCCTGCTGCTGCCGCTGGTGGCGGTGTTCACCCAGGCGCTGGCCAGCGGCGTAGGCGCGTATTTCTCCGCCATGATCGACCCGGATGCCCTCTCATCGATCCGGCTGACTCTGCTCACCGCCGCGATCGCGGTGCCGCTCAATACCGTGTTCGGCGTCGCCGCAGCCTGGGCCATCACCAAGTTCACGTTCCGCGGCAAGGGCTTCCTCATCACCCTGATCGACCTGCCGTTCTCGGTCTCACCGGTGATCGCCGGCCTGGTCTTCATCCTCATCTTCGGCTCACGCGGCTGGCTCGGCCCCTGGGCGTCCGAACACGGACTAAAAATCATCTTCGCCGCACCCGGCATCATCCTGGCCACGGTGTTCGTCACCTTCCCCTTCGTCGCGCGCGAGCTGATTCCGCTGATGCAGGCCCAGGGCACCGACGAGGAACACGCCGCGCTGACGCTCGGCGCGCGCGGCTGGAGCACCTTCTGGCATGTGACCCTGCCCAATATCCGCTGGGGCCTGCTCTACGGCGTGCTGCTGTGCAACGCGCGCGCCATGGGTGAGTTCGGCGCGGTATCGGTGGTCAGCGGCCATGTCCGCGGCCAGACCAACACCATGCCGCTGCAGGTGGAAATCCTCTACAACGACTACCAGTTCTCCGCCGCCTTCGCGGTGGCTTCGCTGCTGGCTCTGCTGGCCTTCGTCACCCTGGGGCTGAAGAGCTTCCTGGAATGGCGCCACGGCAGCGAGCTGGCAGCGGTACGCGGACATTAGGGCCGACATCAAGAGCTCACTTATGAACATCAACATCCGCGGCATCAGCAAGCGCTTCGGCGACTTCACCGCCCTGCACGGCCTCGATCTCGACGTCGCCTCGGGCGAGCTGCTGGCCCTGCTCGGCCCCTCCGGCTCGGGCAAGACCACTCTGCTGCGTGCCATCGCCGGGCTGGAACCGATCGACGGCGGCCGCATCCTGTTCGGCGACACCGACGCCACCCGGCTCAGCGTGCAGGAGCGCCGCGTCGGCTTCGTGTTCCAGCACTACGCCTTGTTCAAGCACATGACGGTGCTGGACAACGTCACCTTCGGCCTGCGCATGCGGCCGCGGGCGCAGCGGCCCCGCAGCGCCGAGATCAAGCGGCGCGGACTGAAACTGCTGGACCTGGTGCAGCTCGGTGGACTGGAAGGGCGCTACCCCACCCAGCTTTCCGGCGGACAGCGCCAGCGCGTGGCCCTGGCGCGGGCGCTGGCGATCGAGCCGCGGGTGCTGCTGCTGGACGAGCCCTTCGGCGCCCTCGACGCCAAGGTGCGCAAGGACCTGCGCCGCTGGCTGCGCCAGCTGCATCGCGACACCGGCTACACCACCATCTTCGTCACTCACGACCAGGAAGAGGCGCTGGAATTGGCCGACCGCATCGTGGTGATGAACCGCGGCCGCATCGAGCAGATCGGCAGCACCGACCAGGTCTACGATTCACCCAGCACCCCGTTCGTGTTCGACTTCCTCGGCTCGCCCAATGTGCTGCCGGGCGAAGTGCGTGCCGACGGCATCTACCTGCTCGGCGCCACCGCGCCGATCGAAGCGCCCAACGGCTTCCAGCCCGGACCGGTGGACGTGTATGCGCGCGCCGCGGATTTCCGCGTAGTCGGCGAAGACGCCGCGGCCATCGAAGGCCAGGTGGTGGAGACCCAGCGCACCGGCGTGCTGGTGCGCCTGACCGTGAAACTGGCGGCCAACCAACAGGTGGTGGAAATCGAGATCCCGCATCCGGACCCGGAAATGAAGGTCTGGCTACCGGGCGATCCGATCCGCCTGCGCCCGGCGCATTTCAGCCTGTACCGCGACCGCCCGCCACAGCCGGCGAACATCACCGAAGACCGCTCGGCCGACTATGCCGCGCCGGGCAGCCGGGTGCGCGGACAGTAGCGCACCACTGCGGCCGGGGCCGTGAGGCAAAGCACGGCGCCCATGCCTACTTCGCCGCTTCGGCGCCGTCCTTGTCCTTGAGATAGGCCGCGCTCAGGGTGCCCTTCTTCTCTGCCAGCGGCAGCAGGGTCGGATAGAACTGGACGAAGGTGGTATCCACGGCGCCGTGCTCCCGGTGGCAGGAATAGCACTCCGCCTGAAACGGAATCTGCGCCGCCGGTCCATTGCCATCGCCGGCGAAGAAGGCCCAGCCACCAGCGAATCGCGCCGTGTCCTTGACATGCAATTCCATCCCCATGCCTTCGGTGGTCTGGAACTGGCCCCGCTTGTTGATCGAGCCCTTGCTGCGCGCGCCGCGCACTTCCATCACCAGCACGGTCTGGTCCGGCCAGGTGCCGGTATCCTGAAAGGCGCGGTAAGCCTCCGGCTTGACGAACACATTGTCGAACATGTGCATGTCGTCACCGCCGCGCGCGCGATAGCTCATGTCGAGCCCGGAACTGAGGAAAATCCATTCACGGTAATCGGACGGCGGAATCAGACGGCCATCCGCGTCATAAACCGGCGCCGCCGCGGATGCGGGCACAGCCGCCGCCGCGGCGACAGTAACAGCGAGGACCGCCATGACGACGGCGCATCTGAATTTCATTGAAGACTCCGTGAGGTTGTTTGCAGGCGAGCGCCGGAAGCCGGCAGGCCGAAACGCTCGCGGTAGTGGCTGGGACCGATGCCGAAACGGCGCTCGAAGGCTCGCCGGAAAACGTCGGCGCCGCTGAAACCGAGCGAGGTGGCGATACCCTCGATGGTGCGCCCCGGTATCGCGAGCTGCTGCCGCGCCCCGCTCATGCGCGCATGCTCCACGTAATCGGCCGGCGTACAACCGAGGGCCGACTTGAAGCGGCGGCTGAAATGACGCGGACTGAGGTTGGCCCGTTGCGCCAGGGCCTCCACCGACAGGTCGCGATCGAGGTGCCCGTCGATCCAGGCCACCACGTCGGCCAGGCGATCGGCGGAGCGGGTCTGGGCGCGCAAGGGCTCGGAAAACTGCTCCTGGCCGCCGGGCCGCTTCAGGTACACCACCATCTCGCGCGCCGCGTACAGGGCGGTGCGCACTCCGCAGTCCTCCTCGACCAGGGCCAGCGCCAGGTCGATGCCCGCGGTGATGCCGCCGCCGGTGTAGAACTTGCCGTCCTTGATGAACAGCCGGTCGCTGTCGACCTGCAAGGCCGGAAATTGCTGCGCCAGCCGCTGCGCCCAGCGCCAGTGCGTGGTGACGCGGCGACCGTCCAGCAGCCCGGTGGGAGCGAGTCCAAAAATGCCGGTACAGACCGTGACCACGCGGCGCGTCCCCGCCGCCTGCGAACGGATCCACTTCGATGCGGCGGCGTTGGTGGCAGGTTCGCGCAAGCCCTTGCCGCCGGGGATGATCAGGATGTCCAGTGGCGGCGCCTCGCCGATGTCGCAATGCGGCTGGAAAATCACCCCGGATTCGGCCCTGAAAGGCTGCTTGTCGAGGCCGATCACCAGCATCTCGTAGCTGGCGCGCCGGGGGTTTTCCTCGCGCTCGATATCCGCCGCGTTGATGAATACCTCCGCCGGGCCGGTCAGGTCCAGGGCGTTGATGCCCTCGAAACCGAGAAAGCCGATAGTCATCGCTGGGTTCTTCATCGCTGGTCACTCATGGTGGCAAGACTAGGTGGCGCCGATCCTGTGTCATAGGACGGCAGTACGACAATATCGGACATCCCGGTGTCCGCATCGGCGCCCCGCAGCCACGACCGCTGGTCACCGGGACGGCCCGCCGCCCCCGGCTTGCGCCTTGCGCCCGGCGCACCGATCATAGGACGGGAGCCGGACGGTTTCGCCGTACCGGCAGTGCAACCAGGGAGCAACATGGCCAGTAGGAAGCCAACGGTAGCCATTGTGGGCGGCGGGTTCAGCGGCTGCATGGTCGCCGTGCACCTGCTGCAACAGGCGCAGCAGCCGCTGCGCGTGGTGCTGATCGACCGCAGCGATGCACCCGGCCGCGGCGTCGCCTACCGCGATCAGCCAGAATGCCACCTGCTCAATGTCCGCGCCGAGGCAATGAGCGCCTTCCCCGACCGGCCGGATCATTTCCTCGACTGGCTCAACAACGCCTATAGCCCCTGCCACCCGGTGGGGACCACCGAGTATCTGCCACGGCGCATCTACGGCTTCTACATCGAGTCCCTGCTCGCCGCGGCGATGCAGGGCGCGCGGCGCGGCGTCAGCCTGGAATTCCGCAACGACGAAGTGCTGGGGCTGCGGCCAAACGAGGACGGCGTCAGCCTGCGCCTGGGCAGCGGCGGCCAATTGCGCGCCGACCGCCTGGTGCTGGCGCTGGGCAATCCCGGCCCAGCCGACCCGCCCATGGCCGACCAGAAATTCTTCGGCAGCCCGCGCTATCTCGGCCACGCCTGGTCCACGCCGGGCCTGTATTCGATCCGGCGCGACGAGAACCTGCTGCTGATCGGCTCCGGCCTGACCACGCTGGACTGGCTCGCCGCCCTGCAGACGCTGGGTCACCAAGGACGCATCCATGTAGTGTCGCGCCGCGGCCTGCTGCCGCAGCTACATCGCGCCGCCGCGCCGCATGCGCTGACCTTCAATCCCCTGGACCTGCCGGCGCGGGTGCTGCCGCTGCAGCGGCGCATACGCGCTGAAGTGACCGCGGCTGAGGCGCAGGGCGGCGACTGGCGCGCCGTGGTGGATGCCCTGCGGCCCCACACCCAGAAGCTGTGGCAGCGCCTGCCGCTGGCGGAACAGCAGCGCTTCCTGCGTCACCTGCGTCCGCATTGGGAAATCCACCGTCATCGTGCCGCGCCGCGCATCGTCGAAAGCGTTTACGAGCTGCTGCGCAGCGGCCAGTTGCAAGTGCTGGCCGGCCGTCTGCAGGGCTTCGAGGAGCACGACAACGAGGTGGAGGTCAGTATCCGCCCGCGGCCGGGCAAGGATCTGCTGCGGCTGCAAGTGCAGCGCGTGGTCAACTGCACCGGGCCGGAAAGCAATTACCGCCGCCTCAATCACCCACTGATCGTCAACCTGCGCGAACGCGGCCTGATCCAGCCGGACAGCCTCGGCCTGGGGCTGCTCACCGATGCGCACGGCGCCCTGCTCGACCGTGACGGCCGCGCCTCGGAGCGGCTATACACACTAGGACCAGCCCGCAAGGGGCAACTTTGGGAAACCACCGCCGTGCCGGAAATCCGCATCCAGGCACAGGCGCTGGCGCGGCGTTTGTTGTTGCTGTGCGGCTCCGACGAGAGAACAGCGGCCAGAGCAGTGCAGGAAAAGCCGCGGGCCAGCGTGTAGGGCTGGTTTAGAACCAAACCCAGTAGGGCGGGCCGGGGGCGCCGGCGCGGGGAGTGGGGTATTGGGC
>JAMFRN010000132.1 GCA_026224805.1 Nevskia soli
CGTTCCTCTATACCGGGGTGGAGCGCGGCCAGCACAGCGTCGCCGCCGCCCTGATGGGCGCCAACGGCCAGGAACTGGCGCACTCCGACACGGTCACCATCTTCATGAAGCCTCCCTCCGTCAATCATTAGGGCCTACCGGCCCCTTCCCCGGGCATCCACCTCCCGGGCACCGATGCTGGCGCGCATCTTGCGAGCTGCCATACATGAAATTCTCCGTATTGAACCGGGGCCAACCTGCCGCCATTCTCGACGGGCTGACCACCGCTGTCATAACGCTCGACCATGCGCTGCGCATCACCTACATCAACTCGGCGGCCGAAAGCCTGTTCGGTCTCAGCCGCCATCACGCACTGGGCGAATCCCTGGCCGAAGCGGTGGCGCGCTTCGCCGAACATGAACCGCGGCTGCGGCGCGCACTGGAAACCGGCAGCGGTTTCATCGAGCGCGAGCTCAAGCTGCACCGCAGCGGCGAGGAGCCGATCACCGTCGATTGCACCGTCACGCCCCTGCTCGGCGGCAAGCCGGGGCTGATGATGGAAATCCTGGCGCTGGACCGGCACCTGCGCATCTCCCGCGACGAGCTGCTGCTGACCCAGCACCAGGCCAGCCGCGAGCTGATCCGCGGCCTGGCGCACGAGATCAAGAATCCGCTGGGCGGCATCCGCGGCGCGGCGCAGCTGCTGGAGCGCGAGTATCCGGACAGCGAGCACCGCGAGTACACCCGGGTCATCATCCGCGAGGCCGACCGCCTGCAGAACCTGGTGGACCGCCTGCTCGGCCCCAACCGCCTGCCGCAGAAAGCCGACGTCAACGTGCACCAGATCCTTGAGCATGTACGCCAGCTGGTCGAGGCCGAGGCGCCAACCGGCATCGTGGTGCTGCGCGACTACGACCCGAGCATTCCCGAAGTGCATGCCGATCGCGAGCAGCTGATCCAGGCGACGCTCAACGTCACCCGCAACGCGCTGCAGGCGCTCGGCGGCAGGGGCAGCGGCATGATCGTGCTGCGCACCCGCACCCGCCGCCAGGTCACCATCGGTGGCCGCCGCCACAAGCTGGCGATCCAGATGGACATCGAGGACAACGGTCCCGGCATCCCGCCCACCCTGATGGAGAAAATCTTTTACCCGATGGTCACGACACGCGCCGAGGGCACCGGCCTGGGCCTGCCCATCGCCCAATACCTGATTCACAGCCATGGAGGGCTAATCGAATGCCAGTCGCAGCCGGGACGCACGGTGTTTTCCATGTATCTGCCGCTGGGAGACACCCTATGAGCGACATCACCAAGGTCTGGATCGTCGACGACGACGAGTCGATCCGCTGGGTGCTGGAAAAAGCGCTGCAGCGGGTCGGCATGGACGTGCAGAGCTTCCCCGGCGCGGCGGAGCTGCTCGACGCCATCCAGGAAGACACGCCGGACGTATTGATCTGCGATATCCGCATGCCCGGGGTCAACGGCCTGGAGCTGATGGAGCGGGTGCACACGGCCAAGCCGGAGCTGCCGGTGATCATCGTCACCGCCCACTCCGACCTCGAAGCCGCGGTCGCCGCGTTCAAGGGCGGCGCCTTCGAGTATCTGCCCAAGCCGTTAGACGTCGACGGCGTCGCCACCCTGGTACAGCGCGCCGCGGCCAAGCGTGTCGCCGTGAAGGCGACCGCGCAGGTCTCGGACCGGCCCGCCATCATCGGCGCCGCGCCGGCGATGCAGGATGTGTTCCGCGCCATCGGCCGCCTTGCCGCCTCGCAGATCACCGTGCTGATCACCGGCGAGTCCGGCACCGGCAAGGAGCTGATCGCGCGCGCCCTGCATACCAACAGCCCGCGCGCCGGCAAGTCCTTCATCGCCATCAATACCGCGGCCATCCCGAAGGACCTGCTCGAATCGGAATTCTTCGGCCACGAACGCGGCGCCTTCACCGGCGCGCAGATGCAGCGCAAGGGCCGCTTCGAGCAGGCCGACGGCGGCAGCCTGTTCCTCGACGAAATCGGCGACATGCCGGCCGACCTGCAAACGCGGCTGCTGCGCGTGCTGCAGGACGGGCAGTTCTACCGCGTCGGTGGCGTCTCGCCGGTCAACGTCGACGTGCGCATCATCGCCGCCACCCACCAGAATCTCGAAAAGGCGGTACAGGAAGGGCGCTTCCGCGAGGATCTGTTCCACCGCCTCAACGTGATCCGCGTGCGCATTCCGCCGCTGCGCGAGCGGCGCGAGGACATCGAGTTGCTGCTGCGCCACTTCCTCGATGCCGCCGCCAAGGAACTCAAGACCGAGCCGAAGCAGCTGCTGCCGGAAGTGCTGGAGCGGCTCAAGGCTTACGACTGGCTGGGCAATGTGCGCCAGCTGGAGAATGCCTGCCGCTGGCTGACGGTGATGGCGCCGGGGCGCGACATCCACCTGCAGGATCTGCCGCCCGAACTGCGCCAGGCAACAGCGACCGCCGGCGCGGCGCCGGTGGAAGCGGTCGCCGCCGACGCGGCACCGCATGCTGTCGCGCCGGCAGCGGCAGGCGCCACCGCCGGCTCTTCCTGGAATGAGTCGCTCGGCCGCTGGGCCGAAGCCCGGCTCGCCGCCGGACAGAGCGATCTGCTGGGCGAAGCGGCGCCGCTGTTCGAGCGCACCCTGATCAATGTGGCGCTGGCCGCCTGCAAGGGGCAGCGGCAGGAAGCCGCGCGGCGTCTTGGCTGGGGCCGCAACACGCTGACGCGGAAGATCAAGGAACTGGGGATCGAGGACTAGCGGGAGCGCGGCGGCCTGCATGCGCAGGCTCGCCGCGCAGTGCTGTCGTCAAACCTCGGCGACGCGCACCACCAGCTTGCCGAAGTTGCGCCCCTGCAGCAGTCCGATGAGTGCTTGCGGCGCATTCTCCAGGCCATCGACCACGTCCTCGCGCAGCTTCACCCGGCCGCTGCCGATCCATTCGCCCATGTCGCGGCGGAAAGCGTCGAAGCGCTCGGCGTAATGATCGAGGATGATGAAACCCTGCATGCGGATGCGTTTCTGCAGCAGGGCAGCTGTCAGCAGCGGCAGCCGGTCCGGGCCGGGCGGCGCCGTGTCGTCGTTATAGTGCGCAATGAACCCGCACACCGGTACGCGGGCGCCGATGTTGAGCAGCGGCAGCACGGCGTCGAACACCGCACCGCCCACGTTTTCGAAATAGACGTCGATACCATCCGGACAGGCGGCGGCCAGTTGCTCGGCAAGGCGCGGATCGCGACGGTCGAGACAGACGTCGAAGCCGAGTTCCTCGACCGCGTAGCGACACTTGTCGGCACCGCCGGCGATGCCGACCACGCGAGCACCCTTGAGCCTGGCGATCTGCCCGACCACCGCACCGACGGCGCCGGTGGCCGCGGCCACCACCACGGTTTCACCCGCCTTGGGCTGGCCGATATCGAGCAGGCCGACGTAGGCGGTAAACGCGGGCATGCCGAGTCCGCCCAGCGCCAGGGACGGTTGTGCCATCTGGCCGAGCGGCGTCAGGTCGCGGCCGTCGGATAACGCATAGTCCTGCCAGCCGGCGCCGCCAAGCACCAGATCGCCGGCGCGGAACTGCGCATGCCTGGAGCTGACGACGCGGCTGACGGTGCCGCCCGCCATTGGCTCGCCCAGTTGCACCGGGGCAGCGTAGCCCGGCCCGATTTCATCCATCAGATTGCGCATGTACGGATCGATCGACAGGAACTGCGTGCGCAGCAGCACCTGTCCCTCGCCCGGCGCCGGCACCGCCGCCTCTTCGAGACGGAAATGCTGCGGCGCCGGCAGCCCGCTCGGGCGGGCGGCGAGCAGAACACGGCGATTGACGGCATCACTTTGCGGCATGGGCTACTCCTGTCTGGCTGGAAAAGCTGTGATGGCATGCGGGCCTGGCGGCCACCGCCGGCGGATTGGGCATCGCCGGAGACGGTACGCTTATTGAATTAGACCGGTCGTCTATAAAATGGGCACAAAAAAAGCGGGAGGACATCGAGTTCTCCCGCCTCAAGCGTGCTCGGGCAAGCCGAGCAGCTTCCGCGTATCGGCCATGGCCCTGTCCAGCGGGGCACGGTCGCGGGTGATCTTGGCCAGCAAACTGGCACCGAGCCAGTTCTGGTAAAGCGTGACGGCGACCGCATGGGCGTCGCTTGCGGCTGGCAGCGAGCCGTCGGCCCCGCCGGCCTTCACGCGGGAAGCCAGGCGTTCGACGATATGGCCGGTGCCGCGCTTGAGCGCCGCGCGCATGCTTTCGGACAGATCGCACACCTCCGCGCCGAGCTTGACCACCAGGCAGCGGCTCTGCGCCTCGTCGCCGGTCTGCGAATCGAGCCAGTCGTCGAAGTAGGCGATCAAGCGTTGCGCGGCAGTGCCCGGCTCCGCCAGCAGCGCATCCGCCCGTACCAGGTAGTCGGCGAAATAGGCATCGAGAACGGCCTCGCCGAAAGCCTCCTTGGAGCCGAAGTAGTGATAGAACGAGCCCTTCGGCACCTGCGCGGCCGTCAGCACCTCGTTCAGGCCAACCGCGGTGAAGCCCCTGCACAGCAACAAGGGCCGGGCCACTTCGAGGATGTGGCGACGGACGTCGGTGGCAGCGGTTGCGTTCATGGAAACCACTTTAAATAATATTAGACCGGTCGTCTATTTCCTGTGGCGCTCGCCGCCACCACCGGGGCAAAGTCGCAGCATCTGCGGCCGCAGCCGTTGCGGATTGCCCGGGATCGGGGCCGCCACCACGGCGATGCGATGGAAGCCCTGCCGTTCATAAAACGCTTCCGCCAGAGACTCGGCGTCAACGCTGACTGCACTGGCGCGATGTTCGATGGCCAGCGCCCAGGCCTTGTCCATCAGCAGGCTGCCGATACCCAAGCCCTGGCAGGCGGGCGCCACCCATAGGTGATCCAGGTGAGCGCCGCCGCCGGCCAGAATCAGGCTGAAGAAGCCAGCGATGCTGTCATCGTCACGGCAGGCGACCCACACCAGGTGGTCGTGGATGATGCGGGCGTCAATGCTCAGCTCGGCGCGCCAGCCTTCGATCAGCTGCGGCGAGTAACCCAACGCCGCTTTTGCGGTCAGCGCGATTTCGCTCAACTGCGCGGCATCCTCCGCCACGGCGGGGCGCAGCCGCACCACTTGGTTCACGCAGTCTCATCCCCGGCGATATGCAGGGCATGCTCATGCCCGTACTTCTGCCGCAGCCAGCGCAGCTGGAAGGTGTACTGCGCCGACCGCGCCAGGTCATGCAGGTACCAGGCGTTGACCGAGCCGCCAACGAGGGCGCCAACCAGCGGCAGCGATTCACCGGCTTTGCGCCAGCCGAGGTTGCGGGCCAGGCTCTTGCCGAGATTGTTGAGGCTGAAGGCGACGCTGTCCTTGGCCAGCTCGCGTTGCGCAGCGCGGCTGATGCCGTCCACGCCGGCGGCGGAATCCACTGAATCGTCGGACTCGCCGACTGAATCGATGGCCTCCAGCGCCTGCTCCTTTTCCTCCATCGAATTGGCCGAAGCCAGGGCGAACACCGCCACCGGCAGACGGCGCCGCTCCGGCGCGGCGAGATCCTCGCCGTAGCACAGACCGACGCGATGGATGGTGCGGAAGGTCAAGGTCAGCAGGGTCGGCAGGTCGGCCACCAGGCCGAGGCCGCCGGCGATGCCGAACAGGGCGCCGCTGCCGCCGCCCAGAGCGGCCGCGCGCCGGCTGACCCGCCGCGCCAGCTGGTCGCAGGCTTCCAGTTCCACCTGGCGCAGCGCTTCGATGTCGGCGACGCCGGCGCGCTTGAGAATGGAGCGGCGGTCCGCGAAGCGCACTGCGGTGGCGTGCGCCGCATCGAGCGCCAGTCGCAAGGCCAGCGTCGGCACCATTTTCTCCACCGCATTGGTCAGCGGGCCGGTGGCCTGGCCGATGGTGCGCGTCGCGAGTCCGGGCTGCCGGCCGCGCCAGGCACGGATCAGCGCCAGTTGCTCGTGTTCGTACTGGTTCAGGGGGCTCATCTCAGGTCCTTTTGATCGGCAGCATAGCAACTTGGGTTCTGTAGACCGTTATTGGGCCGTTTAAATCACCGTCTACATACCCTCAGACCGTGACAATCATAAAATGGCGCATGTGCCTGATCTCCTTCGCCTGGAACGCCCACCCCGAGTACGCCCTGGTGCTCGCCGCCAACCGCGACGAATTCCACGGCCGGCCCAGTGCGGCGCTGGCGCGCTGGGCCGACACGCCCGGCGTAGTCGGCGGCCGCGACCTGCGCGAGGGCGGCAGCTGGCTGGCGCTGTCCGAGGGCGGGCGTCTGGCCGCGGTGACCAATGTGCGCGAGCCGCATCAGGCGGCGGCGCCACGCTCGCGCGGCGCGCTGGTCCGGGATTTCGTCTGCGGCGGCGAGACGGCGATGGAACAGGCGGCGCGAATCAGCGCCGCCGGCGATGCCTACGGCCCGCACAATCTGCTGCTGTGGGACGGGGCGCAGCTGGTATTCGTCAGCAACCGCAACCAGGCGCAGCCGCAGGCGGTGCAGCCGGGCCTGCACGGCATCTCCAACGGCCCCTATGACGCACCCTGGCCGAAAGCACGGCGACTCAACGCGCGCCTGGGGGAATGGCTATCCGCATCGGGCCAGGCAAACCCCGAGAATCTCGAACCGCTGCTCGAAGCCCTGGCCGATGAACACGGCGCCGCCGATGGCGAGCTGCCGCAGACCGGCGTCGGCCTGGAGTTGGAACGCCGGCTGGCCCCGGCCTTCATCCGCGGCGACGCTTACGGCACGCGCGCCAGCACCGTGCTGCTGATCCGGCGCGACGGCCGGGCCGTGCTCTTCGAGCGCAGCTTCGGGCCGGACAAGAAACCTCTTGGCGATGTGCGCCTGGAGCTGCGCCTGCCCGCCCCCACTACCACGCCCTGATCGAATCCCGGAGCCGCCAGCAATGCCCGACACGCGCGAAACACTGCCGCAGGACGACTATCTCTGCGCCCGGCTGCGGCGCATCGAGGTGGAAGTGCAGGTCGGCCTGCATCCCTGGGAGCTGCATCCGGAAAAGCCGACGCGGCTGTGGGTGGACGTGGAGCTGTATTCGTTCAACCCGCCGCACCGCCCGGCGGGCCTGTATGAAGTGATCGACTACGACCGTGTGCGCAACTACGTCCGCGCCTGGGAGCAGAAGGCGCATACGCCGCTGCTGGAAACGCTGGCAGAGGAGCTGGTCGAGTTCGGCTTCGACGACGAGCGCGTCGACGCGGTGCGCGTGTCGCTGCTCAAGCCGGACATCTTCAACGAGACGCACGGTGCGGGCGTCGAGCTGTTCCGGCGCCGATTCAGGCGCGGCGCGGCGACACCTGCGGCCAGCGAGAAGCCCGCCGCGAAGAAACGCAAGGCGGCGAAGAAGACCAAATAATCAACGCTTGATCAGCGCCTGATCAGGGTTCGTGGCGCAGGAAGACCAGCGAGGAAAAATGCTCCATGTCCGACCGCTCCGAAACCACCAGGAATTCCTCCTCGATCCGATAGGATTCGGAAAACTCCCCGATCAATTCCGTTCCCGCTTCGCTCAGCAGCTGTTTATCGTTCTCGGTAGCGCTGTCATCGAAAATATAGCGAACCCGGACTGCGTCAAAATCCAGCTCGACCGAAACCGCGATCAGCGACTGCGGCACACGCGACAGCAGCGCGCGTTGCGCGGCAAGCATGAGACCTGCTTCTTCCTGAGTCATTTAGCTTGCGCTCCGTCAAAGCGGGGATGTTACGTGAGAATGCGGCTGGCGTAGCAATGTAGGGCGGCCTGCGGCCGCCGTCTCCCCATTCGAGTGCCGCGCGGCGGCGGCCACAGGCCGCCCTACGAAAGCTACAAAAGCCCCTCTCCGCCATCGACCGCCAGCGTGGTCCCGGTGACAAATGCCGCGGCGGGACTGGCAAGGTAGCGCACTGCTTCGGCGATGGCCTCGGCGCCGCCCAGCCTTTGCAAGGGTATGCGCGCCAGGTGTTCCTTCTGGCGCACCTCGTTCACGCTGTCGTCGATCGGCCACAGGATGCCGCTGGGGGCCACGGCATTGACCCGCACTTCGGGCGCCAGCTCCAGTGCCAGCACCCGCGTGATCGCTTCCAGCCCGGCCTTGGCCGCGCAGTACGGCGCTCGCGCCGCCAGCGGCTTGCGTGCGTACAGGTCGCTGATGTTGACGATGGCGCCGCGCGCCTGGCGCAGCGCCGGGGCGCAGGCCTGGGACAGGAACAGCGGCGCCTTCAGATTGGTGCCGAGCAGATCGTCGAAGGCGCTTTCGGTGATGCTGCCCAGCGGCGTCTCGTAGTAGGTGGAGGCGTTGTTGACCAGGACGTCTAGCCGCCCCCAGTGCTCCAGGGTCTGCTCCGCCAGCCGCGCCAGCTGGTCCACCGCCAACAGGTTGGCGCGCAGGCTCAGGGCGGAGTCCGGGCGCAGCTGGTTCAGCTCCGCCGCCAGGGCGCGCGCGTCGGCGCCGGAGGCGCGGTAATGGATCACCACGTTCATGCCGGCGCCGTGCAGGCTGCGGGCGATGGCCGCGCCGACGCGGCGCGCGCCTCCCGTGACCAGGGCGGTTCCGCTCAAGCCGCCGCCCAGAGTGCCGACATTCCGATCTTCCTCGCGCAAATCCATGGCTGCTCCTTTATCCTGTTACGGCGTACCTCAAGGCACGCCCTCCCGCCCCTATTCTACGGACCTGATCGTGAGCGACCTGCTGCAAGTCATCCTGCTTGGCCTGATCGAAGGCATTACCGAATTCCTGCCCATTTCCAGCACCGGCCACCTGCTCATCGCCGAGCATTTCGGCCTGGGCCAGCGCAGCGACGTGTTCAATGTGGTGATCCAGGCCGGCGCCATCCTTGCCGTCGTGCTGATCTACCGCGCCCGCCTATGGGAGCTGGCGAGCAATTTCCACAAGGCCGAGAACCGCGACTACTCGCTCAAGCTAGTCACCGCCTTCCTGATCACCTCGGTGTGCGGCTTCATCCTGGTCAGCAAGCTGCACTTCAAGCTCCCCGAAGAGCTGGGGCCGGTGGCCTGGGCGCTGCTCATCGGCGGCGTGTGGATGATCGTGGCGGAATGGCTGGCGGCGAAGAAAATCGACAGCGCGCGCATCACCTGGACCGTGGCCATCGCCGTGGGCCTGGCGCAGGTGGTGGCGGCGGTCTTCCCCGGCAGCTCGCGCTCGGGCTGCACCATTTTCATCGCCATGCTGCTCGGCACCAGCAACCGCGCCGCCGCGACCGAATTCGCCTTCCTGGTCGGCATCCCCACCATGTTCGCCGCCAGCGGCTACGAGTTGCTCAAGGCGCTCAAGCAGGGCGGCGCCAGCGGCGAGAACTGGACCGACCTGGGCATCGCCTTCGTCGTCTCCACCGTCACCGCCTTCATCGCGGTGAAATGGCTGCTGGGCTATATCCGCAGCCACCGCTTCACCGCCTTCGCCATCTACCGCATCATCGCCGGCGGGGCCCTGCTGGTGTTTCTGGCCAGAATTCCGGCCAGCGCGGCGGGCGGCTGATTCGTAGGTCGGGCTTCAGCCGTAGGGTGGGTGGAGCGCCTTCAGGCGCGTAACCCACCGCTGCGCCAATGGCGGGTTGCGCTTCGCTCCACCCACCCTACTTTTTACCTCGGCCACTCACCCCAGCCATTCATCGAACAGGCGCCGCCCCCAGTACAAGCCCACGCCGCTGCCGACCGCGCCGAGCACCGCCGCCGCCGGCAGGGCCCATAGCGCGCCCAGCCACCAGCCGAACCAGCCCAGCGCGGTGGTGCCGATAAGAGCGAACAGGGTGCGCATGGCGGGGGCGGGTGCGCGGTGCTACAGCGACATGCAGGCGGCGGAGCGCAGCCGCAGCACCGCTTCCTGCGCGAACTGCGTCTTGTAGCGATCGGCGATCTCGACCACCGCATGCTCGCTCGGCGCGTCGGCCGGATGCACCAGCTGCAGCACATGGGTTTGCTCGTGCGCGGTGCTGCCATCGGCGTTGCGCCACTGCCCCTGCGCCTCGAACAGGCTGAAGCCCTGCGGAAAGCGCGGCGCGATTTCCGCGCTGACGAAGCCGGCCCATTCCTGCGGCGTCACATCCGGGCCATGCGGACGCGCGGTGCCGAAATACAGCGTGTCCTGGATCGCCGCCTGCTGACTTGGCGCGCATTGCGGCGCGGGGTTGGCCGCGCAAGCCGCCAGCAAGGCCGCCGCCGGAAAAACCATAGCCCTCAAGCGGCGCGCTCCCCGCGGTCCTGGCGAAACGTCTGCAGGCGCTGCGTGCGCCGCTGCTTCAACTCCTCGCCCACCGCCACGCCGGAGAATCCGTCCTTGACCACC
This sequence comes from Nevskia soli, assembly GCA_026224805.1. Taxonomy (GTDB): domain Bacteria; phylum Pseudomonadota; class Gammaproteobacteria; order Nevskiales; family Nevskiaceae; genus Nevskia; species Nevskia soli_A. The sequence continues at coordinate 10,288 of JAMFRN010000132.1, forward strand.
TCGCCGGCCTGAATCGCCGCGGCGGCCTCGCGCGCCGCGCGCAGGTAGGCCACCGGCGGATAGTCGCAGTTCTCCTGGCCGAGGCGGCCGCGCGCGTCGCACAGGCAGGCGTCCAGCGCCTGATCGAAGAATTCGCCGCGCCTGAAGGCGCCGAGCCGCTCCAGCATGTCCAGCAGGGTGGCGGCACGCAGCTCGCGCACGCGATGCACCAGCAGGTGATCGCGGGTCACGGCGAGCGCCAGGTCGCGCTGCGCATTGGGCACACGCAGACGCGCGCAGAACTGCTCCACCAGCGGCAGGCCGCGCATATCGTGCATGCGATGGCTGGGCAGTTCCGCCTTCGGCGTCACCGCCTTGCCCAGGTCATGCAGCAGGGCGGCGACGCGCACCGGCAGCGGAAAACCCAGGCGCGCGCCGACATCGATGCACATCTGGGTGTGCACCAGGGTGTCGACTTCGGGATGGTAGTCGGCGCGCTGCGGCACGCCGGACTGCGCCGCCAGCTCCGGCATCACCCGCGCCAGCGCGCCGCAGTCGTGCAGCACCTGGAAGTAGACGCTGGGGCGGTAGCCCCCCTGATCATTGAGCTCCGCGCGGCCATCGCCGGAGAGAGAGCGCTCGGTTTCCTTCCACACCCGTTCCGGCACCAGGTGATCGGCTTCGCCCTGCTCCACCATGTGCCGCATCAGGTCCATGGTCTCCGCGGCGACGCGGAAACCCAGCGGCGCGAAACGCGCCGCGAAACGAGCCACGCGCAGGATGCGCACCGGGTCCTCGGCGAAGGCGGGAGAGACATGGCGCAGCACGCGCGCCTCCAGATCGCGCTGGCCGCCGTAAGGATCCACCAGCGCGCCATGCTCGTCCCGCGCCATGGCATTGACGGTGAGATCGCGCCGGATCAGGTCTTCCTCCAGCGTCACGGCGGCGCCGGTGTGGAAGGTGAAGCCGTGGTAGCCGCGCCCGGACTTGCGCTCGGTGCGCGCCAGCGCGTACTCCTCCTTGCTCTGCGGATGCAGGAATACCGGGAAGTCCTTGCCCACCGGCCGGTAGCCGGCGGCCACCATGTCTTCGGGATCGGCGCCGACCACCACCCAGTCCTGCTCGCGCACCGGCAGGCCGAGAAGGGCATCGCGCACGGCGCCGCCGACCAGGTAGGACTTCATTGCGCGGCCGGGGGAACGGGGGCGGCATCGGGCGCCGTATCTGCGGGCGCGCCCCCAGGCTGCGGTACCGACTGCGGTGCCGGCGCGATCACTGGCATGGCGATCTGCCCCAGCCAGGCGTCGAGCTTCTGCGGCTCGCCGCTGCGGCGCCAGCCGAACACCACCGAATGCCACAGCACGCGCTGCACGTAGTCGCGCGTCTCGTTGTAGGGGATGTTCTCGATCCACACCGCGGCATCGCGCGGCGCGTCGGGCAGCCAGCGCGTGGCGGCGTTGGGCCCGGCGTTGTAGGCGGCGATGGCCGGCGGCGCCTGCTGGCCGAACAGGTCGAGCAGGTCATGCAGCTCGGCGCTGCCCAGCGGCGCGTTGACCAGCGGATCGAACAACTGCGTGCGCGTCGGCGGCGGCCGCCCCCAACGCTTGGCCACGCGCTGCGCCGTGTCGGGAATCATCTGCAGCAAACCCAGCGCACCGGCATGCGACACCACTTCGGCGTCGTACAGGCTCTCCTGCCGCAGGATGGCGTAGATCAGGTCTTCCGGCACCTGGCTCAGCGCGACGGCGGTATGCACCGCCACGTCGTAGGGCTTGGGATAGAGCAGCTGGTAATCGTTGAACACGCCCTGCTTGCTGGCGCTGGCGATGCCCTGCTCGTACCAGCCCCAGCGCATCGCCAGCGACACCGCCTGCAGGCGCCAGGCCGGATCGAGGCCGTCGACGCCGGACTGCCATTCCACCGCCGCCAGCGGCTTGAGGTCGCACAGCAGCAGCTCGTGCGCGCGCACGAACGGCGGCTCCTGCGCGATCTGCGCGCCGACTGCGGTGTTGATAGTCAGCGGCTGCGGGTGCGGCGCGAACGGCTGGCCCAGGCGGGCGCTGGACAGCGCGGCGTAGTAATTGTCGTTGGCGGTGAGCTGCGCGTAGACCGCGCGCGCGGCGGCGGCATCGCCCTGCACCTCGCTGGCGCGCGCGGCCCAGTAGCGCCAGCGCGGCAGGTTGCCGAGCGAGGGCGGCATCGCCGCCAGCGCCTGCGCCGCCCGCGGCCAGTTGCCGGCCCACAGCGCGGCGCGCACCGTCCACTCGGCGCTGCGCTCGTCGACATCGCCGGCGGCGACGCGGGCGAACCAGTCCAGCGCTTCGGGGCGGCGGCTCCAGGCCAGGCTCAGCGCCACTGCGCGCGCATAGAGGCTGGCGCCGGCCGCGTCGAGCTTGCGCGCGTCGAGCAGCGGCTGGTAGCGCTCCATCGCCGCATCGGCATCGGCGCGCGCCAGCCGCGTCCAGCCGTCCAGCTGGGCGGCGGGCTCAACGCTCAGTTCCGGCTGGGCAATGAAACGGTCGATTTCACGCTGCGGCTGCTCGATCAGGGCGGCCCACTGCTGCACCGGCGCGGCCATCTCCGGCGGCAGCGTCCGCGCCAGGTTCTGCGCCAGGCGGAAGTTGCCGGCGGCCAGGGACAGCCGCGCCCGCTGGTCGACCAGGGAAGCCGGCAGCAGCTTGCGCGCGCGCAGCCAGTCGAACGCGGGCTCGCACTCCGCCGGCGTGTCGCGGCCGTTGAGCCATTGCTCGACGATCGCCGGCGCCAGGTCCTTGGTCTGGTTCAGGGCGATGCGCGCCTGCAAGGCGTTGCAGCGCAGGCTGGCGTCGGCGCCGGTGTCGACGTACTGGGTGTAGAACATCGACCAGGACTTGCGCCGCGCCAGGTCCGGCAGCCAGGCGCGCCGCAGGGCGCGGCCAACCGGCTGCTCGCCGTTGTCCTTGAGGAACTGGCCGATGCGCACATCCACCGCATTGGGGTCGGGCGCCAGCCGCAGATCGCGCTTCAGCCGCGCCGCCTGCAAATACGGATACAGGGGATAGGCCTGCAGCGCCGCGCTGTCCTGCGGCGGCCCTTCCGGCAGCATGGCGCTGGCGGTGGTGTAATCGCGCAGGAATTCCTGCCGCGCGGCGGCATAGGTATCGTCGTCGGCGCCCGCCAGCAGGGCGGCGCAGAGCAACGCGGGCAGCAGCAACAAAGGGGCGGATTTCAGCCGCATCGGCGAATTCGGGGCCTGTTTACCATTATTGGAGTGCAACCGCGGCAGCGAGTTTCGTGCGGCCGGAAAATTGCGGCGGACGCACACCCACCCGCTCATTGTAGGCGGCCAGGAGGCCGCACCGGAATGGCTGCGCCATTGCCGCTCTTCCGGATTGCGGCAGCACACCGGGAAACAGCCTCAAGACCCCCGCCCGCGGGGACTCTTAAGTTTCAGGCAGATATGGCAGCCGTGTCCGGCCGCGCGCCCTCCTTCAGCACGCTTCCGCGCACCCGGGGGCGCGCGGAAGCGTGCTTGCGATCAGGACCAGTCGTCCCCGCCACCACCGGCGCTGTCGCTGCTGCTGTCCCAGGAGCCGCTGTCGCTGACGCCGAAGTCATTGCCGCCCATGTCGGCGTTGGGATCGCTCGACGGCTCGCGATAGGCGCCGGAATCGGCGCCATCGAACGGCCGCCGTTCGCCGCCGTCGAGCAGGTGATGCGCCAGCTCCTCGCCCGCCACCACGCCAGCACCCACCGCCAGCCCGGTGCCGAGGCTGCCGAGCAGGCCGCCGCCGCCGGGAGGGGGATAGCCGTTGCCATAGCCGCCACCGTAATTGCCGCCGGGCGCCCCGCCGTAGCCCGGCCCATAGCCGGACATGACGGCCTGCTGGCGCCGGCGCAGCAGCGCCCACACGATCGCCACAATCAGGAAAATGCTGATCACCAGCCCCCAGGGAAAGCTGGTATGCGCGGGGCCCTGCGCAGCGCTGTACGGCGCGGCATTCACCGGTACGGGATTAGGATTGGGATTGGCCGTCATGGCCCGCGCCTGCGGATAGAGCTCCGCGCGCAGCGCACTGACCGCCTCCGGCTTGGCGAAGGGCAGTCCAGGGGCGAGCTTTTCGGCGGTCTGGAATTCGTCGCGGGCGGGACCGAACCTGCCCTGCTTGGCGTCCAGTTCGGACTCGACGTAATGGGCCTTGGCGCTGGCCGGATGATCCTTCAGCACCTGCGCCATCATGGTCTGCGCCTGGTCCAGGTGGCCGCTGCTGGCGGCCTCGTAGACCTGGTGCATGCTGGCATCGGCGTCGGCGTAGGCAAAGCCGCCGGTGAGGCTGGCACAGGCGGCAAACAACAGGATCAGGATCGGTTTGGACATGGAAACTCCGGGGGAGGTCTCGGTATTACTTGGACAGCACTCAGGCACAAAATGTTGCCGTCCGCGTGGAATTCAAGCTTAGGCCCGCCGGTGCAGGCCCTCAGGCCCGGCCGGCGGCGCGCAGCCGGGCTAATTCGGCGCAGCCGAAATGGATGAAGCACAGGCCCGAATACACCGGCGCGACCAGATTCAGCAGGGGCACCAACTGGACCAGGGAGGCGACGCAGCCGAGCAGGAAGAACTGGCCGCCGGCGCGGCCGCGCAGAATCGCATATTCGTCGCGGCTGGCATGCTCGGCCAGGGCGTCGTAGCGGAACAGGCGGTCGTTGAGCCAGCCGTTGAGCAGCACCGGCAGCACGATGGCGGGGATGCCGAACAGCCATAGCGGCAGGGTCACCAGCCACAGCAGCAGGTAGGCCAGGGTCGATGCCAGCGCGTTCCAGATGCTGCCGGCGACGGTGCCGCCCTTGCGCCGCTCCAGCTGCGGGTAGTCGCGCCCGGCGACGAACTCGACCATCAGCGGCATCGCCAGGGTGGCGGTGATCAGCAAGGCGCTGGCCTGCACCAGCGGCGGCAGGATCAGCAGCAGGGCGATGGCGACGCTGAACTCGCTCACCACATGCAGCACCGAGTCGCCCAGCAGATTGCTCAGCGCCGGCACCGCGGCCAGATGCTGCAGGCCATTGACCAGGTCGTGCCAGAAGAAGAAGCCGAGGAACGACCACAGCAGCACCGAGCCGAGCAGCGGCCACAGCACCAAGCCGAGCATGCGCGCGGTGAAGAAATCGCGGGTGGCCTTCGCCAGCGCTTCAGTCATGCGTGCTTCGCAGCGTGGGGCATCAGGCTTCCGCGAGCTGCGCCACCGCATCCTGCAACAAGCGCACGCCACGCACACCGCCGTTGAGGATGCCGTCGCGCAGGATCTGGATCGCCTGCTGGCGCGGGAAGCTGCGCCGCCACACCAGGCCGATGCGCCGCGTCGGCGCCGGGGCGGCGAATGGCACCGAGGGCAGCGGGTGCGGCTCGGCCGGGCGGTTGTCGACCGAGCCGCGCGGCAGCACGGTGATGCCCAGGCCGCTGTCGACCATGTAGCGGATCGTCTCCAGCGAGCTGCCGGTGTGCGGACGCGGGCCGTCGCCCTCGGCATCGACGCACTTGGGGCAGACCGCGATGACCTGGTCGCGGAAGCAATGGCCGGGACCGAGCAGCAGCAGGTGCTCTTCCGCCAGCTTCTTCGCCGGCAGGGCGGTCTCGTTGACCCAGCGGTGATCGCGCGGCAGCACCACGACGAACTCCTCGTCGTACAGCGCCCAGGCCGAGAGGCCGTGCAGGTCCACCGGCAGGGCGATGATGGCGACATCCAGCTCGTTGTCGCGCAGCTGATCGAGCAGCACCGCGGTGAAATTCTCCTCGATCACCAGTGGCATCTGCGGCGCGCGCTGGCGCAACTCGGGCACCAGGCTGGGCAGCAGGTAGGGACCGACGGTGTAGATGGCGCCGAGCCGCAGCGGCCCGACCAGCTCGTCCTTGCCCTCGCCGGCGATGTCCTCGACCCGCTTGGCCTCGGCCAGCACGCGCCTGGCCTGGGCGATGATGCGCTCGCCCACCGGCGTCGGCCGCGCCTCGCCGCGGATGCGCTCGAACAGCGCCACGCCCAGCTCCTCCTCCAGCTTCTTCAGCGCCACCGACAGCGTCGGCTGCGAAACGAAAGAACGCTCGGCGGCGCGCGAGAAATGGCGCTCCTTGTCGAGGTTCACCAGGTAGCGCAGTTCGGTCAGGGTCATGGGGAATCGCTCAGGCCAGCAAATGCCCGACCTGCTCCAGCGCGGCGCGCGCCCGTTCCAGGTCCGGCTCCTGCACCAGCACGTACTCGGTTTCGTAGCTGTTCACGGCGAAGATGCTGACGCCGGCTTCGGCCAGCGGGCCGGCCACCGCGGCGAGCACGCCGGATTCGGAGAAGGGAAACGGCCCGGCCACTTCCAGCGCGCGCCACACGCTGCCCTGGAACGATTCGTCGGCCTCGCGCACCACCGTCAGCGAGTCCCGCGTGCGCACCACGGCGAACAGGCCATCCTGCGAGGACGGCAGTGGCAGGGCGGCATCGCGCGGCAGCCGTTCCACGGCCAGCCGCCAGGGATGCGTCATCAGCCGCAATCGTCTGCGCAGAGTCATAGCCAATCCTTGCGTATCAGAAACTCCTCGTACAACCGCGCCTCGGCGCTGCCGGGCTCGGGCTGGTAATCGTAACGCCAGGCCGCCAGCGGCGGCATCGACATCAGTATGGACTCGATGCGGCCGCCGGATTGCAGCCCGAACAGGGTACCGCGATCCCACACCAGGTTGAACTCGACGTAGCGGCCGCGGCGGTACAGCTGCCAGTCGCGCTCGCGCTGGCCGTAGGGCATGTCCTTGCGGCGCTGGGCGATCGGCAGGTAGGCCGGCAGCAAGTGGTCGCCGACGCTGCGCATCAGGGCGAAGCTCGCATCGAAGCCGCCTTCGCGCCAGTCGTCGAAGAACAGGCCGCCGACGCCACGCGGCTCGTTGCGGTGCTTGAGGAAGAAATAGTCGTCGCACCACTGTTTCAGCTTCGGATGCACCTGGGCGCCGAACGGGGCGCAGGCGTCGCGCGCGGTGGCGTGCCAGTGGCGCACGTCCTCCTCGAAACCGTAATAGGGTGTCAGGTCGAAGCCGCCGCCGAACCACCACACCGGTTCTGCGCCCGGGGCCTCGGCGACGAGGAAGCGCACATTGGCGTGGGCGGTGGGCTGGTAGGGATTGCGCGGGTGCACCACCAGCGACACGCCCATGGCGCGGAAGCCGCGGCCGCTCAGCTCGGGGCGCTGCGCGGTGGCGGCGGGCGGCAGTTTGGCGCCGCTGACATCGGAGAAGTTGACGCCGGCGCGCTCGAATACGGCACCGTCGGCGAGCACACGGCTTTCACCACCGCCGCCTTCAGGCCGGGTCCAGACGTCATGCTGGAACTTCGCCGTGCCATCGAGCTGCTCGAACGCGGCGCAGATGCGGTTCTGCAAATCGCGCAGATAGGTTTCGACCGCCTGGATATTGACCGTGCTCATCGGCGCAGGATCATGCCGCTGATGACGTCGCGGATCACCGTCGGCGCTTCCAGCTTGCCGAGGGCGCCGGGCACCAGCGCGTCGATGCTGCGCCCGAACGCCAGGCGCACCGCGCTGGCGCTGCGCGCCGCCTCGTGCCCGGCGCGGTTGGCGCTGGTGGAGACGATGGGGCCGCCGTAGGCCAGGCACAGCGCCTGCACCACTGGGTGGGCGCTGACGCGGATCGCCACCGAGTCGCGCTCGCCGCTGATCCACATTGGCGTGTGGTCGGAAGCCGGGAAGATCCAGGTGGCCGGTCCCGGCCAGCTGCTGAAGGCGCGCTTCTGCGCGGTGCGCGAGGGCAGCTGCACGAAGGGCTCGAGCTGGGCGAAGTCGGCGGCGACCAGGATCAGGCCCTTGCGCCAGTCGCGGCGCTTCAGCGCCAGCAGCTTGTCGACGGCGCCCTGGTTGCGCGGATCGCAGCCCAGGCCCCACACCGCCTCGGTGGGATAGGCGATGACGCCGCCGGCGCGCAGCGCGGCGCAGGCAACGCGCACCGGCGTCGTTGCCATGACCGGATTAAGCCTTGCCGGCGGCGCGCTTTGCCGCGGTTTTCTTGGCTGCAGCCTTCTTGGCTGGCGCTTTCTTCACTGCGGCCTTCTTCGCCGCAGCCTTGGGCGCAGCATCACCCGCGACCGGCGCCGCGGTTTTCTTCGCAGCGGCTTTCTTGCCGCCCTTCTTCTTGCCGGGCTTGGCCGCTTCGGCCTCGGCCAAATAAGCCTCGCACTCGAACACCGACAGCGACTCCGGATCGCGCAGCTTGGGGATGCGCGCCTTGCGCTTGCCGTCGGTAATGTAGGGACCGAAACGTCCCTTGACGATGCGGATGCCGGTGTTGTCGAACAGCTTGATGGTGGCCGCTTCCAGCGCCGCCTGCTTGGCCTCGATCAACTCGATGACGCGCGGCATCTCGATGGTGAAGGGGTCGTCGTCCTTCTTCAGCGAAACGAACTGGTCGCCGTAGCGCGCATAGGGGCCGAAGCGGCCGATGTTGACGTCCACTTCGACGCCGCTGCCCGGCAACGGGCCGAGCTTGCGCGGCAGCTTGAACAGCTCCAGTGCCTGCTCGATGGTGATGGTGTCGATGCGCTGGTTGGCGCGCAGGGAGGCGAAACGCGGCTTGTCGACATCTTCCTTGGTGCCGATCTGCACGAACGGCCCGTAGCGCCCGAGGCGCGCGCTGATCGGTTTGCCGCTGGTGGGATCGGTGCCGATCTGCCGCGCTTCCGAAACCTCGGAACGCGACAACTCCATCTTCGAATCGACGGTGGGCTTGAAATCGCTCCAGAAGCGCGCCAGCAGCGGCACCCACTCGGCTTCGCCGCGCGAGATCGCATCCAGCTCGTCTTCCAGCTTGGCGGTGAATTCGTAATCGACGTAGCGGGTGAAATGCTCGGTGAGGAAGCGGTTGACGATCATGCCGACGTCGGTCGGGATGAAGGCCTTGCCCTCGAGCAGCACGTACTCGCGCGCCTGCAGGGTGGAGATGATCGAGGCGTAGGTGGAGGGACGGCCGATATCGAACTCCTCCAGCGTCTTCACCAGGCTCGCTTCGGTGTAGCGCGGCGGCGGCTGGGTGAAGTGCTGCTCGGGCAGCAGTTCCAGCAGCTTCACCGTCTCGCCCTCGGCCAGCGGCGGCAGGCGCTTCTCGTCGTCCTCGTGCGCCTCGGCTTCGTCGTCGACGGCGATGCCGTAGGCGGCGAGGAAGCCCGGCTCGACCAGGGTCTGGCCGTTGGCGCGGAACGCGTGATCTTTGCCGGCGCGCAGCTCGGCGGTGACGGTGTCGAACACCGCCGGATTCATCTGGCTGGCGACGGTGCGCTTCCAGATCAGGTCATAGAGTTTGGCCTGGTCCGGCGTCAGATAGCGGCCGACCTGCTCGGGTGCACGCGCGGCGGCGGTGGGGCGCACCGCTTCATGCGCTTCCTGTGCGTTCTTCGACTTAGTCTTGAACTGGCGCGCCTCGTCCGGCAGCGACTTGGCGCCGTAGCGGTTTCTGATGGTTTCGCGGATCTCGACCAGGGCGTCCTGCGCCAGCGACACCGAGTCGGTACGCATATAAGTGATGAGGCCGACCGCCTGGCCTTCGATCTCCACGCCTTCATACAGCTGCTGCGCGGTGCGCATGGTGCGGCTGGCGGTGAAGCCGAGCTTGCGGTTGGCGTCCTGCTGCAGGGTCGAGGTGGTGAACGGCGGACCGGGAGAGCGCTTGCGCTGCTTCTTCTCGACCTTGGCCACCAGCAACTCGCCGGCGGCGGCCTTCTCGATCGCCGCATGCGCGGCGCTGGCCGCGCCCTCGTTGCCCAAGGTGAACTGCTCCACCTTGACGCCGTTGTATTCGAGCAGGCGCGCGCTGAAGACTTGTTGCTCCTTCTCGCTGCGCGCTTCCAGGGTCCAGTATTCCTGCGGCACGAAGGCGCGGATCTCGGCCTCGCGCTCGCAGATCAGGCGCAGCGCCGGGCTCTGCACGCGGCCGGCGGAAAGGCCGGGCGCGACCTTGCGCCACAGCAGCGGCGACAGATTGAAGCCGACCAGGTAGTCCAGCGCACGGCGCGCCTGCTGGGCGTTGACCAGGTCGAGCGACACCTCGCGCGGATTGGCGATGGCCTGGGCCACCTCGCGCGGCGTGATCTCGTAGAACACCACGCGCTGCACCGGCTTGTCCTTGAGCAGGCCTTTTTCCTTCAGGTACTCGGACAGGTGCCAGGCAATGGCCTCACCCTCGCGATCCGGATCGGTGGCGAGAATCAGGTCGTCGGAATGCTTCAGCTCGGCGGCGATGGCGCGGACGTGCTTTTCGTTGCGCTCGATCAGCTGGTACTTCATCTCGAAGCCGCGCGCGGTATCGACGGCGCCGTCCTTCGGCACCAGATCGCGCACGTGACCGTACGAGGCCAGGACTTCGTAGTCCTTGCCCAAATATTTCTTGATCGTCTTGGCCTTGGCGGGCGACTCGACGATGACCAGATGTTTGCTCATTGCTACCCGGATTTCGCGTTTTAGAGCGCGTGGGGCGTCAGCTTATACAAGCGACGCCGCGGCCTGTCCAGCGCCGGCCGCGGCGGCGAAGCCGCGCCGGAGCCAGTCCCTCTGGGAAGAAAACGATTGAAACAGGATGAAAAAAATCTGGCCCGGCCTGTCGCCGCGGGCCCGAATTGCGGAACCTTCAGGGTTCCGGCGACGCTTCCAGGGCCAGCCGGTCCAGCTCGGAATCGCTGACCCTGGCCTGCGCCGTCAGCCAGCGCGCGCGGTGCAGCAGCGCGGCCGGAACCAGCAGGCGGCTGCCCTGCTCCAGGCCCGGAACGACGCCGTAGGATTCGATGCGCACCGGCAGCGAGTCGGCGCGCAGCACACCGGCGGCGATTTCCGCCGCCAGATGGGTTGGAAACGTGTCCAGCGGCTGCCAGTCATCCGACGGCGTCAAGGACATCTCCACCCACCGATGGCTTTGCTTATTTCAACAGTCCGGGCCAAGGATGGCCCGGTCTTGCCCAGGACGGGCCTAATGCAGGAATTCGCCCTGGTAATACACCATGTCTTCCAGGTGCACCGCGGCTTCTTCCTCGCCCGGCTGGTTGATCAGCACCAGCAGGCAGACCCACTTGACGCGCTCGAGGTCGACTTCCTCTTCCAGCGCGAGCAGGCGCTCGATCACCAGTTCGCGGCTCTCCGGATTGAGGATGCCGAGCTGTTCCAGAAAGAGCAGGAAACCGCGACACTCGGCCGACAGGCGCTCCTGCTCCTGCGGCGCATAAATGCGCAGCGCATCGGTGCGTCCGGCCAGGGCCGGCGCATTGCGTTGACTCGCCAAGCCGTCGAGCCAGGCAAAAGCATGACCTACTTCTTCTTCGGGGAAACCGGCGGCTGCCAGCTCGACGCGCAGGGTTTCCTGGTTGTCGGAGTCCGAGAACTCACCATCGTGGTAGTTCTCGAAGAGGTACATCAGTACGTCGAGAAGGGTTTCTTTCATCTCATTCGCGCTGGAGTTGGGCCAGCGCGTTATCAGGTTTAGCCATTATAAGGGTGAAACAAGCGCGAACAAGCCGCGTCTGCCGCCCCGCCTAAAACCCCGATCAAGCCCTTTTTATCTGCATCTGGCCTCTATCTTTCCACTAGATGCTGTTTAGCTCAAGTGCGTTGCAGCCGCGTGAAGGTGTCACCCGGCCCCGCCGACACCAGACCCGCCAGCTCCAGCGTCAGCAAAGCCGCCGAAATCCGCTCCACCGGCAGGCCCAGCCGCCCTACCAGATGGTCCAGCGCCAGCGTCTCGAAACCCAGGGCCTGCAACACCCGCGTCTGGTCCGGGTCGCCGACCGACTCGCCAGCGGATTCACCGTTCGATTCAGCAGGATTCGTGCCGGCCGCCAGGCTGGCGCGCGCGGCGGGCAGTTGCGGCGCCAGTTCGCTGAGGATGTCGTCCACCGTTTCCACCAGCTTGGCGCCCTCGCGGATCAGGGCATGGCTGCCGCGCGCCAGGGGGTTGTGGATCGAGCCGGGGATGGCGAACACCTCGCGGCCCTGCTCGCCGGCCAGGCGGGCGGTGATGAGGGAGCCGGATTTACGCGCCGCCTCCACCACCAGCACTCCCAGCGCCAGGCCGCTGATGATGCGGTTGCGGCGCGGGAAGTGCTCCGGCAGCGGCGGCAC
>JAMFRN010000017.1 GCA_026224805.1 Nevskia soli
ACCCCGCTGCATTCGTACACATTAACGTCAGCGTCGAAGCACCCGGCACCGTAACGGTGGCCGATGCCTGGGTCTTGTTCTGAACCGTGATGGTCTTGTCCCAGCCGGTAACGCCTGCGGGTGCAGAGGAGGCAGCACATACGGTAGCTTCGTCGGTGTAATAGACGAGATCCACCGTTCCACCCGCCGCTACGTTGGCGTCTTCAAGCGCACCCATGATCACCGTCAGGTTATCCGAACGGGTCGCGTCCTCATGACCACCGATGAGCAGGGTGCCGGTGTTGCTGGCATCCAGGTAGGTCTTGAGTGCATTAGCCGCACCGTTGTAAGTGTTGTTCCAAGCCAGATCGACGCGGTAATACGCATCGGGGCAAGGGCCATTCGCAGTGGTAGAACCTGCAGAAGTCTCGACATAGGACAGCCAGCCACGCAACTCTCCAATGGCATCAAACAAAGCCGAACCCGAAGAACCCGTGGTCACGTCACCCGTGTCATTGGTAAAGTCGGCACACCACACCGAAGGGCCATCCGCACCGGGAACGCCCGCCGTTGGGCTACCCGTTCCCTTCGCTTCCTGGCCATTCAGCACCCCAAAGGAGCTGTCCTTGGCATAAGTCATGGGGAAGGCCAGAGCATAATTCAGGCTGAAGCTATACGCCCCGAAGCTCGGATCAGCACTTCCGACATCACCGGTGGTCGGCGCATACGGCACGGTCTTATCGGCGCCCGTCGTATCCTTGGCATTGATGCCCGCCCAGTACGGGTTGGCACCCTGCGGCGGCGCATTGGAACTGCCCAGCAGCATCATGTCAGCGCCAACGACGCAGCTTGACGTACCTGCCGTGCCGATTTGGCAGATGGAGGTCACAGCATGCGGGTTAACGACGTGATCCTGATGAGCAATCACCGTAAAATCGTTGCTGACCGGACCATAAGATGCAGGCAAGCCCGCATACGTTGCAGTGTAGGGGAACGTATTGGTCGCCGCATTGTAGTACGGGTCGCCGCAATCCCCATCGATGCGGGGCCAGTAAACCGTAATCGTGGCATTGGTGTAGTCCGGAACGCGATCTTCGCCAGCCAGGTGAGCAGCGGTCACCACATAAGCATGACCGTCCCCACTGGTGTCATTGACCAGAGTACCCGAACCAGACTCGGACGCCGTATCACTGGAAACCGTGATGGCAACAGCCGCACGCGACTGGGTAGCCGAGGTCGAGTCCACCGCGCAGGCGTAGTTCTTCAGCAGGGCTTCGCGGCATGCAGTGGCGTATGGACTAACACTGCAGGGGGTCGGCAACGCGGCGGCAGACACGGCCCTGGCCGCATTCCAGAGAGAGGCATTCGACATCTTGGACGCCGGAGACACAGTGGAAGTGGTGGCAAGCGGATTGCTCGCTCCAACATAGATTTTGTCAGCGGTGATGGACACGCCAGCCGGGTTCACAGCTTTGACCGCCAACGTCAGGGTATCCCCCGGAACGAACACTGAAACGAAGCGCTGCGGATTGATGTCGGACGGGCTGTAACTGAACATGAAGCCCTGGGTGTTGGTCAGGGTAAGCTCAGAGCCGACAGGGAGCTTCATGCCGGGGAAACGTAGGGCGAGCATAGAAGCTCCGGGCACCTGGATACTGTCCGACCAGGTATATAGGCCGTCAGCGCCCTTCTGCCAGCCCGTGCCCGTGCTGGAGCTGTCCAGACGCACCGAACGGGCCATTGCAATCTGTTCCGGGCTGGTGAATTCGCCCCGGACTTCGCTGAGATCCACGGATAGGACGCGGGGAGCGGGTGGACCTTGCCCCTGAGCAGAGAAGGCTATTCCGACAATAACGCTTAAAGCTAACAGGCTGGTGCGCATGGGTACTCCTGAGCAAAGATTTTCTGACTGTTTATCGCCCATTTAATGTACATCGAATCGGCGATAAACAATAGATCGGAGGACCTGTAGCCTCGATAGATGCCCGGAAAGAAGCCGCACAAAATTAGGCGCCTGCTAGGCGAAAATGTACGGGCCGAGAGGGAGCGGCAGAACTTGAGCCAGGAACAGTTAGCCGAACGCGCTCATCTCGGGCAGCAGTACATCAGCGACGTGGAACTCGGGAAGAGAAATCTGGGGATCGATTCTCTGGCGACTATCGCAGAAAGTTTGTTGGTAAGCCCTGGAAAATTGCTGGGAAGCTCTGACTGATACAGACGGCAACACCCAATTGCGCTAGTCAGGCTGTCTTTCACCTTCAATTCGAGTCGCCCTGATGCCATTTAAACGTCCAGGACACAATCCAAGCGCCAGTGGCCCGACTATTCCGCCCTGGCTGGAACTCACTCCGGCGGAAATTGCTGAGCTTGAGCAGGGCGGCATCCCACCCGTCGAACTTGACGAACCCTACATCCTCACCGGCCTGAAGCTAGGCGTTAAGCCGTTCCTGCTCCCTGCGCACGGGGGAGGACATTTCTTCGAGACCGAAGGGCGCCGCACACAACGGCAGTTACAGCAGACGCTCGCAGCCTGGCCTGCGCGAATGAAAGATGGCCGGGCTTGGAGAAATCGCATTCAGTGGGCCTCAACGGCTTCCAGGCCGGGGCTCTACTACCTACCGCCGGGCGGCGGACCGCCAGCGTATCAAGGCGAGGTGAGGCGGCCGCTGGGGATGGAGGATGGTCTGATCCGCAGCCCACAGGCGTTTCAGTTCCCGATCAACACCCCCTTTCTCAAGTGGCCGGGCGGCAAAAGCTTATTGAGCACGATGCTAGACCAGTTATGGCCTACCGCCACACGCTTGGTTGAGCCGTTCACCGGGGGCGGCTCAATATTCCTCAACACCGTGTTCGACGAATACCTACTCGCGGACACGAATATTGCCTTGATCAACCTTTATCGGGCGCTGCAGCGCACGCCGAAGGCGGCAATCAAAGACATCGAAGCTCTATTTGTCCCGCGAAACAACGCAGATGCCCGGTTCCGCGTACTGCGCAAACAGTTCAACACCACGCGCAGCAAGCGAGAGCGCGCCGCATTGTTCGTATACCTGAACCGGCACGCTTTCAATGGGCTTGTGCGCTATAACAGGCTTGGCCAGTTCAATGTGGCATTCGGAAAATTTTCCAAGCCGCCTCAATGCCCATCCGACGCCATGAGATTCTTTGCTGACAAGCTCAAGGCATCGAAGGTCGAGATCAAGTGCCAGGATGTCTGGCAGACCCTAGCAGAAGTGCGGGCTGGCGACTTGGTCTACTGTGACCCACCCTACTTGCCTCTCACGGCCACCGCGAATTTCGCGAACTATGGCCCCCAGAGCTTCACACTCGAGCACCAGCGACGACTTGCCGAGGAAGCGGCACGGTTGCGCGACACCCTCGGTGTACCTGTGCTGATTTCCAATCACGACACCCTGCAGGCACGACAAATCTACCAGCATGCCGACCAACTCATCACCGGCACCGTGCGCCGCGCCATCTCGGCAAAAGGAGGCAGCCGCCAACCGGCACCGGAGCTTATTGCCGCTTACTGGCCGACGACGTAAGGGATGTGGCCCCTCCGGATCTGCGACAACGAGCACCACTCTCGCGCCAAACCATACGCCGCGTTCATTTTTTTCACTGCCTCAATCTGCTTGACACACTTGTCACGCACATCTGCGAACGGAGCCGGCTGAAACACCGTATTGCGTCGAATGTTAATGGAGTTGCGCTGAAGCCATTCCAATCCCTGAAGTGATTCGAGGGTCCATTCAGCACCAGCAATATCGCCGTTGTGGAGTGTCCAACACACACAGAGGTAGTCGGGCCGTCTGTCACGGTTAAGGCCATATTCTCCGGCAACGACCAACCACGTTGAAAGCGACGCCGGGGTGAACAGTAGAGCCTGCACAGTCCGAGCCGATGGCAAGGAATTATTGACAGACCCAATGGGGGGAATTCGTGACTTGATGCGTCTGGGTAACAGAATCATAAGAACCTCATTCAGTTGTATGTGAGCGCGCTTACAAGCTGCGCCTAGTTGTTGTTGTGTTGGGTTTGCGCTGGCGCTGGCGCAGGCGGAGTAGATCTGCTGCAAGCATTCGGCCTTCATTGATACACTGAGCCTCATGTAATACGGCTTCGGTCTGTTCACGCGTAAGCGTAACCATCCAACGCTGGTTTGCGACCAGCACCATATCGGCCTCTTCCCGAGAGAAGGTAAACATGCCGTCACCCCAAGACACGGCGTGATCTGGCGGCACATATGTGTAGTGCACGCCGTACAGTCCGCTACTCGTTGTAAATTTTTGGATCGTGCGGCGAACTGCTTTGACTTTGCCGAACGCAGCGACACCGGGGATAGTGTCAATGATGATGGACTTCTTGATTGGACAAGGGATGGGGGTCCCCTGAGCGTCCAGGCCTACAACCGGAAAAATCTGAAGATTGGTGAAATTTATAGGCCAGACGAACGGCGGGGCGCCTGAAAACCGATTGCGCAGATATTGAAGTGTT
Organism: Nevskia soli; assembly: GCA_026224805.1. GTDB lineage: Bacteria > Pseudomonadota > Gammaproteobacteria > Nevskiales > Nevskiaceae > Nevskia > Nevskia soli_A. The sequence continues at coordinate 4,477 of JAMFRN010000017.1, forward strand.
ACGAAGTTGAAGTTCATGGCCGCCTCCTCACAGACCTGCTCGCGCGCCGACGCTGCGAGCGGCTTGCTCAAATCCGAGGTGGGCCAATAGGAATCGGTTGTGAGAGCGTCGAGCCAAGGGGTCGTCGGCATCCCAATTCACGAGCACCCTGGAAATGGGCTGGCCGCAACTGTCTTCCAGGTCGCGGACGACATCGGAGATGTCGTCCGCGTGAGCCGCAAAAAAGCGGTCAGTGTCCTTGTTGTAGATGAGATGGCTGACAGTGCCCGCTCCGCACCCGCCTATCATCAAGTCTCGAAACGCATCAGCCGCGCCTCGGGGCGAGTCACGCCCATAGTCATTAAGCCAGCGCCGCACATGGCGCTCCATCTTTGTTGTCGCATACCGCGCAGGTATCTTTCGCATAGCACACTCCTAGTTGGTTAAGGGGTGGCGCTGCGCTCCTGCTTGGGAAAGAGGTCGTCGTTCTGCACCGCCATTTCGCAATAGAGGCGCAGCGCCTTTGATACAGTCATGCCGTGCCGCTGAGCTAGAAGCGCGAAGCGCTCCTTCGTCTCGCGGCTGACATTGAAGTTGATGAGAGAAGGCTCGACCATTTCACCGCTGCCGAGCTTTCTCCCATACCGGTTCAACTTTTCCATCGGTCTCCGTCGAATGGTGCAGATTGAGATTGATATAATATAATATATTATAATAAAATGCAAACTACTGTTTTGTTGGCCTCTTTCCGTGACCCTCCCATATCTCCAGCAGCGTTTGAGGCGACCCGGAAGCGGGTTTGGTGCGCTTGAGCAAGGTTTCCAGCGAGGCTTTCTGGTCTGGCGCCACCAGAGCTTCACCCAAACGCTCGGGCTCGTTGACCATCAGCCACTCGCCCAGTGCGATCAGAGCGCGGCGTTCCTGCCGGACTGTCGCCTTGACTTCGCGGGCTGTGACCAACTTCAACTGCGCTTTGGCCTGGCGCAGCTCTACTTCGATGCGCTCGACTCGCGCTGCGGCTTTCTCTCGCGGCGTCATTGGCGCATCCTCCCGACATGGGGGGCCAGTCGGGTGACCCGGCCGCGCCGACGGCTGCCCTTGGTCGGATCGGGTGGTGCTGGCTCCAGGGCTTCGAGCCAATCGAATACCTCGTGGTACCAGTCATTCATCGCTACTTCACCTTCACGCTGCCGCTTCGCGAGCCGGTCCCGTATCTCAAAGTTCAGGCGTTCTTCGATTTCGTACTTCGTCAACATCGTCATTGAGGTCATCTGCTTTCTCCTGTGGTGGGATTACCTCATTCCCATTCTGCAAATTTCTGGAACTTGTCAATCCCCTCGAGTTGTGTGTTGACAGCAGCCTGAAAATTCCAAAGATGTAAGAACACGGCCGGTGAGGCAAGCGGCGAAAGGCGCGCTCTTAGCGTTGCTGCGCAACGCGAGCGCATGACGCGTAGCGCGTCACTAAAGCGGAGAAGCAGAAAACACGGCAGACGGAATGGCGGGACGAGGTGGAAGGTGAGTATCTATTCGGTGCACATGCAAACCATAAAGCGATCCGAGGGGCGGCGGAGCACCGCGTGCGCCGCGTACCGCGCAGGCGCTCGCATTGCCGATGGCCGAACCGGAAAGGTCTTTGACTACCGGCGACGCAAGGGTGTGCTGCATTCGGAACTTGTCGGCTGGTCCGGCGACCGTGCCGAGCTGTGGAACGCGGCGGAGATAGCCGAGAAGCGGAAGGACAGCCAGGTTGCACGGGAGTGCGTCATCGCCTTGCCGCATGAGTTGCCCCTGGAAGCGAATATCGAGGCAATGCGCCAGCTCGCCGCCGAGATACGAGAGCGGTGGTCCGTTGCTGTGGACCTCAACATCCATCAGCATGGCCGCCAGGACACCCGTAACATCCACTGCCATTGCATGACGACTGTGAGGGCCGTCAAGGACAATCAATTCGGGAAGAAGACCCGGCAACTGGACGTATCAACTACCGCGAAAATCGAAATCGAATGGCTTCGGGAGATCTGGGAACGCATCGCCAACCGGATGCTCGCCGAAGCGGGGCTCGATATGAGGATTGACCGGCGCTCGCTGATGGATCGCGGCGAGGCACGCGAAGCAAAGCAGACGCTCGGGCACGCCGCGTCGGCGTTGGAGCGGAAGGGACAACCCACCGCGCAGGGCGCAGTGAACCGCCAGATCGACACGCAAGAGGAACAGCGGAATGACCTGGAGCGACGGATTGAGCAACTGGAAGAGGAGAAGGCCGAGGCAATGATTGATATGCGTCGGCTGGAGTACCAGGAAGCCGAATTGGCACGGCTCAGCTCCATTACCGTAGTCGCACCAGCGCGCAGCGATGAAGCGATACTGCGCGCTCGTGCGGAATTGATTGAATGCCGGAAAGTGCTTGCCAGCACTTACCGGCTCGTCCCCGTTACCGTGGACGAATACATCGAGGACCGGCGCTACCACTTGGCCTCACTGACAGCCTACGAACAGTCAGCCCGGCGACATCAAGCATTGGCAGACGAGACCGAGAACGAGCGGCCTGTATTGACACGACTGGTCAACTGGCTGGGTTGGCGCTCGTTGCTGCCCGACTATGCAGCGCACCGAGAAAAGGCTGCCAAGCGAGCTCGCCAGGTCCAGCATATCCGTTCCGCCCGCGAACAATACGAAGAGCGCTATGCGGCGCGAATGCGGGGCGAGAATGAGCAGCGGGAAGCCAAGTACCTGAAGCTGCTTGAGGCGCAGAACAGGGCTTATCAGCGAATTCCCGAACTGACAGATCTAGCATCCAGGCCCATCACTGCGGAGCTTGCGCAACTCGAACATGAGCGCAAAGTCAGGCTTCTTGCACCAGCGCAGCGGCCGACGCCATCCGGACCGCACTAGGCTCAGGTCCGCAACTCGCACGAATTCCGCTGGCGGAGCAAATTGACCCACCCAGGGGCGCCGCATTGTGGGTGGCAATCAGGGCCGGTCTAACAGGGGGGACTAGACACCCTCACGCGGCTTGCTGGGCGCCTTGGCGAGGAGCGGCTTGACCACCGGGTCAATGTCCGCTTCTTTGGCTTCCCGCGTTGCACGCTGGTTCGTGGCCCGCTCGATTTCAGCCAGGTATTGGGTCTTAGACAAATGTTCGCGACGGTCTTCCGCCTTTGCCCGGCCGATGGTCGAAAAGAATTCTTCTGGTACTTGGTCGGGGCCGGTGAAAGTGAAGGGCCAGATGATCTTGGCTTCGAGGTTGCTGCTGATGAAGTCGCTATAGCTTGAAGCCATAAGCCCGAGCTTGCGTCCGCGCGCCGGCTTTTCTAGACGGTCTTCACGCCGTGCTCGCTCGGCAAACTTCGCCTCGGCGGTGTTGGTGAAGGTTTGGGACTCTACGACCTTGCGAATGGCTTCACGCTGATAACGGATCACACCGCCACCGAGTTTGACGAAGGGGATTCCAATGCTTCCGCTGTTCCGGTCATCGGCAAGAGTGCCGACAGTGATGCGGAGCAGGAAGGCCGCTTCCTCTGGCATCAACAGCGCGTCCTCTGGCAGTCCCGCGAGCGCCTTCTTCAGCGCCTGCGCTGTCGCTTCGTCTACAACGGCTTGCTTAGGCATGTCGGTAAAAACCGGTATAACCCGGCATCCTCGGGAGCCATATGGGAGCCACGAGCCAAAATTCGCCTCTTTTTGACTCTCTTTTAAGCCAGAAACGATGCGTATAATCTATTGTTTTTATTATTTTTTTCTTTGATGGAGGCTCGAGCCGGAATTGAACCGACGTACGGGGATTTGCAGTCCCCTGCATAACCACTCTGCCATCGAGCCGATGCGACGCTGGAATTTTACTCCAGCACGGTTTCTGCGGCCGAATTCCCGGAAAGCAAGGCCGAAAATCTGAAAATGGACCGCTAATACGAAAAAACCTCGTCGAGAACGAGGTTTTTCCAGATCAATCATTGGAGCGGGAAACGAGATTCGAACTCGCGACCTCAACCTTGGCAAGGTTGCGCTCTACCAACTGAGCTATTCCCGCTTGCGAGTTGCGTATTGTAGGGATCGGCGGCTTCTCAGGCAAGCCCTTTTAGCTATCCCGCATGATCGGCCAGGCGGCCTGCAGATAGACGATCATGGACCAGATGGTCAGGGCCGAAGCCAGGAACAGCAGCAGGTAGCCGATGTCGTAAAGCGGGATCGGCCCCAGCGGGGTCTGCCACAGCATCATGCTGATGGCGGTCATCTGGAATACGGTTTTCAGCTTGCCCAGCATGCTCACCGCCACCCGCCCGCGCTGGCCCAGCTCGGCCAGCCACTCGCGCAGGGCGGAAATGGTGATTTCGCGGCCGATAATCACCGCCACCAGCACCCCCATGACGCTGCGCGGATCGTCGCGCAGCAGCATCACCAGGGCCACCGCCACCAGCAGCTTATCCGCCACCGGGTCAAGGAAGGCGCCGAAGCCGCTGGTCTGGTTCCAGCGGCGCGCCAGGTAGCCGTCGAGCCAGTCGGTGAAGGCAGCCGCCATGAACAGCAGCGCGGCGACGTGACGGGCCGGCGGCCAATCCACATAAAACAGGCCCAGCACCACGGGAATCACGGCGACGCGGCCCAGGGTCAGGATGGTGGGTGTATTCAGCCGCATGGCCACAGTTTCCGGTTTCCGCTTGCCAGTTTCCAGTTTTTCTTGTGCAGGCCGCTCCCGGAAACCTCCGCCATCAGTTTCCCCGGAAACTGGAAACTGGTCACTGGCCGCTGCTTTTTCAATGGAAGTGGGCGTAGATGCGTTCCGCCAGGGTGCGGCTGATCCCTTCCACTTTTGCCAGCTCGTCGATGCCGGCCCGCTTCACCTGAGGCAGCCCGCCGAGGGTCTTGAGTAGGGCGCGGCGGCGGGCCGGCCCCAGGCCCTCAATCACTTCCAGGCCGGAAGTCAGGCGCGCTTTCTCGCGGCGCGCGCGGTGGCCGGTGATGGCGAAGCGGTGCGCCTCGTCGCGGATGCGCTGGATCAGGTGCAGGGCCGGCGAATCGGGGGCCAGCACCAGCGGCTGCTCCTGCTCCGGCAGGATCAGCTGCTCCAAGCCCGGCCGGCGCGTCGGCCCCTTGGCGATGGCGACGACCCGCAGGTTTTCGATGCCCAGCTCGGACAGGGCTTCCATCGCGGCGCCGAGCTGGCCCTTGCCGCCGTCGATGAACAGCACGTCGGGAGACTGCACTTCCCCGCCCTTGATGCGGGCATAGCGCCGCGCCACCGCCTGCTTGATGGCGGCATAGTCGTCGCCCGGGGTGATACCTTCGATATTGAATTTGCGATAGGCCGCCTTGAGCGGCCCTTCCTCGTTGAACACCACACAGGACGCTACCGCCTTCTCGCCCATGGTGTGGCTGATGTCGAAGCACTCCATGCGGCGCGGCGGCTGCTCCAGGTCCAGCGCCTGCTGCAATTCGAGCAGGCGCTGATCCATGCTGGCGGCCTCCATCATGCGCGTCGACAGGGCCTGCAGCGCAGTGCCCGCGGCCATCTCCAGCAGCCGCTGCTTGGCGCCGCGCTCGGGCCGGGCGATGCGCACCTTGCGCCCGGCCTTGGCGGACAGCGTGGCTTCGAGCCATTCGGCGTCCTCCGGCAGCTCGCTCACCAGCAGCTCGGGCGGCGGCGGCCGTTCCAGATAGTACTGGGCGATGAATCCCCCCAGCAGCTCGTCCATGGCGATGCCCGGCGGGTGCCGCGGGAAAAAACTGCCATGGCCGAGATTGATGCCGTCGCGCACCGACACCACCACCACGCAGCTGCCGGAGGTATGCGGCGCGGCGACGATCACGTCGAGCTGCTCGGCGCCGCCGGTGATGGCGCGATGCTCACGCACCCGGTTCAGCGCGGCGATCTGGTCGCGCAGGCGTGCCGCCAGCTCGAACTCCAGCTGTGCGGCCGCCTGCTCCATCTCCACGCCCAGCTCGCGCGCCAGCTCGTCGCCCCGCCCTTCCAGCAGGCGCGACGCCTTGGCTACGTCGTGGGCGTAATCCTCCCCGGAAATCAGCTTCACGCAGGGCGCCGAGCAGCGCTTGATCTGATGCTGCAGGCAGGGGCGGCGGCGGTTGGAGAAGAACGTGTCGTTGCAGGGCCGCAGCAGGAACAGCTTCTGCAGGGTCTGCAGGGTTTCCCGCACCGAGCCGGCGCTGGGATAAGGCCCTAAGTACTGATCCGGCCCGGTCTTGGCGCCGCGGTAAAAGGTGATGCGCGGGTACTCGTGCGCGGTGATGCGCACGTAGGGGAAACTCTTGTCGTCGCGCAGCGAGACGTTGTAACGCGGCGTCTGTTCCTTGATCAGAGTCGCTTCCAGCAGCAGCGCCTCGTCCTCGGTATGGGTCAGAGTGACTTCGATGCGCTGGATCTGCCCCACCATGCTTTCGATGCGCGGATTGCCGCTGGCGCGCAGGAAATAGCTGCCGACCCGCTTGCGCAGGTTGCGCGCCTTGCCGACGTAGAGCAGCTCGTCGGTGGCGTCGTACATGCGGTAGACGCCCGGCTGCGTGGTCAGCTGGGACAGGAAGGCGCGGGAGTCGAAAGGCTGGGACGGCTGGTTCATCAGGGAAACAAGGATACACGCCCGGATTGGGGCATCGGTACCTGCTCAAGCTGGAATCTTGCCCACGCAAAGACCCAAGGATGCGGAGAAAGGCTGTTGCGCCCTGGCCTCAAACCAAAAAAGGGGACGCCCTTACAGGCATCCCCTCTGCACCAGCTTTCCGTTCAGGCCCGGCGCTGTGCCGGGCCCGCGGTGTTGCTTAGTGGAACTGCTCTTCTTCGGTCGAGCCGGTCAGCGCGGTGACGCTGGAGGCGCCGCCCTGGATCACGGTGGTGACGTCGTCGAAGTAGCCGGTGCCCACTTCCTGCTGATGCGAGACGAAGGTGTAACCGCGGTCGCGCGCGGCGAACTCCGGCTCCTGCACCTTTTCCACGTAGGCCGTCATGCCGCGCTTGGCGTAGTCCTGTGCCAGGTCGAACATGTTGTACCACATGGAGTGGATGCCAGCGAGGGTGATGAACTGGTACTTGTAACCCATCGCGCCCAGCTCGCGCTGGAACTTGGCGATGGTCGCATCGTCCAGGTTCTTCTTCCAGTTGAAGGACGGCGAGCAGTTGTAGGCCAGCATGGTGCCCGGAACAGCCTTCTGCACCGCTTCGGCAAACTTGCGGGCAAACTCCAGATCCGGCGTGCCGGTCTCGCACCACACCATGTCGGCGTAGGGCGCGTAAGCGATGCCGCGGCTGATGGCCTGGGCCAGACCCTTCTTGGTCTTGTAGAAGCCTTCGGCGGTGCGCTCGCCGGTGACGAACGGCTTGTCGTTGGCGTCATGGTCGCTGGTCAGCAGGTCAGCGGCCTCGGCGTCGGTACGCGCCAGGATCACGGTCGGCACGCCATAGACGTCGGCGGCCATACGCGCGGCGATCAGCTTCTGCACGGCGTCGGTGGTCGGCACCAGCACCTTGCCGCCCATGTGACCGCACTTCTTGACCGAAGCCAGCTGGTCCTCGAAGTGCACGCCGCCGGCGCCGGCGCGGATCATCGCCTTCATCAGCTCATAGGCGTTGAGCACGCCGCCGAAGCCGGCTTCGGCGTCGGCCACCACCGGCGCGAAGTAATCGACGTAGCCCTTGTCGCCCGGGCCAATGCCCTTGGACCACTGGATTTCGTCGGCGCGGGTGAAGCTGTTGTTGATGCGCTCAACCACCTTCGGCACCGAGTCCACCGGGTACAGCGACTGGTCGGGATACATCGACGAGTAGCTGTTGTTGTCGGCGGCAACCTGCCAGCCGGACAGGTAGATGGCCTTGATGCCGGCCTTGACCTGCTGCATCGCCTGGCCGCCGGTGAGGGCGCCGAGGCAGTTGACGTACGGCTCGGTGTTGACGAGATTCCACAGCTTCTCGGCACCGTTGCGGGCCAGCGTGTGTTCGACCTGGAGGGAGCCGCGCAGGCGAACGACGTCGGCGGCGGTGTAACCGCGCTTCACGTTCTTCCAGCGGGGGTTGGTGGCCCAGTCCTTCTCGAGGGCTTTGATTTGCTCGTCACGGCTCATTGCAGCGTTCCTCTTGGGCCTTTAGCCCGATGGTCAAAAACTCAAAAACACCTGGGGAGGTCGGGAAACGGCATTTCACCAGCATTTTCCGTTCCCGCAGCCACCCCCACCCTTAGTCCACTTAGTCCAGATACTCGTACGCCGGCAGGGTCAGGAACTCGACGCAGTCGCTGGCGGTGCTCATGCGGGCAAAAATGCCGGCGGCCTCGGCGAAGCGACCCTCGTAGAAGCGCTCCTCACCAAGCTGCTCGCGGTAGGCGGCCAGTTCTTGGTCGATGATGCGCAGCACCAGTTCGCGGCTCACCTTGCGGCCATCGGCCAGGCTGGCGCCATGCTTGAGCCACTGCCACACCTGGGTGCGGGAGATCTCGGCCGTGGCCGCATCCTCCATCAGGTTGTGCAGCGGCACGCAGCCGTTGCCGTTGAGCCAGGCCTCGACGTAGCCGATGCCGACGTTGATGTTGTTGCGCAGGCCGGCCTCGGTGATCTGCCCTTCCGGGCACTTCAGCAGGTCGGCGGCCTTGATGCCGTACTTGAACTTCTTGCCGACCTGGTTCGGCTCCGGCATGTTCTGGTTGAACACGTCCATGGCGATCTGCACCAGGCCCGGATGCGCCACCCAGGTGCCGTCGTGGCCGTTCTTCACTTCGCGCAGCTTGTCGGCGCGCACCTTGGCGAAGATCTGCTGGTTGAGTTCCTCGTTGTTCTTCACCGGGATGAAGGCGGCCATGCCGCCCATCGCCTGCGCGCCGCGCTTGTGCGTGGTCTCGCACAGCAGCTTGGAATAGGAGTCGAGGAAGTGCTTGTCCATCGTCACCTGCAGGCGATCCGGCACGATCCAGTCGGTGCGGTTCTTGAGGGTCTTGATGGTGCTGAAGATGTAGTCCCAACGGCCGCAGTTGAGCGCCACGATGTGATCGCGCAGCTCGTACAGGATCTCTTCCATCTCGAACGTGGCCCAGATGGTCTCGACCAGCACCGTAGCCTTGATGGTGCCCTTGGGCAGACCCAGTTCCTTCTGCGCGTCGAGGAAGATGCCGTTCCACAGCCGCGCCTCGAGATGCGATTGCATCTTCGGCAGGTAGAAGTAGGGGCCGCTGCCGCGCTTGATCAGCTCCTTCGCGTTATGGAAGAAGAACAGCGCGAAGTCGAGGATGCCGCCGGAGATCGGCTGGCCGTCGATGAGGATGTGTTTTTCCAGAAGGTGCCAGCCGCGCGGACGCACGATCAGCGTAGCGACTTCCGGATTGAGCTTGTATTCCTTGCCTTCCGGCGAGGTGAAGCTGATGGTGCGACGGATCGCGTCGCGCAGGTTGATGTGCCCCTGGATCATCAGTTCCCAGGTCGGCGCCGCGGAATCCTCGAAATCCGCCATGAAGCACTTGGCGCCGGAGTTCAGCGCGTTGATGATCATCTTGCGGTCCACCGGACCGGTGATCTCGACGCGGCGATCCTGCAAGTCGGCGGGAATGCCCTTGATGGTCCACTTGCCGCTGCGGACACTCTTGGTTTCGGCAAGGAAATTCGGCAGCTTGCCGGCGTCGATCTTCGCCTGGCGCTCTTCACGCAAAGCGAGCAACTGCTCACGGCGCGGCCCGTGCTTGCGCACCAGCTTGGCGACGAACTTCAGCGCCTCGGGCGTAAGAATCTTACGGTACGCCGGGTTCAACGGACCAATGACTTCGATACCCTTGTTAACGCTCATCCTAAACTCCTGCCTGTTCTTGGGCGCGCGTTCTGACGACGCCCTTGGGGTGAAGGTACGCCGCGAAAGGCGCGCATTATACTCAAAAATGAATTTTGCATTGCAATGCAACAAAGACAGCCCACAGCGTCACTACAGCCATTGCACACTGGCCGGACTTGGGAAACAGGCGACACCCCCAAACGGGGATGCCGCGAACAAATCAATGGATTCCTTGACTTAGGACGCCCATTTCAGACCCATCATTAAATACGGCCTGAAATGCGGTCTGATCAGGACACCGCTCCCACCGCTGCCGGCACCGCGGGTCCAAGGCGTTTGTGCAGTTCGCGCCGCAGGAACCAGAGATTCATCGACATCTGCACCACCGTGGCGGCAACCGACAGCAGCCAGAGCCACAAAGGGCGGAAGCCGGCGTGGTAGGACAGCAGCCACGCCGGGCCCACTGTCAGAGCGATGCGCGTGGCCGAGCTGATCAGGGTGGGCAGCGTATTGCCCAGGCCGGACAGTACGCCGAAGCAGGAAAACGCCACCGTCACGGCAATCAGGTTGAGGGACAGCACGCGCAGGAATTCGACGCCGCCCGACACCACCGCCGGCTCGCTGGAGAAGCCGCGGATCAGCTCGCCGGGAATCAGCTGCGCCAGGATGCACATCGGCACGGTGCAGCACAGCCCCAGCTTGAGCGCACCAGCAAAGGTTTCGCGGACGCGGTGACCGAGCCGCGCGCCGTAGTTTTGTCCGGCCAACGCCGAAGCGGCGAAGCTGATCGACATCACCGGCATCATCCCCGCCTGCAGCAGGCGCTGGCCGATACCGAATGCGGCCTGCTCAGCGGCGCCGAACGGCCGCAGCACCACCGTGATGAACAGCAGGTAACAGCCCATCAGAGCGAATTCCACCGCCGAAGGCAGACCGATCTTGATGATGCGCCACCAGGTGGCCGCATGTGCCGCCCATTGCCGCGGACGCACCCGCAGATAGGTGGCGGGCCGCAGGAAGTACAGCCACAGGCCGACCGTGGCCGCCGCCACCGCCAGCAGGGTGGCCAGGCCGGCGCCCTCTACGCCCAGACGGGGACAGCCGAGCCAGCCGAAGATCAGCAGCGGCGCCAGCGCGATATTGAGCAGCACACTGCCGATTTGTGCAAAGGTGCCCGGCTTCATGTTGCCGGTGCCGCGCAGCGCGGCACCCATCGCCATCAACGGAAATTGCAAGGCCATCGAAGGCACGAACCAGCGCAGGTAGGCCAGGGTGTAGCCGGCGGTTTCGGCATCGGCGCTGAAGGCGCGGCTATAAGCGCCTTGCACCAGCCCGACCACGATCCCGAACCCCACCATGACGCTCAGGCCCATGCCCATGGCCTGGTTGAACAGGTAGTGCGCCTCCTCGTGATCCTTGCGCCCCACCGCCTGCGCCACCAGGGCGCCGGTACCGGCGCCCAGCATCTGCGACAGCGCCATGGTCAGCATCATCATGTTGCCGCCCAGGGTCACCGCCGCTTGCGCGCTGGCCCCGAGCCGGCCAACCCAGTACAGATCGATCAGGCTGTACAGGATCTGCACGATCATGCCGATCATCATGAAGCCCGCCAGGCCAAGCAGGTGCCGGGCCACGGGGCCTTGCGTAAGGTCTTTCATCGCTTTGAGAGGGGTAACTGGACGCGGCGTAGGCTACTCGCCAGCCCCCTCCGTCACAACTGCTTTGAGATGAACGACACGACGGTTGATCGGCTGCGGGCCTAAACCCGGCAGCCGGATCAGACGCCGGCTCGGTTGCGACACATACCCGGAGCCGCTGCGCAGCGACCCAGGCCGCATTGCCGCTCAGGAATGGATCGGCTGCTCGGAGACCACGATGCCGTCGGCATCGGCATACAGCCATGCACCCGGCTTGAAGGTCGCGCCGGCGAATGCCACCACCTTGTCGGCATGGCCGGAATGCAGTCCCTTCTCGCTCTTGCGCGGGTGCAATCCCAGCGCCTTGACGCCGATATCCTGCCCGGCGATCTCCTCCGAGTCGCGGATGCAGCCGTTGACCACGATCCCGACCCAGCCGTTCTTCACTGCCAGCACGCCGAGATTGCCGCCGACCAGGGCGCAGCGCAGGGAGCCGCCGCCGTCGATCACCAGCACGCGGCCTTCACCCGGAGTTTCCAGGATGGTGCGGACCAGGGTGTTGTCCTCGAATACCTTGAGGGTCTTGATGACGCCGTGAAACGCCAGGTTGCCGCCGAAATCACCGAATTCCGGGTCGCAGACCTGGGCTTCGGGGTGGGCGTCGGAAAGATCGGTGGTGGCGAAGCTCATGATCAGGTCTCCGGATCGGGAATCAATTGGGGCGGCTGCGGGCCAGCAGCGGCATGGCCAGGGCGAACAGCGTCAGGCCGATGAAGGCGAACAGGGTCCACTCCGGCAGGGCGATGCCGAGCCACTGCGCATCGATCTTGGCGCAGCTGCCCTCGCCCTTCAACACATAGCTGACCACGTTCTGCAACGGCATCATCTTCATCAGGTAACCCAGCGTCGGCCCGCAGGCCGGCACCTGGTCCGCCGGCAGGGATTGCAGCCAGACCTGGCGTCCGGAGATGCCGGCGCCGATGACCGCCGCCAGCCCGGCCAGCAGGGCGTAGCTCCAGCGGCCGCCGGCTTTCGGACCGTGCAGCGCACCGAGCAGGAAAAACACCGCAGCGCCGGTCATGGCGATGCGCTGGAAGATGCACATCGGGCAGGGCTCGAAGCCCTTGGCATGCTGCAGATAAAGCGCGAAGGCCATGCCGAAGACGCAGGCCAGGAAGCCGAGCGCGGACAGGGCGCGAAAACTGAGTCTCGTCATGGAGAGAGAGGGCCGGACAATGAGCTAAAAGGGGGAACCGCAGCTAGCGGCGCAATGGACCGCAGATTAGCGGCTGGAGTTCCGGGTCGCAATGCCGGAAAACCGTTGGGATCGGGGCCGGGGCCGGGGCATCGGCGCTATACGGCGGGAAGGCGAAGAGTGATACTGACCCAGGCAGGAGGAGAACAATAAATGAAGCCGCTGAGTCCGATGGACGCGATGTTCCTGTGGATGGAGCATCGGCGCCAGCCGATGCATGTCGCCGGTTTGCAGCTGTACACGCCGCCTCCCGGCGCCGGCCCGGACTTCATCCACGAGCTGGTGGAGAAGTTTCGCAAGCACACCGAGGCCAAGTCGCCGTTCAACCTGCGCCCGGTGTTCAAGCTCGGCCACTGGTTCTGGGAGGAGGACGACGACTTCGAACTGGACTGGCACCTGCGCCACTCCGCCCTGCCCCGCCCCGGTCGCATCCGCGAACTGCTGGCCCTGGTATCGCGCCTGCACGGCACCCTGATGGACCGCAGCCGCCCGCTGTGGGAGATGAACATCATCGAAGGCCTGGCCGACGGCCGCGTCGCCGTCTACGTCAAGCTGCACCACGCCATGTTCGACGGCGTCGCCGCCACCAAGATGCTGCAGAACACCCTGTCGGAAGACCCGCACGAGGACAAGCCGCCGCCCTGGGCGCAGACTCCGCGCCGGCGCGAGGCCAAGGCCGTGACCGCCCCGGCTGTCGCGCGCAAGCTGCTGCAGCCGCTGTTCGATGCGGTCAAGGTGGGCAAAGACATCGCCCCCGGCATCCGCAGCGGCCTGTGGGAGATCGTGCGCTCCTCGCAGACCAACCCCACCGACGCCAAGCCGTTCCAGGCGCCGCCGACCATGTTCAACGTGAAGATTTCCGGCTCGCGCCGCTTCGCCGCCCAGTCCTACTCGCTGGAGCGGCTGAAGAAGCTGAGCAAGAAGCACGGCGCCACCATCAACGACATCAGCCTGGCGATCTGCGCCGGGGCGCTGCGCAAATACCTGCGGGCGCACGACGCCCTGCCGGACAAGCCGCTGATCGCGATGGTGCCGGTATCGATCCGCGCCGAAGGCCAGGAAGGCGGCAACCAGGTCGGCATGATCCTGGCGAACCTGGCCACCCACATCGAGGACCCGGTGGAGCGCCTCAAGCAGATCATGCAGTCCACCACGCAGGCCAAGCAACGCATCGCCAAGATGTCGCGCCTGCAGCAGATGGCCCATACCGCCGCCATGGCCACGCCACTGGGGCCGAGCATGCTCACCGGCCAGGCCGGCAAGCATCCGATCTTCAACGTCGTCATCTCCAACGTGCCGGGGCCGAAGCACCCGCTGTACATGAACGGCTTCCACCTCGACGAAACCTACCCCATCTCCATCCCCATCGACTACGCCGCGCTCAACATCACCCTCAATGGCCTGTGCGACCAGCTCGGCTTCGGCTACACCGCCTGCCGCAAGTCGGTGCCGGGCCTGCAGCGCATGCTGGACTACACCGAGGAGTCGCTGGAGGAGCTGGAAGCCGTCTGACACCGCCGTGTCGCCGCGTTACGCTGTGCGCCTTCGCCTGAACCTGAGGGAACAAGCATGAGCCTGAGCGTACGCGTCGAACAGCACGGCGGCCCGGAAGTCATGCAGCTGGTGGACCTGCCGCTGCAGCCGCCCGGCGCTGGCCAGCTGCGGGTGCGGCACCAGGCCATCGGCCTCAACTTCATCGACACCTACCAGCGCGCCGGCCTCTACAAGGTGGCCCTGCCCAGCGGCATGGGTTCGGAAGCCGCCGGAACGGTCAGCGCCGTCGGGCCGGGGGTCAGCGGCTTCGCCGTCGGCGACCGCATTGCCTACGCCGGCGGGCCCCTCGGCGCCTATAGCGAAGAGCGCCTGCTGCCCGCCGCCAACGCGGTGAAGCTGCCGGCGAACGTCAGCGTGGAAGCCGCCGCCGCGCTGATGCTCAAAGGGATGACCGCCTGGTACCTGCTGCACCGGACCTTTCCGGTGCGCCCCGGTACTACCTTATTGATGCACGCCGCCGCCGGTGGCGTCGGCAGCGTGCTGGTGCCCTGGGCCAAACAACTTGGCGCCACCGTGATCGGCACGGCCGGCTCGGCCGAGAAGGCCGGCCTGGCGCGTGAGGCGGGCTGCGACCACGTCATCCTCTACCGCGAGCAGGACTTCGCCGCCGAAGTCAGAAAACTCACCGGCGGCAGCGGCGTCGACGTGGTCTACGACTCGGTGGGCAAGGACACCTTTGCCGGCTCGCTCGACTCGCTGCGCCGCCGCGGCACCCTGGTCAGTTTCGGCAACGCCTCCGGCAAGGTGCCGCCGTTCGAGCCGGTACTGCTGGCGGAAAAGGGCTCGCTGTTCCTGACCCGCCCCAGGCTGGTCGACCACATCGCCACGCGCGCGGAATTGGAAACAGCGGCGAACGCCCTGTTCGCGGTGATCGCCAGCGGCGTGGTCAAGCCGGAAATCCGCCAGCGCTACCCGTTGCGGGAAGCGGCGCGCGCGCATGCCGAAATGGAAGCGCGGCAGACTACCGGTGCCAGCCTGTTGCTGCCTTAGACGACGGGGAAACAAAAAAGCCGGCGGCGCTTAGGGAAGCGCCGCCGGCTTTTTTTGAATCGCGATCAGGCCGCTGCGTAAATCTGGTGGCTATGGTGGGTCTTCGGCTCCCACATCTCGATGCCGCGCTCGATCTCGGCCAGCTGGATCAGGCTGTCGCCGGTGAGCGAGGCGGTGTCGACGAAGGCCGCTTCCAGCACGCGGATCACGCCGCGGATGTTGCCGTGCCAGCGGCAGGCGCGCATCGCCTTCCAGCTTTCCAGGCTCATCCCGGTCGGGGCTTTCCAGTCCTTGCACGGCGCGGCCAGGCGGGCCAGCGCGCCAGCCACCACCGCGATCATGTCCTCCTCGCGGCGGTTCAGCTCCGGCACTTCCAGACGCGCCGCGCCCAGGCGGGTGAACTCGTCAAGGTTGACGCCGCTCTGCAGGTGCTGCCAGCTGCGGTTGGTGGCGTAAAGCAGCGCGCACTCCATCTGCCGCTTGGCGGAAGCGCCGTAGGGCATGTACTGGCCCTGGTCGAGCACTTCCATCAGCACTTCCATCACGGCGCCGGCGATCTCATGGCTCTCGTCCATGAAGCAGACGCCGTCGCGGGCGGTGGTCAGCGCGCCGTTGCGGGCCGCGGCGCCGGGGAAGGCGCCGGAAACGTGGCCGCACAGCAGGGACTTGATCGCCGCCTTGTCGCCGACGTTTTCCGCCGCCAGGTTGACCGCGACCCACTGGCCGAGGCCGCGGATCAGGTAGTAGTAGTAGGCGATGGTGGTCTTGCCGCTGCCGGGGCCGCCCATCAGGATGGCCCGGGTCACGCCGTTGCGGGCGAAGCCGCGGACGCGCGCCACCAGGGATTGCAGCTCCGGGCTGAACACGTAGAAATTCTTGAAGACGCTGTTTTCGATCTCGGCCGAAGCCGGCATGCGGATGACGTTGTCCTCCGTCACCTTGAGCAGGCGCTGCGGCAGCTGGGCGGCGATGGAGTCGACGTCGCCGCCAACCATCAGGCGCACGCCGGACAGGCGGCCGGCGATGGCGCGCTTGTCGAGCCAGTTGCCCAGGGCCACGAACTGCGAGCTATAGATCGCCACGATCAGCACGGTGTGGTAGCCGTTCTTGCGCGCTTCCAGAACCTTGTCGGCGATGCCGTCGAGCTGCGAGGGATCGATGAACAGGCTCAGCACGAACTCGCTGTTCAGCGGCCGGTCGGCGCCGTGCTCGAGGGGCGAGATGAATTCGAAGCGCTGGCCTTCCGGCACATGCCGCTGCAGCAGCGCCAGGCCGTCGCGGTCGGTGCGGAGCACTTCCGGCCCGACCACCGTCAGAAAAGCCGGCGGCCGCGCATCGGCCGTGTGCAACTGCTCTACCTTGGAACCCTTGCCAAACATCGCCGCATCTCCCTGGAGCATCTGCCTAGGCATGAAGGCTAACCGGACGTGCCGGCGAACCCGCAGGTTGCCGACGAACAGAACCAGGCTCCCGACGAGCGGTTCAGGTTGCTGTCCCCCCACGTCCATCCACCACCTGCGGAACCGCCGCGCCGCGGCATTCCGCAACCCTCAGGCCATTGTCGCGCAGTCCGCCTCGCGCCCGCTGCCTGACAGTTCACACTCCACCAGAGAATACCAGCCTCGCGCCTTGTGCGCCGGTCGTTTTTTCCTCCCGGCACCAGCGGATGTCACCCCCCGCCGCCACCCGGCCCCTTGATGCCCCCGGTGGTCAACCCGGCGGGATCGAGCAGTTCCTTCAGCTCGTCGGCATGCAGCTTGGTGTTTTCCTTGGCCACGTCCAGGATCGGCCGGCCTTCCTTGTAGGCCTGCTTGGCGATGGCGGCACCCTTCTCGTAGCCGATGACACTGTTGAGGGCGGTGATCAGGATCGGATTGCGCGCCAGCGCACCCTTGATCTGGGCTTCGTTGACGCTGAAGCTGGCGATGGCCGAGTCCGCCAGCAGGCGCGACACATTGGCCAGCAGCTCGATCGACTGCAGCAGGTTGTAGGCGATCACCGGCAGCATCACGTTGAGCTGGAAGTTGCCGGCCTGGCCGGCGATGGTGATGGTGGCGTCATTGCCGATCACCTGCGCCGCCACCATTACGGTGGCTTCCGGAATCACCGGGTTGACCTTGCCCGGCATGATGCTGGAGCCCGGCTGCAGGGCCGGCAGGGCGATCTCGCCGAGGCCGGCCAGCGGGCCGGAATTCATCCAGCGCAGGTCGTTGGAGATCTTGGTCAGGGACACGGCCACGGTCTTGAGCGCCCCGGACAGCTCCACCGCGGCGTCCTGGCTCGACAGGCTCTCGAAATAGTCGGGGCTGGGCTCGAAGGCGACGCCGGTGCGCTTGGCCAGCAGCTTGGCGAATTTCACCCCGAACTTGGGGTGGGCATTGATGCCGGTGCCCACCGCGGTGCCGCCCTGCGCCAGCCGGCGGATGCGCGGACCGCAGGCCTTGAGGCGATCGATGCCGTTATGGATCTGCTGCGACCAGCCGCCCATTTCCTGGTCGAAGCGCACCGGCATGGCGTCCATCAGGTGGGTGCGGCCGGTCTTGGTGACGCCTTTCAGGCTCTTGGCCTTCTTGTCGATGGCCTTGGCCAGGTGCTTCAGCGCCGGCACCAGCTGCTCGCGCAGCGCCAGCGCGGCGGCCACGTGGATGGCGGTGGGGATGGTGTCGTTGGAGGACTGGCCGAGATTGACGTGATCGTTGGGGTGCACCTTGTCGCGCACCACCCGGCCGGCGAGATGGGCGATCACCTCGTTGGCGTTCATGTTGGTGGAGGTGCCGGAGCCGGTCTGGAACACGTCGATGGGGAACTGGGCGTCGTGCTTGCCCCCCGCCACCTCCAGCGAAGCCGCCACGATGGCCTGGGCGATGGCGTCCTCGAGCAGGCCCAGTTCGGCGTTGACCTCCGCCGCGGTGGCCTTGATCAGGCCCAGGGCGCGGATCAGGCCGCGCGGCATGCGCAGCCCGGAAACCGGGAAATTGTTCACCGCGCGCTGGGTCTGGGCGCCCCACAATGCCTGCTCAGGCACGCGCAATTCGCCCATGCTGTCGTGCTCGACCCGGAAACCGCCGCTTGCAGCCTGTTTGGTCATCAGTCCGCCCCCTGGTTGCTGGTATTGTCAGGGGGCTCGCGCGAACCGATGCCCCGCCCCGGTCAGCTAAAATGCGCCCCGATCTTAACAAATGCAGATGACACGATGAATTTGACCTCGCTGACCGCGCTTTCGCCGATCGACGGACGCTACGCCGAAAAGACCTACGGTCTGCGGGCGATTTTCAGCGAGTATGGACTGATCCGCTACCGGGTACAGGTGGAGGCGCGCTGGCTGGAGGCCCTGGCCGCCCATCCCGGCATTCCGGAAGTGCCGGCCTTGTCGGCCGACGCGGTACAGCGCCTCAATGTGATCGCCGACCAGATCGACGTGCAGGACGCCCAGCGGGTCAAGGTGATCGAGGCCACCACCAACCACGACGTCAAGGCGGTGGAGTACTACCTCAAGGAGAAGATCGCCAACAGCGAGGAGCTGTCCGCGGTCAAGGAATTCATCCATTTCGCCTGCACCTCCGAGGACATCAACAACCTCGCCTACGCCCTGATGCTGCGCGATGCCCGCAGCCAGGTGCTGCTGCCGGCGCTGGACAAGCTGATCGCCTCGCTCTCGGCCCTGTCGCGGCGCTACGCCGAACAGCCGATGCTGGCCCGCACCCACGGCCAGCCGGCCAGCCCCACCACCCTGGGCAAGGAAATGGCGGTATTCGCGCAGCGCCTCAAGCGCCAGCGCCAGCAGCTCGCCGAAGTGGCGATCCTGGGCAAGATCAACGGCGCGGTGGGCAACTACAACGCCCACATGGCGGCCTATCCGGAAGTGGATTGGGCGCAGTTCAGCGGTGACTTCGTGCGCAGCCTGGGCCTGGAACCCAGCCCCGCTACCACCCAGATCGAACCGCACGACTTCATCGCCGAGTATTTCCACGTGCTGATGCGCGCCAACACCATCCTGATCGACTTCTGCCGCGACATCTGGGCCTATATCTCGGTCGGCTATTTCCGCCAGAAGACGGTGGAAGGCGAAGTCGGCAGCTCCACCATGCCGCACAAGGTCAACCCGATCGACTTCGAGAACGCCGAGGGCAACCTGGGCCTGGCCAACGCCATCCTCGGCCACCTCACCGAGAAGCTGCCGATCTCGCGCTGGCAGCGCGACCTGACCGACTCCACCGTGCTGCGCAACCTCGGTGTCGGCGTCGCCCATGCCGTGGTCGCCTTCCAGGCGATGGACAAGGGCATCGGCAAGCTGGAGGCCGATGCCTGGCGCATGGACCGCGACCTCAACGACAACTGGGAAGTGCTGGGCGAGGCGATCCAGACGGTGATGCGCCGCTACGGCCTGCCCGAGCCTTACGAGCAGCTCAAGCGTCTGACTCGCGGCCAGAAGCTGGGACGCGACGCCATCCGCGCCTTCGTGCAGGAACTGCCCCTGCCGGAAGCCGACAAGCAGCGTCTGCTGGAAATGACGCCGGCCAGCTATGTCGGCAACGCCAGCGAGCAGGCCAAAGCCCTCAAGTAAGTCCCGCCGGGTCCCGACAGGATCAAGCCGTGAACGACACCAGCGCCGGCCTGCCGCAGCTGCTCGACGGCCACGCCGCCTTCGCCGCCAAGGCGCTGGAGCTGGTGCGCGGCGCCCGCGCCGAACTGCTGCTGCTCAGCGATTCGCTACAGCGGAATCTCTACGGCAGCGAGGAATTCGCCGACGCGGTGAAGGACTTCCTGCTGGGCAGCGAGCGCGCCCGCCTGTGCGTGTTCGTCAACCAGCCTCAGGAAGCGGTGCTGAACGTGCCGCGCCTGCTTGAACTGAGCCGCCGCGTCAGCAGCCGCTTCGAGTTCCGCGAGCCCTCGGCGGCGCAAGTCGCCGGCAGCGGCAACCACAGCGAGTGGTTACTGGCCGATCGCCGCGCGCTGCTGGAGCGGCGCGAGCCGGACAGCCTGCAGGCCCAGTTCTGGGCGCAGGAGCCGCAGCGCGGGAAGCTCCGCGCCGAAGCCTTCGAGGCCCTGTGGAACGAGGCGCAGCCAGCACAGGAACTGCGCGGCCTGGACCTCTGATCCCGGCTTCCGCCGCCTTCCGCCCCCGGCGAAAACCGCCTCTCAGGGCTTCTCTTTCACCGCTCCGGCAACCGACTGCACCGCATCGGCCATCGCCTTGGCGATTTCCGTCGAGGTGGTCGCATCCCCGGCATCCGATTGCAGCGTCATGCCGCACTGCGGCTTGACCGTCAGGCTGCCCTTCACCGGCAGCGGGATCGACTGTACATAACGCGGATCGGAGAAACGGAAATGCAGGGTATGCATGACCGGTTTCGGCGGTGCTCCCTTCTTGGCCGCAGTGGCCGTCTTGGACGGCGCGCTCCAGTACTGGAGGGTGGCATTGCGGCAGGCCGGAAACAGGAACACGTTCTTGGCCGCGCCCAACACGTCCGCCGCGTTTTTGCTATCCAGCTTCAGTGCGGAAGGCGGCGGCTCCACGCTCAGCACCGCGACTGCCGGCACCCCGTCCTGGGCGAAGCCCACCAGTTGCGGCGGCACCCACTCCGAGGAGAGGCCCGGGCAAGCGCTGTCGAGTTGCCGCAAAAAGTTGAATACGTTGAGATCCTCGTCAAAGGCGGCATCGGCCGCAACCGACGGCACCTGGGCGGATTGCGAGCAGCGATTCGGGGCACCCGAACCCACCGCGGTCAGGCCCGTCACCACCAGCTCCGCCCCGGTCGTGATATAGCTTGCGAGGTGATCGGTCACCGTCACATTGACCGTGCTCAGCACATCCGAGTCCGCAGCGGTGATCAGGCTCACCGACGTGGTCTTGTACCAGTGATCCTCGCCCGCGATCATCAGCACATTGGTCCGCGCGGGGTCCGCCGCCGTGGCGGCGGTGACCGTCATTTCGCCGCCGGCGTCCTTCTTGAAGTGCAGCGCGGTGGTCCAGAGCGCGTACTGGCCGCGCGTTTCATTGAGGTCTTTCGGACTGTAGACATGGGTCCGGCCCGGACCATAGTCGACCACCGGCGTACTGGAACAGCCGACGATCCCGAGAACCACGCCCACGCTGACCGACGCGGCAAGGCCGACGGCCGTGCGCAACATCATTCCCTTCGACAGCTTCATGGCACTCCCCAATGCACTGCAGACAGCGGCCCCTCGCTTGCTGTCGAGCCGGATCAATCAACCCCAGGGCCCCAAGGCCTGCCCCCAGAGCCTACCTGTTCGCAATTATTCGATCGCGACGTCCAAATAACTGTGAACAGGTTCCGGGTCCCCGCCTACTCTTCCGGCGCCACCGCTTCCCGCGCGCGAATCCAGGCCCGCACATGCTCCGGCACCGGCATGGTTTTTTGCGCGGCATAGTCGAACCAGGCCAGCACCCCGCGCAGCACCGCGACGACTTTGTCGCCCTGGAACACCGCCGACATCATGCCGACGCTGCTGCGGCCGATGCGCGTCACGCGGCTGCCGATCTCCAGCTCGGCTGGATAATGCACCTGGGCCAGGAAATCGCAGGCCATGCTGGCGAGGATGATGCCGTGCTCCTTCCAGAAAGTCGGATCGTCCTTCTCCAACGCGTCGAAGTAGGCGATGCGCCCGGACTCGCCGTAGCGGAAATACTGCACGTTATTGACGTGGCCCAGGGCATCCATGTCGCCCCAGCGCACCGTCATCGGAATGAACTGGCGGAATTCCTCGCGGGTCGGCGCGCTCATGACCGGGCCGATTTCCCGAGCGGCTGCGGCTGCATCAGCGCCAGGCGCTCGCGCGCGGCGGCGACAACGCGCAGCTTGACTTCAGGTGTCGAAACGCTCCAGTTGACGATCTCGTCGATATGCCGGCCGCAGCCAAGGCAGATGTCCTTGCTGTCCAGGGAGCACACGTCGATGCAGGGTGAGGGTACGTCCATGTTCCTATTATCGCCCAGCGCCGGAGTCGTGTGCTGTGCATGAACCAAGCCAGTCAGCCGGCACGCTTGCCTCTCCCCTTGGGGGAGAGGTCGCGCCGCCAGGCGCGGGTGAGGGGTGCACTATCCACAGGAATGGGCACTTTGTAGTTCCAGCGCCCCATCCTTACGCCCTTCCACAGAGGGAAAGGCTTTCAAGAAACTCGCCCCTACTCGTCGTCCTCGCCGCCTTTGCGGCGCGACGTTTTCCAGAAGGTGATGCGCGGCAGCCCGCCGGCAATGTCCTCGGTATGCCCGGCCATGCGGCTGGCATGGACCGCGAGGCGGAAGATCGCCAGGCACAGCTCCAGTGCCACCCGCGCGCAGGTCACCATGGTCAGGAAGGCCAGCGGCCCGGTCAGCAGCAGCCGCAGCAGGCCCTCGCCCAGCGAGTGCGAAAACCCCTGCGCGGCATAGGCCGCCAC
This sequence comes from Nevskia soli, assembly GCA_026224805.1. GTDB lineage: Bacteria > Pseudomonadota > Gammaproteobacteria > Nevskiales > Nevskiaceae > Nevskia > Nevskia soli_A. The sequence goes on from JAMFRN010000017.1 coordinate 27,046, forward strand.
CCAAAGCGCGCTGGCGACGATGGCCAGCACGAACAGCGTCGGCAGCATCCGCGGCGTCAGCAGACGCCGGAATTCCAGGTCGAACAGGTTGCGCAGGAAATCACCGGCCTTGGCCGGCCAGTCCTTCCAGCTGCCTGCATTTTCTTCCTCTGCGGCCATCGGAGGGATTTCGCGTCTGCCCATGAGCTCTAAAGAGTGGCCGCCAGGCGGCTGGCCTGGTTGATGGCGCGCTTGGCATCCAGCTCGGAAGCAACATCGGCGCCGCCGATGCGATGCGGCTTCAGCCCCGCCGCCAGTAGCGGCGCCTCGAGTTCGCGTAGCGGCTCCTGTCCCGAACAGAGCACCACCGTGTCCACTTCCAGCAGTTGCGCGTTTTCGCGCTTCTCGCCGTAGCTGATGAGCAGGCCGCGCTCGTCGATGGCCTCGTAGTTGACGCCGGCCAGCATCTCCACCTTCTTCATCTGCAAGGCGGCGCGATGAATCCAGCCGGTGGTCTTGCCCAGGCCGGCGCCCGGCTTGCTGGCCTTGCGCTGCAGCAGGTACACCTGCCGCGCCGGCGGCTCGATCTGCGGCCGGCCGCGCGCCACGCCGCCGCGCTCCAGCGCCGGATCGGTGACGCCCCACTCCTTTTCCCAGGCCTTGAGGTCCAGCGTCGGCGAATGGCCGTCGCCCACCAGAAACTCAGAAATATCGAAGCCGATGCCGCCGGCGCCGACCACGGCGACCCGCTTGCCCACCGGCTTGTTACGCAGCAGCACGTCGACATAGGACAGCACCTTGCCGGACTGCGCCGCCTCTTCCTGGCCCTTGATCTTGGGATCGCGCGGCGACACGCCGGTGGCGATCACCACTTCGTCGTACTGGCCCTGGATCAGGTCGTCAGCGGCGACGCGGCGGTTGAGGTGCAGCTTTACACCGGAGGTTTCGATCTTCCTGCGGAAGTAGCGCAGCGTCTCGTGGAATTCTTCCTTGCCCGGAATGCGCTTGGCCATGTTGAACTGGCCGCCGATCTCGCCGCTGGCCTCGAACAGGTCCACCGCATGGCCGCGGTCCGCCAGCACCGTCGAGCAGGCCAGGCCGGCCGGGCCGGCGCCGATCACCGCGATGCGCTTCTTCTGCTGCGCCGGCTCGTAGTTCAGCTCGGTCTCGTGGCAGGCGCGCGGATTGACCAGGCAGGTCGCGGTCTTGAGCTGGAAGGCGTGATCGAGACAGGCCTGGTTGCAGGCGATGCAGGTGTTGATCTCGTCGGCGCGGTTCTGCGCCGCCTTGTTGACGAAATCGGCATCGGCCAGCAGCGGCCGCGCCATCGACACCATGTCGGCACAGCCGTCGGCCAGCACCTGCTCCGCCACGTCCGGCGCATTGATGCGGTTGGTGGTGCACAGCGGGATGCCGACTTCGCCCTTGAGCTTCTTCGTCACCCAGGCGAACGCCGCGCGCGGCACCGAGGTGGCGATGGTCGGCACGCGGGCCTCATGCCAGCCGATGCCGGTATTGATGATGGTGGCGCCGGCCCTCTCCACCGCCTTGGCCAGGGTCACCACTTCCTCCCAGCTCTGCCCGTCCGGAATCAGGTCCAGCATCGACAAGCGGTAAATGATGATGAAGTCCTTGCCTACCTTCTCGCGCATGCGCGTCAGGATTTCCACCGGCAGGCGCATACGGTTGGCATACGACCCGCCCCACTCGTCGCTGCGCTTGTTGGTGTGAGTGACCAGGAACTGGTTGATGAAATAGCCTTCCGAACCCATCACCTCCACGCCGTCATAGCCAGCCTCGCGCGCCAGCTGGGCGCAGCGCACGAAGGCGTCGATCTGCTTTTCCACGCCGCGGGACGACAGGCCGCGCGGCGTGAACGGCGTGATCGGGCTCTTGATGCGCGAGGCGGACACCGAAAACGGGTGATAGCCATAGCGGCCGGAATGCAGGATCTGCAGGGCAATCTTGCCGCCCTCGCGGTGCACCGCCTCGGTGATCTGCCGGTGCTCCTTCGCGGCGCCGCTGCTGGTCAGCTTGGACGCGAAGGGCGAGACCCAGCCGGCGATATTCGGCGAGAAGCCGCCGGTGACGATCAGGCCCACGCCGCCGCGGGCGCGCTCGGCGAAATACGCGGCCAGCCGCGGCAGGTGCTTGCTGCGATCCTCCAGCCCGGTATGCATCGAGCCCATCAGCACGCGGTTGCGCAGCGTGGTGAAGCCCAGGTCGAGCGGGGCCAGCAGATGCGGATAAGCGGAGGTGGACAAACGAATGCTCCCATATTGCTTGTTTCAACAGTCCGCGCCAGGGATGGCGCGGTGCTTGTCAGGACGACCGAGCAACTGATGCGGATATTAGCTGCTCGCCGGCAGCCCGCGTTGGCTGCGCGGACGCTCGCGCCTTGCGCCAGGGCCATGCTGCCAGCCTTCCCTCAAGGCCCAGAATGGTGCATGAAACAATTCGGCAATGGACGCGTACGGCTCGAAATCAGGGAAGGCATCGCCTGGGTGCGCCTGTCGCGCCCGGACAAATTGAACGGCCTGGACTGGGACATGCTGCAAGGCCTGGTCGGTGCGGCTCGCGCCATCCGGCGCAATGCCGAGGTGCGGACGGTGATCCTGCACAGCGAAGGCCCCGCCTTCAGCTCCGGCCTGGACTTCGGCACCTTCGGCAAGCAGCCGCTGCGCTCGGTGCGTGCCTTCCTCAAGTACGGCAGGAGCACCAACCTGTTCCAGGAAGCCTGCTGGTGCTGGCGCAAGCTGCCGGTGCCGGTGATCGCCGCCCTGCACGGCCGCTGCTACGGCGGCGGCTTCCAGATCGCGCTGGCGGCGGACTTCCGCATCGCCACGCCGGACTGCGAGTGCTCCATCATGGAAATCAAATGGGGCCTGATTCCGGACATGACCGGCACCGTGACCCTGCGCGAGCTGGTGCCGATCGACGTGGCCAAGCAACTGACCATGAGCGGCCGCCTGTTCAGCGGCGCCGAAGCGAAGCAGATGAACCTGGTGACGCAGGTCGCCGATGACCCGCTGGCGGCGGCGGAAACACTGGCGGCGGAATTGATGACACGCTCGCCCGACGCCGTGGCCGCCGCCAAGTCGCTGTTCCATCGCAGCTGGTTCGCCAGCGTGCGGCGCGCCTTCGCCATCGAAAGCGGCATCCAGTTCCGGCTGTTGCGCGGCGCCAACCAGCGCATTGCCATGCACGCCAACTTCGCCAAGAAAATTCCCGTGTTCAAGAACCGCAGTTTCAAGGATTGACCCGTCTCATGAAGAAAGCCGAAAACGCCCTGCAAAAACTCGTCACCGCGGCAGCGCGCCTGCCCGCTCCGCTGCGCAGCCGCGCCATCACCGCCGCCTTCACTTACCGCGTGCGCTTCGCCGGCACCGGCGGCGTCCGTATCGAAGTGCTGGAAGAAGGCCGCGCAGTCGCCGTGATCGGCAACTGCGGCAAGGTGCGCAACCATATCGGCGGCGTGCATGCCGCCGCCATGGCCCTGCTGGCCGAAACCACCACCGGCGCCGTCTTCGGCCTGAGCCTGCCGGGCGACAAGCTGCCGCTGCTGAAGAGCATGCAGGTGGACTACCTCAAGCGCGCCCAGGGCGGCCTGCGCGCCGAAGCCACCCTGGCCCTGCCGCAGCGCCGCGCGCTCGCGGCCAAGGAGCGCGGCGAAATCGTGGTGCCGGTGCAGGTCACCGACGACAGCGGCGAAGAGCCGATCAAGTGCAGGATGACCTGGGCCTGGGTACCAAAGAAGCGCAGCGAGGTGTAACGACTTTTGAGGTTGGGCCCTTTTTTGAGATCCTCATTTGAGGCATTCAACAACAGCCTTTTCCAGATCGGGCACAAAGATCGGCGTGGGCTTGCCCGATTTAATTTTCCAAACCGTGTAGGCTCGGGCAGGTCGAGGCTGGTGCCGGCGACGTGGTCACGGTCAACCGTGGTGCTGGCGGATCGGAGCTGGCACACTGCCGAAGGCGAATCCCCGGTAAACTGAATGCTGGAGATATGCCGTGCATCCGCTAATCGAACAACACCGGGAGCAGATCGCCGCCCTATGCAGGCAGTATGGGGTGCGGCGCCTGGATGTCTTCGGTTCGATTCTGCGCGAGGACTTTGATCCCGCTGGGAGCGACGTGGATGTGGTGGCCGAATTCGCTTCGCAAGCGGCGGAAGGGGCTCTGCGCCGATACGTCGATTTCAAGGCGACGATGGAAGCGCTGCTGAAGCGTCCGGTGGACGTGATCGAACTGGGCGCCATGGAAGACACCCGTCTCAAACGCATCATCGAACGCACCAGGGTGCCCGTTTATGCAGCGGCGGCCTGATGTTTATCTGGAGCTTGCACTAGTCGCGTTGCGGAAGCTTCCACGCTATCTTCAGGATCGTTCGCTCGACGCCTATTTGGCGGACGACTACTGCCAATCCGCGGTTGAGCGCCAACTAGAAATCGCTGGTGACGCGCTGAGCCAGTAGCGCAAGCTCGACGCCGAGCTTTTCAAGCGCATTGCGGATGGCGACCTCATCGTCGCATTCCGCAACGTACTCGCCCATGGATACGCCGTTCTGAACCACAAAATCGTCTATGAGGCCGCGGCGGTCAAAGCGCTTGATCTCACCCGGGCGCTAGAACGCCTGCTGGCCGAATTGCCGGAAGAATAGCCCTTCGAGGCGGATCGGTAACATTTCGGCCGTGTGCTCAGCGTGGCCCTTGTAACCGCCAGCCCTCAGGCCTTCGGCTTGCGGAACTTGAAGATGAACTGGTCGGTATGTCCGCGGATCGACTTGTCGAATACCGTGGCGGTATGCGGGTCGGCTGGATTGGCCAGGATGGCGCTTTCACTCTCGAACTTGAAGCCCGCCGCCTCCACCTCGCGGCGCACCGTCGCGGGCTCGATGCGGTGCAGGGTCTCGGTGACGTCCGCGGGCGCGCCCTTGGCGGCGGCGTGGTCCAGCACCAGATAGACCCCGCCCGGCTTGAGCGCCGCATAAACTGCCCGGTTGAACGCGGCCATATCGACCGGGCCCATGAAACTGTCGTGCAGATCATGGTAGTTCTGGGAGATCCAGAACAGGTCGAGCTGGTCCGGGTACCTCACCGTTTCCAGCGCGGACGCCACGCTCACCGTGACATTCGGGTGGGTGCTGGCGAAGGCCGACATTTCGGCGGTTCCCTTGACGATATTCGGGTAGACGAACAGGCTGCCAGGCACCATGGCGTAGACGTGGCCACTCGGCCCGACCACGTCGGCGAACAGGCGGGTGAAGTAGCCGCCGCCCGCGGCATAGTCGGCCACCTTGTCCCCGGGTTTCACACCGGCGAAGGCGAGGGTTTCGGCCGGCTTGCGATCGGCGTCCCGCGCGCTGTCCTCGGCGGGCCGCGAGGCATCGGCTACCGCCGCGGCAATCGCCTCCGGAACGGCCGGCGCGCCGGCCGCCATGGCCAGGGTGGAGAGCGAAGCTGCTCCTGCGAAAGCCAAAACCGCACAGACCAGTACGAATTTGCGCATGCCAGGATCCTCACGGGTGAACCGGCCCAGGGGGCGCGGCGTGCAAAGTCTTTGAGCCTGAAACGGCCCGCCAGGGCCGAATAGTGATAAAGGACACCCGCTTGGATGATTCAACTCGCGATTGCGTTTACACGCGTGGAGCCATTCATGCCGCAGATTCTCGCCAGACTTGGGCGATTGCCCTCCTGAAATTCAGGAGCGAAGACCGGTCGCCGAATTGGCGCAGGGCGTCACGCGAAATATCGGCGGTGCGGCCAGGCGCCTGATTCAACACCTCGGTGAGGCTGCCTGCATCCCGGTCCTTGAAGACCAGCCCCAGGCGGTTGTTGACGACGTTTTTGCCGATCAGATGAAAGTCACTGGCGATGACCGGCTTTTCGAAGTGCGCTGCTTTTGAAAGCAGGTTCGATGACCCGTAATGAGACAGATAAGGCAGCATGACCCAGGTGCAATGCTCAAACAGCCAGCGCTCCTCCGAGTCCAGGATGTAGCGATCGAGGAGGGTCGCCTTGCCTTGCGCGACCAGTTCAGATGCGAGCTTGCGGACTTCCGGGGTCTTCTGCTTGCCTGCGATCCACAGGTGCAGCCGTTCATCCGTGGCTTGCTGCAGCGCCTGGAGCAACAGCGCGCTGCCTTTGCGCTCATCGCCGACACCGTATTGCAGCAGGTAGATTCGCGAAGCATCCAGCGCTGATATTTCCGGCGGTTGACTTGAAGACTCCGCGATGCGGCAGGGATCCGGGATGAAACTGCAATGGTGAACGCCTTGCTGCTGCAACTCCTCGACCAGGTACTGATCCAGCAGCCAGATATGCCTGAACCAGTTCTCTTTTCCCAAGCTCCGCCATCCAAGACGCTTCCAGGCATTGCCGAATCCGCGCTGCCCGGCATCTAGGGGGCGTGGGCGGTGGTAAATCACCGAGATCTTGCCTTTCAATGGCTGTGGGGGACGGAATCCCAGGCAAGCCAGCCGGAATTGGCTGGATGCGATGGTGTCGAAATTATTGAGGATGAGATCCGTGCAGCGATGCGCCTCGAATAGGGCGAGGATCTGCTTCCAGTATTGAGCCAGTCCCGCGCGTTTCCGCAGCGTCGAGCCGATCAGGGTGATCGCAGAGGGCAGTCCGGGCGCCAGTTCCTGCATGCGGCGGGCCACCTCCACCTGGTTGGGATGAACCAGCATCACAATCGTGCAGCCCAGTTCGCGCAATGCTTCGGCAACCATGGTGAGCCAGAGCACATGATGGCCCTCAAGCTCGGTGTCGACGATCAGTATGGTCCGGGAGGAGTGGGTCATGGTGCTTGTGCGCGAAGTGGTTTGGATTGAATGAATGAAATAAATTGCATCGATAGCCCAGATGCCAACGATGCAATTCGCAAAAGACGCTCATTGCATCCTACAGCCCTTCTGTCGCCTCAAGATGAGAAGGTCTCTTATACCGATCGGCCTCGAGAACGCCTCTACCGCCCCGCCCTCAACTCCGCGCTGAGGCTGTCCTGCCCGCGATGCCAGAGCTCGACGAATTCCGGCAGCGGCGGCGAAGGCTGGTTCCAGCCGATCAGGGCCATGATCTCCGCCGGCGTGGGGCGGGTGCCGTCGCGCGCCATGAACAGGTAGCGCACCACGATCACCGCGTGAACGCGCTCACCGACCAGGAAACGATGCTCGGCGAACAGCCACTTACTGTTCCAGCCGACCATGCGGGTCTGCAGCTCGTATTTCTGGAAGGGCTGTAGCTGGCGGCTGAAACGGGCATTGGCATCGCCCGCCATCGGCCGCCAGCCGCGCGCCAGGGTCTTGTGCCAGAGGCCGCTGCGCACCCACCAGTCGAGCCGGCCGAGGTCGGCAGCGGAGAAGTAGCGGCCGTTGTTCATGTGGACGTTGAAGTCCAGGTCATTGGGCCAAACGCGCATGGAAAAGCGGCTGGCGGCGTCCGCGGCGATGCGCGGGCGCATGCGCGAAATCCACCAGACGCGGACGAATCTGAGCATCATCACCATGGTTGGGGCAATTCGGTAGGGCGTGCGTGGGTGGTCGGCGAAAGGCGCCTATGTTGCCGCAATGCCGCTGCCCGGGGCGACGCTTCGAAGCCGATTGCCGCAATGCAGCACTGGCGAGTTCGACAGGATCGATTGGCCGCGCAGCCATGGCGGCGGGTTGTCGCAACGGCAAAGCTTGCGCGTCGTTGCCGCCGCCCCCGGCCGCAGCGATCCACTATAGCCATCGATCAATTCAGGGCAAGTACACATGAGCGACCGTTACCTGGACCTGGCGCAATCCTCGCTGGGCCGCCAGTTCTTCTCCGCGCTGAACCTGCCGGGGCCGCCGCGTCTGACGCGCGAGCCGCAGGCCTACAACGCGCAGCCGCTGGCCGGCAAGGGCGTCATCGTCGGCGGCGTGGCGCAGGCGCGCTATCGCAGCGGTGTTGAGGCGGCACTGCGCGGCGCGGGCGCCACCCTGGCCGAGGGCGCGGCACCGCTGCTGGTGTTCGATGCCACCGGCGCCAGCGGCCCGGCCGAGCTGAAAGACCTGTATGCCTTTTTTCACCAGAACCTGGAAGGCTTACCCTCCGGCGCGCACATCGTGGTGCTCGGCCGCGCCGTCTCCAGTTGCGAAAGCGCCGCGGAAGCGGCGGCGGCCGGCGCACTCTCCGGCTTCGTCAAGAGCCTGGCCAAGGAGATCGGCCGCAAGGGCGCCACCGCCAACCTGGTCACCGTGGCGGACGGCGCCGAGCCCTGGCTCGACGGCGCCCTGCGCTTCCTGCTCAGCGGCCACGCCGCCTATGTCACCGGCCAGGTGCTGCCGCTGATTCCGGCGGCCAAGAGCCTCAAGCCCGGCGATTTCAGCCAGCCGCTGAGCGGCAAGACGGCGCTGGTCACCGGCGCGGCGCGCGGCATCGGCGCCGCCATCGCCCAGACCCTGGCGCGCGAAGGCGCCCAGGTGATCGGCGTCGATCGGCCGCAGGAGGAAGAAGCCCTCAATGCCACCCTGCACCCGATCGGCGGGCGCGCGGTGCTGCTCGACGTCACCGCGGCCGACGCCGGCGAGCGCATCGGCGAAGCGGCCGGCAAGCTCGACCTGCTGGTGCACAACGCCGGCGTGACCCGCGACAAGCTGCTGCGCAAGATGCCGGAGCACTATTGGGACATGGTGCTGGGCATCAATCTCGACGCCATCGTGCGTATCAACGACCACCTGCTGTCCGGCAACTTCAAGCCGCAGGCGCGCCTGGTGTGCATCGCCTCGATCGGCGGCATCGCCGGCAATGCCGGTCAGACCAACTACGCCGCCACCAAGTCCGGCGTGATCAGCTATGTCGCCGCGCTGGCGCCCGAGCTGGCCAAACGCGGCATGGCCATCAATGCCGTGGCGCCCGGCTTCATCGAAACGCAGATGACCGCCTCCATCCCCGCCGCTAACCGCTTCTTCGGCCGCCGCATGAGCGCGCTGCTGCAGGGCGGCTTGCCGGAAGACATCGCCGAGGCGGTGACCTTCCTCGGCGCGGCGCCGTTGTCCGGCGGCGTCAATGGCGCCACGCTGCGTGTCTGCGGGCAGAACTGGCTCGGCGCGTAACGGCGCGCCCCTCACCCTGATCCTCTCCCCATTGCATGGGGAGAGGGGATTAAAAGACCACGATCACCACTGAAGCTCGCAGGAAATCACCATGACACAGACCGTCCGCAAGGTCGCCATTCTCGGCGGCGCGCGCATCCCCTTCAGCCGCTCCAACTCGGCCTATTCCCACAAGTCCAACCAGGACATGCTCATCGCCGCGCTGCGCGGCGTGGTGGACAAGTACCAACTGCACGGCGAGCGCCTCGGCGAAGTCGCCGCCGGCGCGGTGCTGAAGCACTCGCGCGATTTCAACCTGACCCGCGAATGCGTGCTGTCCTCCGGCCTGGCGCCGGAAACCCCGGCTTATGACGTACAGCAGGCCTGCGGCACCGGCCTGGAAACCGCCATCCTGGTCGGCAACAAGATCGCCCTGGGGCAGATCGAGTCCGGCATCGCCGGCGGCGTCGATACCGCTTCCGATGCGCCGATCGCCCTGAACGACAAGCTGCGCAAGATCCTGCTCGACGCCAACCGCGCCAAGACCAGCGGCCAGAAGCTGGCCGCCATTGCCCGGATCCGCCCCTCCATGCTGGTGCCGGCGATCCCCACCAACGGCGAGCCGCGCACGCGCCTGTCGATGGGCCAGCACTGCGAGCTGATGGCGAAGGAATGGCACATCGCCCGCGAGGACCAGGACCAGCTGGCCTATGAATCGCACAAGAAGGCCGCGGCTGCTTACGACGCCGGCTTCTACGACGACCTGCTGGTGGAGTTCGGCGGTCTCAAGCGCGATAACAACCTGCGCCCGGACATCTCCATCGAAAAGCTGGCCTCGCTCGGCCCGGCCTTCGACCGCAAGGGCGGCACCCTCAGCGCCGGCAACAGCACGCCGCTGACCGACGGCGCCTCGGCGGTGCTGCTCGCCTCCGAGGAGTGGGCCAAGCAGCACGGCCTCAAGCCGCTGGCCTACCTGACGCACAGCGAAACCTCCGCCGTCGATTTCGTCGGCAAGAAGGAAGGCCTGCTGATGGCTCCCGCCTACGCCGTGTCGCGCATGCTGCAGCGCGCCGGCCTGACCCTGCAGGATTTCGACTTCTACGAGATCCACGAGGCCTTCGCCGCGCAGGTGCTGTGCACCCTCAAGGCATGGGAAGACCCGAAGTTCTGCAAGGAGCGCCTGGGCCTGGACAAGCCGCTGGGCTCGATCGACCGCAGCAAGCTCAACGTCAAGGGCGGTAGCCTGGCTTCCGGCCACCCCTTCGCCGCCACCGGTGGACGTATCCTGGCCACGCTGGCCAAGATCATCGATGAGAACAAGGGGGGCCGCGGCCTGATTTCGATTTGCGCGGCGGGTGGAATGGGCGTGGTGGCCATCGTCGAAAGGTAATCCCGAAGGGCGAGATTTACGGGATAATCCCCGGCATAAGATCATCGGGGGAGCCAGCATGAATGCATCAGCTTCGCTGTTCGAGCAGCACGACTTCGTCTATGACGGCCATCGCCTGGCCTATGAAACGGTCGGCGAAGGGATGCCCTTCGTGCTGCTACACGGCATCCTGCTCGATGCGCACATCAACCGCGAACTGGCGACGCGTTTCGCGGTGGAAGGCTACCGGGTGATCCTGCTCGACCTGCTCGGCCACGGCCGCAGCGACAAGAGCAGCGATCCCAAGGACCACCGCGCCGACTTCTATGCCGACCAGGTGATCGGGCTGCTCGATCACCTCGGCATCGAACAGGCCATGGTCGGCGGCGTCTCGCTGGGCTGCATCGTCTCGCTGCATGTCGCGGCGAAGGCGCCGCAGCGGGTGGCCGGGCTGTTCCTGGAAATGCCGGTGATGGAATGGTCGGCGCCCTGGGCGGCGGTGATGCTGTCGCCGATGCTGGTGGCGGCGCGCTTCCTGCGAGCGGGGTATGTACCGCTCACCCGCATGATGCGCAAGCTGCCGCGCCCGCGTGAACTCAAGCGCGAGTGGCTGGCGAGCATCATGAACACGCTGTCGCTGGACCCGCCGGTGGTGGCGGCGATCCTGCACGGCGTGCTGGTCGGGCCGATCGTGCCGTCCGAGCGGCAGCGTCTGAACATGAACATGCCGGCCTTGGTGATCGGCCATACGCGCGACAAGCTGCATGAGTTCCGCGACGCCCATGTGCTGAGCGAGCAACTGCCCAACGCGCGCCTGCTCGAAGCCCGGCACATCCTGGAGCTGCGCACCCGCCCCGACCGTTTGTGGCCGCAAATCAGCCAGTTCCTGCAGGAAGTCCAGGAAGCGGCGCTGGTCGCGCCCGCGCCGGCACCCACCATTGCGGCCGCAGCGCCGCGGACCGCAGCGGCGCCGCAGGGCGATCTGAAGCAGCGTTTCGAGCAGGCCGTGGAAAAAGTGCGTACGGCCCCGGCGGACGGCCCGTTCAAGCCCTCCAACGAGCTGAAGCTGAAGATGTACGCGCTGTACCGCCAGGCCATCGACGGCGACGTGCAGGGCAAGCGCCCCGGCATGCTCGATATCGTCGCCCGCTACAAATACGACGCCTGGGCCATGGCCAAGGGCCTGTCGGCCGAGGATGCGATGCGCAAGTACCTTGAGGAAGTGGCCAAGGTGGAACAGAAATACGGCTGAGCGACCCGGCCGGGCCTGATCAGGCGCTCAGCGGCGGCCAGTAGTCGACGATCTTGCCGCCGCGCATCGCCACCAGATCGCCGAACTGCAGCAGCACGCCTTCGACGATCTCCGGACGCATGAAGACCTGGTCGTTCACTTTCAAGCCCGTAGCCGGCGAACCGCTGACATTTTCCTGATTGGCGCTGACGCCGAGTATCGGGTTGAACTGCAAGCCTTTGGGCGATTCGTACTCCGCCCGCCAGAAACCGCCATAGATGTAATACAGGTCGCGTTGATTGACATCCCACCAGGAGACAATCCTGGACTTCCCGTCCAGCGCCGGAATCTCGATCGGGCCGACCGCCTTGATCACCGGCGTGGCGATGAACACCGCCGGCACATGCTTGGTCAGGGTCGCGATGTCGTAGTGGGTCGGCTTGAGCAGGGCGGTGCCGGTGCTGATCTCGCTGCTGGTTTTTTCCTGGTCGTGCAGCGGGTAGCTGGGGCTGCCGCCGGCGTTGAGGGTCAGGTCGTCGCGCCACAGCCTGGGATACTGGCTGCGGACGAAATCGACGTAGCCCTGGTACTCCCCCATGGCCTTGGCGAGCAATTCCTGGGGCGTGCCGAGGATCGGCGGCACGCCGAAGCCAACGTGGGCGTCGTAACCCATGAAGCCGGCGAACTCCAACTGCTGCGGGTTGGCGGCGATCAGGTCCAGCATCTGCCCCAGCATGGCATTGTTGCTGACGCCGCCGCGGTGCAGGCCGACGTCGAGCTCGATGTTGATGCGCAGGCGCGTGCCGAGGCCGCGCGCCAGTTCCAGGTATTCCTGCACCCGCTCCGGCGTGTCGTTCAGCCACTGCAGCTGGCGCGACGGGTCGAAGGGGCCCTTGTGATTCTTGTAGAACAGCTCCGCCGAGCGCACCGGCAGCGGCTTGCCCAGCAGCAGGTCGGCATCGGGGAACAAGACCGCATCGTCGTTGAGGAAAGGCTGGTGGAACGACATCAGGCGGCGCGAGCCGGAGCGCTTGCTGATGTAGTCGATCAGCTTGGGCGAGGGTAGCGATTTCTCAACGATGCGGTAGTTCTTGCCGGCGCCCTTGAGCGTGGCGGTCACCAGGTCGAGATTGCGGTCCATGCGATCGAGGTCGATAACCAGGCAGGGCCGCATCGGCCCGTTCTTCTTCAGCTCCTGGTTGAGGGCGCTGAAATAGGCATCGTAAGGCGCGCCATGATCGCCCGGACGGGCCAGCAGGCCGCCGCCGATCACCGCGGCGCCGGCGCCAAGGAGGAAGTTTCTGCGTTTCATCGTTGGTTCCTTACACGCTCTTAACAGGTGACGCCGAAGACGGAGCGCAGATGTCCGTTGAGGAATTTGCCGCCCGGGTCGAGCGCGGCGCGCACGTCGAGGAAGTCCTGCCAGTGCGGATACAGTTTGGAGAACTGGTTGTGGTTGAGGTTGTGCAGCTTGCCCCAATGCGGACGGCCCTCGTACTTCCAGAAGATCGGCTCGATCTGCGCGAAGAAGTTGTGATAGTCCAGGCGATAGTCCTGATGCACGGAGATGGCGCAGGTATCGCGGCCATTGAACATGCTCAGCGGAATATCGTCGCCCTTGACATAGCGGTACTCCAGCGGGAAGAAGCTGTTGAGATTCTGCTCGCGCACCGTCTTGATGATTTCGCGCACACAGGCCGGCCCGGCCTCCGCCGGCAGCTCGTATTCCATTTCATTGAAGCGCTGGTCGCGCACATGGGCGAAGACGCGGAAGGAATCGTCCACCACGTCCGAGGAAATGATGCGCTTGACGAAGGTGTCCAGCAGCGCCGCCTGCACTTGGGGATGGTTGCGGGCATAGGTATTGATCGCCATCAGCGCGGAGACGCCGTCGCCGTCGCCGCCGCCCGGGTTGGGCTTGCTGTGCGGATCGGTGGTCTCGTTGGTGGCGGTGGCCAGCGCCACATCGGAATGCAGGATCGGGTTGATCTCGAAGTGATCGTTCTCCGCGATCAGCTTGGGCATGTCCTCCAGCAGTTCCTCGGTGTTCTGCACCCAGATCTTCTCGTGCAGGCGGAACGCCTTGCGGTTCTGCAAGCGCACGCGGGTGATGATGCCGAGGGCGCCGAGCGAGGTGCGGGCGACGTGGAAGATTTCCGGGTGATTATTGGCGTCGCAGTCGATGATATCGCCGGCGGCCGTAACCAGGCGCAAGCCCACCACGGTGCTGGAATAGGAGCCGAACTTGGGCCCGGTACCGTGGGTGGAGGTGCTGATGGCGCCGGCAATGGTCTGGTAGTCGATGTCGGCCATGTTGAGCATGGCCAGGCCGGCCTTGAGCAGGGGCTCGCCCATGTCGGCGACGCGAGTGCCGCCCCAGAATTCCGATTGCAGGGTCTGGGCGTCGGAACTGATGATGCCGGTCATGTTGCTCAGCGACAGCAGGGTGCCGTCGGTGGGCACCAGGGCGCTGAACGAATGGCCAGAGCCCACGGCGCGGATCGCCCCCTTGGTGCCGCGCACCACTTCGGCCAGCGCCGCCTCGTCTTCCGGCGCGACGCGCACCGCCGGAATGCACGCCTGGCCGCCGGACCAGTTGTGCCAGGCGATGATGCGCTCGGACGCGGCGCGTGCCAGCCCGGCCAGACCGCCGCCGGCGCCGAGCAGGCCCAGGGCGCCGGCGTGTTTCATCACTTCTCTGCGTGTCAGATCCATGTTCTATAGCCTTACTGAAGCTTGGCACCGGACATGTACTCGGCGACGGCGACGAAGTCGTCTTCCGAGCACTGCATGCACATGCCCATCGGCGGCATGCCCTTGTAGCCATTGATGATGTGGTTGAGCACGATCTCCCTGCCCTGCGCCATCCGCGGCGCCCAGGCCTGGATGTCGCCGGTCTGCGGCGCGCCGGTGCCCGGCCTGCCGTGGCAGTTGCTGCAGGTGGTGGCGTAGATCTTCTGGATCGCCGGGCTGGCGGCAGGCGGCGGCGCCGCGGAGGCGGTGGCGGCGGCCGGCTTGCCGTCCTGGCCGCTGCCGCAGGCTGCCAGCAGGAGCAGGGTGCCGCACAGGGCGGCGCGTGAAGCGGAGATGAAACCGGTCATGACTTTCCCTTTTTTGAAGTTGCCTTGCCATGCGGCGCGGGCTTGCCGGCATCGGCCGCGGCCTCAGCCGCCGCGAGCTGACCTGGCTCGGCCATGCGCACCAGCGCGCGCACCATTTGCGCGCGCTGCTTTGCGGTGAACGGGGACAGCTGCAACAACTCCTGCATCCACAGACCCTCGGTCGCCAGATAGACCAGGGCGGCCTGCTCGAACGGCACGTCCTGCACCAGCTTGGCGAAGCGGCCGTGGAAGTACTCCGCCACCGGGGCCAGCAGGGCGCGATCGCTGTTGAGCGCCGCCAGCAGGGCGCCGCTGACGCGGTCGTCCACGTCCAGCGCCTGCACCGAATTCATCACATAGGCCTTGAGGCTGCGGCCCGGCCGGTCCGGCAGGCTGGCGGTGACCTGGGCATGGGCGTGGCGGTTGTGTTCGACCACGCGCTCCACCATCGCCTTGAGCAGGGCTTCCTTGGTCGGGAAGTTGTACATCACCCCGCCCTTGCTGACTCCGGCGCGCCGGGCCACCGCGTCCAGCGTCAGCTTGCCGGCGCCGCCTTCCAGCACCACGTCCTGCGCCGCGTCGAGCATCGCCTCGCGCGAATTGGGGCGGCCCCTGGTCTTCACCGGCGTCTTTACCGGCTTGGGGGCTTTCGGAGTTTTCGGCATCGAGCCACCGCTGATCTTGCTTGAATTATGTACCGGCTGGTCGGCAAAGGCCGTGCCAGCGCCGACCTCGGCCCGCCTCGCCCGGACGCCGCGCATATCGTCGCTCACGCCACCCTGCCGTTCACGCATTTCATGGCGCCATCTAACCATTGTGCAAGTCGCCACGCTTGACAGCTGACGACAGCGACACGCTCCATGCCGGCCGGTTGCGGATGCACCTCCCGATCCGCTCGACCATGGAGGCCATTAGGCAGAAATATACCGAATAGTGACAGCCGCAACCGCTTGAATTACTTTACCGTCCAGTCGGCATAGTAAATGCTTAGAGAAATCCCTTTCAAGGGATCACGGCCGCGGATGTTTCGCGGTGCGAAGGAGGAGTCATGCTGCAAGCCACAAACCAGGCCCCGTTGCGCGAGGCCACCATGCGCGGCGCCTCCCTGGTCGGGCTCGATGCCCTGCTGGCGCGCCGCGGCGCCAGCCTGGGCCAGGTCTGCGCCCGCATCGGCGTGGACATCAGATGGCTGTCCGAGCCCGAAGGCCGTCTGCCGGTGCGCCATTTCGTGGCGCTACTGGAGGAGGCCGCGCGCGCCTCCGGCGACGACACCATCGGCCTGCGCCTGGGCAACTCCCACGGACCGGACAGCTTCGGCCCGCTCCGCGACGCCATCGTGCAGGCGCCGGATATCGCCGGCGCCATCGCCAATGTGTCGCGCTATTTCTTTGTGCACCAGGAAGGGGCCAATCTGGAGTTGCGCGTCGAAGGCCGCAACGTGGTCGTCACTTATTGCATCCGCGATGCCGGGATTCTCGACTACCGGCAGGATGCCGAACTGTCGATCGCAAAAATGATGAATTTCACCCGCATCGCCACCGGCTGCCGCAACTGGACGCCGTCGGCGGTCTACTTCGAGCATCCGGAACCGCGGGACAGCAGCGAGCATCGCCGCATCTTCGGTGCGCCCGTGTATTTCTCGCAGCCCTACAACGCCCTGGTGGCGCCGCGCGAACTGCTGGCCATGCGCATCAACGGCACCGACGGCGCCAACCTGTTGCAACTGCAAAACCTGGCCGAAGCACAGGCCGCGCAGACCCCGCCCGGCGACGATCTGCTGGCCGGCGTCAGCCAGCACATCCTGCGCGGCCTGCGCGCCGGCGGCGTCTCCATCCAGAAAGTGGCAGCGGCAATGGACCTGAGCGAGCGCACCCTGCAACGGCGCCTGGGTGAATGCGGCGCCACCTTCAACGAGCTGGTGGAGCGCATGCGCTTCCAGCTGTCGCAGCGTTACCTGCGGCAGGATCACCTGTCCCTGACCGAGATCGGCTATCTGCTCGGCTATTCCGAGTTGAGCGCCTTCAGCCGTGCCTTCCGCCGCTGGGCCGGGGTCAGTCCCATCGAATTCCGCAAAGTGGCCTGCACTTGAACGGGACACTTGTGAGGACTCGAGTGCAGGCGCCCGCGCTGGACGAGTCGGCCCGTGCGGGAGGAGCAGCGGAGACTCCGGCGGAATTCGAGCGGAGCCAGGCCGCCACAGCAACGCCGGTGAACATGAACACGGCGCCCGTGGTTCTGATCACCGGGGCCTCGTCCGGTATCGGCAAGATCTGCGCCGAGCATCTGCATGCCAGGGGCTACCGCGTTTATGGCACCAGCCGCCGCGCGGCGCAGACACTCCATTCGTCGTCCGACTCCTTTCATTTGATCGCCATGGACGTCACCTCCGAAGATTCGGTGGCGCACGCCCTGCAATCGATCCTGGCGCGCGAAGGCCGGCTCGATGTGGTGTTCAACAATGCCGGCGACGGCATCGCCGGCTCGGTGGAGGACACCAGCATCGAGGAGGCGCGGCAACAGCTCGACACCAATTTCTTCGGCGTGCTGCGCGTCTGCCGCGCCGCGCTGCCGATCCTGCGCCGGCAGGGCGCCGGCCTGATCGTCAACGTCAGTTCCCTCGGCGGACTGGTCGGCCTGCCGTTCCAGGGGCTGTACAGCGCCAGCAAGTTCGCAGTGGAGGGCATGACCGAAGTCCTGCGCATGGAAGTACGCCCCTTCGGGGTGCGGGTGGCCCTGATCGAGCCGGGTGACTTTCGCACCGGCTTCACCGCGCAGCGGCGCAAGGTATTGGCGGCGCAACGCGACGGCGCCTACTCCGAACGCTTCGGCAAGGCCCTGGCGGTGATGGAGCGCGATGAAACCCATGGCGCCGACCCGCTGGCGGTGGCCCGGCTGCTGGAGCGCATCATCAACACCCGCTCGCCGCGGCCGCGCTACAAGGTGGGCGGCTTTTTGCAGACGCTCTCGGTGGGCCTGCTCAGGAAAATCCTGCCGCAGAAAGTGTTCGAGTACCTGCTGATGGCGAGCTATGGCATCGCCTGAATGCGGGCGCTTGCCGCCCGTGCACTGCACGGGCGGCGCGCATGGCGTCAGATGTCAAGATGGCCGGCAGGCGATCAGGGATAGTTTGAACCATCCAAGTCGTGCAACAGTGTGCGTGCAGCGCGCATAGCAATATGGAGTTGAAGATGCCCATCACTCGTTACAAGCCCGGTCAGTTGCTCGCCGCGGCCGCAGCCGCTCTTCTCAGCGGCGCCGCCATGGCGGCGTCGGACGCGCAGATCGCGCGGCTGGGACAGGATCTGACTCCGGTCGGCGCCGAGAAGGCGGGCAACAAGGACGGCAGCATTCCCGCCTGGACCGGCGGCGACATGAAAGCGCCGGCGGGCTGGAAGATCGGACAGGTGCGGCCCGACCCCTACGCCGCGGAGAAACCCCTGCTCTCCATCACCGCCGCCAACGCCGACCAGTACAAGAGCAAGCTGACAGCCGGCCAGATGGAGTTGCTCAAGACCATCAAGGGCTATCGCATGGACATCTATCCGACGCACCGCTCCTGCGGCTACCCGGATATCGTCTACCAGCGCAGCAAGGAAAACGCCAAGATCGCCGCCATCGCCGGCGATGGCTTCGGGCTTGCTTCCGCTACCGGCTCCGGCTTCCCCTTCCCGATCCCGGGCAGCGGCGTCGAAGCAATGTGGAACCACAAGCTGCGCTACGAAGGTCAGGGCCGCATCGAGCCGAACTACACCATGCTGTCGCCTTCCAGGGGCGGCTCTGACTTCACCAAGATCGCTTACATCGCCGACTATCTGGTGCCGTTCCAGTCACCGAACACCAAGACCATCGCCGACGCCAACGGTGTGGAGTTCTACTTCTACCAGGAGACCATCACGCCGCCGGCGCTGGCGGGCACGCTGGATGCGGGCGTCTACTACCTGCAAAAGCTGAACGAGGGCTGGCAATACTTCCCCGGCCAGCGCCGCGTGCGGCGTCTGTCCACCTACGCTTACGACGCGCCGCTGATCGGGCTGGAAAACACCTACTACGTCGACCAGGCCTGGATGTACAACGGCATGCTCGATCGCTACACCTACAAACTGGTGGGCAAGCAGGAGCTATACATCCCCTACAACAGCTATGCGCTGCGCGACGGCACGAAGTTCAGCGACAAGACCGAGTTCCTGCCCGACCACCTCAATCCGGACGCACGCCGCTACGAGCTGCATCGCGTGTGGAAGGTGGAAGCCGATGTGCGTCCCGGCCAGCGCCATTCCGCGCCGCACCGCGTGTTCTATCTGGACGAGGATACCTGGGGCATCATCGTTGTGGACCTGTACGACGCGCAGGGCAAGATCCAGCGCGTACAGGAAGGCAGCGTCACCCCGATCTGGGAGATCGGCGCCTGCGACAGCAGCCAGGACTATGTCAGCTACGACCTGCCTACCGGCCGCTACTGGGGCGACATCTTCACCATCGGCCAGCCGGAAACCGATTGGCTGGCTGGCCAGCAAGGGCGTTTGAAAACCGACATGTTTACCGAAGACTACCTGCGCAGACAGGGCGCCCGCTAAGCGGGCGCGGCATCAAGACAGTGTGATCGGCCCAGGGACAACAACGAGCCCGCAATGCGGGCGCCGATCCGGAAAACTGGCAGTACATTGGATTGTGACTGGGGGTTGGGATGAAACAGCAGGCTGCAGGTGCACGTAAGAAACAGGCTCTCCGGCAAGGGCTGGCTGTTTGCGCGGTCGCGGCAACGCTCGCAGGCGCAACGATGCCGGCGTCGGCATTCCAGTTCGATCTTGGCAGCGGCTTCAAGGGCGCCTTCGACTCCACCGTGTCCTATGGCATGCAGATGCGCATGCAGGGCCAGGCCTGCGGCCTGATCGCTCTGGACAACGGCGGCTGTGCCAGGCTGACGGCGCAACTGCCGGAAGCGTCCGAAGACGCCTACTTCCTCAACGCCGACAACGGCGACCAGAACTACAACAAGTACGACCTGGTTTCCGAAGTGGTCAAGGACACCAGCGAACTGCAGCTGAAAATGCCGTACGACTTCAGCTTCTTCGGGCGCATTTCCGGACTGTACGACTGGCGCATCGGCCAGGTCGAGCGCACGCCGCTGCTGCCCGAGGCGCGGCGCTACTCGGTCTACAACCTGCAGCCGCTGGACGCCTACATCAACAAGAATTTCGAGTGGTTCGACCATAGCGCGCGCATCCGCGCCGGCTACCAGGTGATGAGCTGGGGCGAGGACATCTTCGTGCTCGGCGGCATCAACTCGATCAACGCCATCGACGTGCGCCGCGATCACGTCGCCGGCGCCCAGGTCAAGGAAATCCTGCGGCCCGCGCCGATGATCTCCTTCAGCAGCGACCTGTTCAAGGATGTCAGCACCGAAGCCTATTACCAGTGGCACTGGAACGGCTTCCAGCTCGATCCTTCCGGCACCTATTTCTCCAGCGCCGATCCGGCCGGACGCGGCAATACCCAGGCGATCTTCATTCCCACCTCGGTGGTCAACGCCGGCGTGCAGGCGAACCCGGCCGGCGCAGCCCTGCTGGCCGCCGGCCTGATCCGCCTGGCGCCGGCGGGCACCGTCGGCGACAGCGGCACGACCGGGCTGACCACGGCACAGATGGAAAACCCCAAATTCGTCGGCCCGCGCCTGATCAAGGGCTTCACCATCCCCGGCAATCCACTCTCGGCCGCGGCCGCCACCTTGCTGGTGGACGCAGCCCTCAACACCGGCACGGCTATTCCGCTGGTGGGCGACAATGGCGGCAGCAATCACGGCCAGTACGGCCTGTCGTTCCGCTACCGGCCGGAATGGGTCGATGCCTCGTTCGGCTTCTATTACGAGCGCCTGAACTCGAAGATTCCATTCATCACCTATACCGTCAACAGCGCCTACGCGACCGACAACCCGGTCTCCGCCGGCTACAAGATCGAATATCCCAGCGGCATCAACCTGTACGGCGTGTCGTACAACACCAATGCCGGAGACTGGGCCCTGGGCGGCGAGCTGTCGTGGCGCCCGAACGACGCCGTGGCCATCGATACCTCGGTGCCCAGCGGCAGCATCGCCAACAGCGCGCCCTACGCCTGCGTCAACGGCGGCGGCGAAGCGGCGGGCAAGTATTGCCGCGGCTGGGTCGATCGCTCCAAGTTCCAGCTGCAGCAGTCGGCACTGCAGATCTTCTCGCCGACCGAGGGCTTCGGCGGCTGGGTGCTGCGTACCCTGGGCGCCAACGAGGGCTACTTCCTCGGCGAACTCGGCGCCACCGACTACCCCGGCCTGGATCGCCTCGGCGGCGTGCCCTGGTCGCTGCCGGCCTATGCCCTGCCCAACAAGTTCTCCGCCGGCTACTCGCTGGAAAGCCAGGTCACCTACGCCAACGTAATGAACCTGGGCTTCGACTGGCTGCCGCAGATCGACTGGTCGCAAGGCGTGATCGGCAACACCCCGAACGCCCTGCCCTGGCAGTCCAACGTCAAGTCGGCCACCTTCACGCTCAACTTCAACCGGCACAACATCGTCACCGCGGCGCTGGCCTACAGCTGGTTCTTCGGCGGCGGCACGCCCAACCAGACCAGTGACCGCGACTATCTCAGCTTCACCGTCGCCTACAATTTCTGAGGTTTCGGATTCATGTTGACTGCGCTGGTCCGCCGGCTGGAAGATTTTCTGTTCGGCCACCGCGGCGCGGTGCTGGCGGTGTTCGCCGTGCTGACGGTGCTGATGGGCTGGGAAGCCTCGAAGCTGCGCATCTCCGCCGGCTTCGACAAGCTGCTGCCCTCGGGCCACGAGTACATCAAGACCTTCGACGATTACCGCGGCCAGCTGCATGACGCCAACGGCATCGCCGTGGTGGTGCATCCGCGCCACGGCGATGTATGGAACGCGGCGGCGCTGAAAAGCCTGTTCGATGTCACCCAGGCGGTCACCTTCCTGCCCGGCATCAACCGCGGCAGCGTCACCTCGCTGTGGACCCCCAACATCTTCGTCACCCAGATCACCGAGGACGGCTTCACCTCCGACCTGCTGATTCCCGGCACCACCACACCGGACGCGCTCACCCCGGAAGTCATCGGCCAGATCCGCGACCGCGTGGTCAAGGGCGACTTTATCGGCAAGCTGGTGGCCAAGGACGGTTCCGGCGCGCTGATCGCGGCGGAAGTGATGGACCCGGACCCGCATACCGGCGAGCCGCTGGACTACATCGCCTTCGGCCATTCGCTGGAAACGCAGATCCGCCAGAAGTTCGAAGACAAGGACGTCGAAATCCAGATCATCGGCTTCGCCAAGGAAGTGTCGGACATCGCCGACGGCGCCCAGGGCGTGCTCGTGTTCTGCGGCATCGCCCTGGTGCTGACCATCCTGGCGGTGTACTGGTACTGCCGCTCCTGGACCCTGACCTTCCAGAAGATCATCTGCTCGATGACCACACTGATCTGGCAGTTCGGCACGGTGCACCTGCTCGGCCTGGGCCTGGACCCGCTGGCCATCCTGGTGCCGTTCCTGATCTTCGCCATCGGCGTGTCGCACGGCGTACAGCAGATCAACTTCATGGTGCGCGAAGTCGCCGGCGGCGCCGACATGTATACGGCAGCGCGGCGCAGCTTCAGCGGCCTGCTCATTCCCGGCGTGCTGGCCCTGGCCACCACCCTGGTCAGCTTCATCACCATGGTGCTGGTGCCGATCCCGATGATCCGCGAACTGGCCATGGTGGCCTCGATTGGCATCGCCTACAAGGTGATGAGCAACCTGGTCATGCTGCCGCTGGCCGCTTCCTACTCGAAGATCACCCCAGAGTGGAGCCGCCTGTCGCAGCAGCGGCGCGAAAGCCGGGGCAATCTCATGTCGCGCATCGCCAAAATCGCCGAGCCGCGCAATGCCTGGATCATGTGCGGCCTGACGCTGCTGATCTTCGTTTCCGCTGTGACCTTGTCGCGGGGCCGGGTCATCGGCAGCCTGCAGCCCGGTTCGACCGAGTTGCGCGCCGATTCGCGCTACAACGTCGATTCGCGTTCCATCGCCGAGAAATTCGACGTGGGCCTGGACTGGCTCACCGTAGTGGTGGAGGCGCCGGAGGAATCCTGCGGTAACGTCGAGCTGCTCAAGCAGGTGGACGAATTCAGCTGGGAGATGCGCAACGTGCCGGGCGTGATCTCGGCCGAATCGGTGGCCTCGCTGACCAAGCTCTACAACGCGGGCCTCAATGAAGGCCAGCCGAAGATGGGCACGATTCCCCGCGACAGCCATACCTTGAGCTACAACATCGCCCAGGCGCACGAAGCGGCCGCCATCACCGGCAAGGGCTGCAAATGGATGGCGGTGAACCTGTACCTGAGTGATCACAAGGCCACCACCATTCAGGGCGTGGTGGCGGCGGTGAAGCAGTTCCGCGCCATCCATCAGACGGCGGCGGTGAAATTCCGCCTGGCCAGCGGCAATGCTGGGGTGGAAGCCGCCACCAACGAGGTGCTGGCCAGCGAAGAGCTGCCGATGCTGCTCTACGTCTTTGCCACCATCATGGCGCTGGTGTTCCTGGCCTACCGCGACTGGCGCGCCATGCTGGCCTGCTGCCTGCCGCTGGCGGTGGCCACCTATATCGGCTACGCCTTCATGAAGCTGCTCGACATCGGCCTGACCGTGGCCACCCTGCCGGTGATGGTGCTGTCGGTGGGCGTCGGCGTGGACTATGCCTTCTACATCTACAACCGCCTGCAACTGCACATGGCGCGGGGCGAGAACATCGTCGACTCGTTCGAGCACGCCTTGAAGGAAACCGGCGTCGCCACCGTGTTTACCGCCATCACCCTGTCGATCGGCGTGGCTACCTGGAGTTTCTCGGCGCTGAAGTTCCAGGCCGACATGGGCAAGCTGCTGGCCTTCATGTTCATGGTCAACATGGTGATGGCGATCACCGCCCTGCCCGCCTTCGCCGTCGTCCTCGAGAGACTGT
Source organism: Nevskia soli (assembly GCA_026224805.1). GTDB lineage: Bacteria > Pseudomonadota > Gammaproteobacteria > Nevskiales > Nevskiaceae > Nevskia > Nevskia soli_A. Next base: position 50,761 of record JAMFRN010000017.1, read on the forward strand.
TCCCGCGCAAGGGGCCGGTGCACATGCCGGGGCTGGCCCATGACTAAGCCGAACTTGTCCCTGAAGCTGGGCCTGCTGGAAGCCTTTGCGGTTCTGGCCGGGATTTCCATCGGCGCCGGACTGTGGTTCGAACACGCGGCGCATCAAGGGGCCGGTTCACCCGCTTCCGGTGCGGCGGCAACGACGGCAGTGCAGGCGACCGCAAGCAATGGCAGTGCACAGATGCCCGCAACGCCCGTCGCCGATGCGGCCCATGCGCCCCTGCTGGCGGCGGCGCGCGCCGGCAAGCGGGTGGTCGCCGTGGGTGAACACGGCGTGATCCTGCTGTCCGACGACGAGGGCAAGACCTTCCGGCAGGCCGGGGCCGTGCCGACGCAGGCCCTTCTGACCAGCCTGTATTTCATCGACGACCGGCAGGGCTGGGCGGCCGGCCACGACGGCGTGGTGCTGCATACGCAGGATGGCGGCGAAACCTGGACGCTGCAGCATGAGGATCTGTCCAGCGACAAACCGCTGTTCTCGATCTACTTCAAGGACGCGCAGCATGGCCTGGCGGTGGGGCTATTCGGCACCGCGCTGCAGACCGCCGATGGCGGGGCCACCTGGACACCTCTGGCCGTGGAAAGCGGCGAGGAGAACGATCACCATCTGTACGCAATCTTCGGCGATCCGGCCACGGCCCTGTGCATCGCGGGCGAGGCCGGCCTGATCTACCGTTCCACCGATGGCGGGGCGAGCTGGAGCACCATCAAGACGGCCAACCCGGGCTCCTTCTGGAGCGGCGCACTGCTCAAGGACGGCAGCCTGCTCGCCGCCGGCCAGCGCGGCCATCTGTTCGCCAGCCATGACCAGGGCGCGAGCTGGACCGAGCTCCCCTCCGGCACCGATCAGTCCCTCACCAGCATCGCGCAGGACACCGACGGCGCCATCCTGATCACCGGGCTCGCCGGCATCACCCTGAGCAGCAGCGACGGCGGCAAGACCTTCGCCGCGCAAAGCCGCGCCGACCGCGTGCCCCTGAACGCCGCGCTGAGCCGCCCCGGCCAGGCCGCGCTACTGTTTGGCGACAAAGGCGCGGTGGATCAGCCGGCGAGCTAGATTCCGCCGAAACAACCGCTCGGGCCTTGGCCGGGGGTTGCGTCAACTGTCAATGCGTCCCCCGGCCAATTAACGGATAGTAGCAATCAAAACTCAAGTTCCGATGCTGCGAAAGCTTCTGGACTATTCGGCCGCTATTGCAGTGGCGGCTTTGAACTCCGCGCTGGTAGGGGCTGGGATGACCCACCCCCTGTCACCGACTTCTGCAATCAGCTGATCCATTACCACTTTCAGTCCTTTGGCTGATGGCTGTTCTACCCGGCTGCGACTCCATGAGCTCAGCAGCCTCCACCGGGGGTTAGACTGCAAAGGCGTCCCTGTGTATCCGCCAAGCACCCCGCTGCCGATGATTCATTTACTTCCAACTCATTCGATCTTATGCGCGTTCTGAAAATTCTCGGATGCCTGCTGCTTTTCTGGGCCGGTTTCGGCTGTGGCGCCGCAAGCTTTATCCGGACCCAATCCAGGCCTTTGCCGGCCATCAGCCAATGCACATCCACCGAGATCTGTCTGACCGATCCGGAGGTACTGGGCCTGATTACCTCGGTGGGATTGCATCTTGTGCCCGGCCTCATGCCCGACATCGTGGCGCGCAGTCCGGAATGCGTCGCCATCCGCAATCCGAAGCCGGAGGCGCGTGTCGACCTGGTGTTTTTCCCGACGCGCGATTTGCGCAATCTGCTCGACCTCGCACCAGGGGATGAAAAATACGTGGTCGGCTGCTTCGCACTAATGCAGAAGGTCGCCGACGAGCGCGGCATCCGCAACTGGAGGATTGTCAGCAACGGGCCAGGCATTCAGGAGATCGCCTACCTGCACTTCCACCTCTTGCAGCAGTGAATATTCCCCGCCTTCGCCGGATAACGTCGGTTTGCGCTATGGCGCGGCATCGCCGAGCAGTGCGGATACGGAATTGCCGATCGGGGTTGATAAGCCAGCAACCCGCAGTATTTCCGGGAGCAGTTCCAGCTTAATGCTGCGTGTTGCCGTTTTGTTGGGCGTGGCGTTGGTGGAGGGATAGCTCATGAACACCGCAGCACTGCCGCCTTGCGGCGCATCGCAAGCGGAACTGCACGGGGCTCCCGATGCTTCTGTCCTGAAGCCTCAGCCAGCGACCGTATTGCAGCTGGTTGTGCCGTACCTATTGGCGATAGACACGGGCTCCCCCTCCATAACCAGTGAAAGGAGATGGCGCCAACTGTCAATGCGCGCGCCGGCCAACTGGCCGATAGTAGGAGCCAGAACTCAGGCATCGATGCGGCGCACTGCCCCCGGCAGGCGCGCCGTAAACGAAAGCCGAACCATCGACGTGACGGGTACATCGGTCCAGGGGACAGCGCCATGCAGCAGACAAGTCAGGATTTTTCCAAACACATTCCGGGCCTTGCCCTGCGCGGCGGCAGGCTCGCCTTCCTGCTCGGCGCCGGCCTGGCACTGGCCGCCTGCGGCTCCAGCTCGCCGGTTGCCGGGACCAGTTCGAATTCCAGTGGTGGAGGTGGAGGAGGCGGCGGCTCCAGCGGAGGGCTGAGCGGCAATCTGGGGCCCGGCGACGGCAGCAGCACCTATCTGAACATCGAAGTGCCGGGCAGCAACGGCGATTCGGCCGGAGGTGTCGGCCTGCCGGTCGCCGGCACGCCGGCCAGCTACCCCGCCAACTACAACGACCAGGCCACCATGTATGGCGACTTGAGCTATGCCCAGCAGGGGCTGACGCCGACGCCCTGCACGCCGCCGACCAGCCTGAGCCAGCACGTCGCCTCCTCCAACCTCGGCTGCAACTACTTCAAGCACAACGGCCTGAGCCCGGACACCGTGGTGTCCACCGAGACCCTGACCACCACTTATGGGGGCACCGTCACCATCCAGCGCGATGGCTGGGGCGTGCCCTTCATCACTGCAGCCAACCGCCAGGACGCCATGTACGGCGTCGGCTATGCCGAAGCCGAGGACCGGCTGTGGATCATGGACGTGCTGCGCAATTTCGGCCGCGGCCAGCTCAGCAAGTTCCTGGGACCGGCGCCGGAGCTGTTCCAGTACGACGCCGCCCTGGCCGTTACCGCCGGCTACGGCGAGGACGAGCTGACCAATATGGTGAACACCACCGCGGCGGACTTCGGCGATCTCGGGCCGCTGATCCTGCAGGACGTCGACGCCGATGTGGCCGGCATCAACGGCTATATCACCAGCCTCACCGGCGCCAACGCCGCCAAGATCCCCACCGAATACGCCCTGCTCAAGAATGGCGGCTATCCGCCGCCGGCCTTCACCCGCAACGACGTGGTCGCCTCGGTCACCTTGCTGCAGTCCATTTTCGCCGTGGGTGGCGGCAGCGAGGTCAGCAACGAGGCCTTCCTGCAGCAGCTCGACTCCAGCGTCACCGCCGGCAACCTCAACCTGCCGGTCGCCGCCTGCCAGATGTGGCGCGACCTGCGCCACGCCAACGACCCGCAGGCCACGCGCACCGTCAGCGCCACCTTCACCCAATCCCCCGCCAGCCTCAACGAGAACTGCCCGCAGACCCTGCCGGCCGGTACCGCGATCTGGGACGTGGGCAGCTACAAGGTGTTCGACGCCTACGACGCCGACGGCACCAACGAAAACCTGCCGCTGCCGCCGACCACCGCTACCACCAGCGTGGACAGCGCCCGCAAGACCCTGCTGGCGCAGCTGCTGTTCGGCGGCAAGCCCGGCGACAGCAAGAGCCTGCGCGCCGCGCTGCAGGCCGGCCTGCACAGCCGCAGCCATGCCGCACCGCTCCAGGCCCAACTACAGGCAAAACTGCGGATGCCTGCCGGCCAACCGGCCAAGCGGCCGGTGCAGCTGGCGATGGGGCCGCTGGACATGCTGCACAAAGCCCTGGGCGTGTTCGGCGTGCCGCCGAGCATGTCCAACTGGATGGCGGTGACCGCCGCCAACACCGTGGACGGCCACCCGATCGGCGTGATGGGGCCGCAGGTGGGCTACTTCCAGCCGCACGCACTGTGGGAATTCGCGGTGCACTCCACCGGCGGCACGCCGACCGACCTCGACGGCCGCGGCATGACCTTCGGCGCCATCCCCTACATCCTGATCGGACGCGGCGTCGACTATGCCTGGAGCGCCACTTCCAACGACAGCGACATCGTCGACACGCGCGTCTCGCAGATCTGCAACATGGACGGCTCGGCGCCCTCGCTGACCCTGGTCAACGGCTTCCCCAGCGCCGACGGCTATCTCTACGACCAGGGCGATGGCAAGGGCGCGCTATGCCGCGCGTTCTACAAGCGCACCGACAGCTGGACCGCAACACCGACGGTGGCCTCCATCGCCGGCCTGGGCGGCTCGCTGGCGCCGGCCTCGGTGCACCGCTATGTCCTGCGCACCCACTACGGCCCGGTGTTCGCCACCGCCACCGTCAACGGCGCGCCGGTGGTAATCTCGCTGCAGCGCTCCAACTACTACAACGAACTGGGCGGCGCGGCACCATTCTCCCTGACCTCCACGCCCACGGTGCACGGCGTCAGCAGCTTCCAGCATCTGCTCAACGGCTACAGCGGCACCTTCAACTGGCTGTACGTGGACAAGCAGGACGTCGGCTACAGCGCCACCGGCCTGCTGCCGGTGCGCAATGCCGGCCAGTCGCCGGAGCTGCCGTCCTGGGGCAATGGCAATTACGAGTGGGCCAGCGACGTCAGCTTCCTGCAGCAGAACCCTTATTACTTCAGCAACTACGGCGGCGATGTACCCTTCCCCGCCCGGCAGGTGCCGGTCGCGGTCAATGGCGGCCCGCTCGCCGGCGGCTACGACGAGTGGCAGAACTTCCTCCAGTTCCCCCAGCATCCGCAGGTGGTGAATCCATCGCAGGGCTACATCGTCAGCTGGAACAACTCGCCGGCGGCCGGCTGGTGGGCGGCGGACAATCGTCCCGGCTGGGGACCGATCCACCGCATCGATACCGAGCCGGTGCGCTTCAACAATTTCCTGGCCACCGGCAAGAAATTCAATTTCGCCAATGTCGAGGAAATCGAGGCCGACGCCAGCTATGTCGATCTGCGCGGGCAGGAACTGCTGCCGCTGCTGCTGCAGATCATGCAGCAGGGCACCCTGACCGCCGACGAAACCACCGCCGCCACCCTGATGCAGAACTGGCTCAACGGCATCGCCTCCGACGGCACCACCCTCAACGGCAGCTCCAATGCCTGGATCAACGGCACCCAGGGGCTGGGCGCCTGGCGCCGCACGCGCACCCCGGGTACTGCCGGCGCTACCACCTACGACAACCAGCCGGCCGTGGTGCTGATGGATGCCTGGTATCTGTACCTGATGAACACGGTGACCTCGCAGCTCGCCGCGCTCGACCCTGACATCGACCAGCCCTCGCTCAGCGGCGCCTGCATCAGCAGCATCCTGCTGTGCCGCCAGGATGCCCCGCGCGCCCAGGGTTCCGCTTACGAGTTCGGCTGGTACGCGGTGATGTACCGGATGCTGCAGATGGCCCTCAATACCCCCGGCCATACCAACTACCAGACGCTGAAATGCGCCGGGACCGGTGCCTTGAGCGATTGCCGCAATGCCGTGCTCAGCGCGCTGGACAGCGCCATCAGCCAGCTCGGCGGCGTCTCCAACATGGCCAAGTGGAACGGCACCCAGCTGCCCAATATGCAGGGCCAGAGCAAGGTGACGGTGGAGACCTACGACGACATCAAGCCCACCGACTTCAGCGCGCTGCCCGCCGAGCCCCTGCCCTGGGAAAACCGGCCGTCCTACCAGCAGGTGATCGAGATCACCAGCGGGCGTTAGAGGCTACCGGGCATGCGCTAAGGAAATTCTGAACAATTTCGTCATCGTCACCCCCGCGAAGACGGGGGACCAGTTTTGATTTCCACCCTTCGCAAAACTGGATTCCCGCCTTCGCGGGAATGACGGTTGATCAGAGTTTCCCTATGCGTCCGCCGGGCTGCTATCACCTGCCTTGCCCAAGGCCGTCGCCAGAAAGTTGCGCAGGGCCGGCGACTCTCCATCGCGCTTCCAGGCAAGCAGGATGTCCGTGCTGGCATCGCTCTGCACCAGCGGCAGAAACACCACGCCCGGCACATGGATCTGCCGCATCGACGCCGCCACCAGGGCCACCCCGACCCCGGCTGCAACCAGGCCGATGACGGTGGGCATCTCGTGCACTTCCTGCACTACGCGCGGCGCGAATCCCGCCTTCAGGCACAGCGCCAGGATCTGGTCGTGCAGCCCGGTGCTGACCGTGCGCGAATAGAGGATGAAGGGCTCCTGCGCCAGCGCCGACAAGGGCAAGCGTTTGCGCCTGGCCAGCGGATTGTCCGCATGCAGCGCCAGCAGCAGCGGCTCGCGCAGCACCACGCGCGTTTCCAGCAGATTCAGTTTCTCGTGTTGGGTGGGGCGGAAAAAGCCGACGTCGAGGGTTTCCTCGGCTAGGCGCTCGATCTGCTCGCGCGTGCTCAACTCGCGCAGCTGCAGCTGCACGCCGGGATAGGCCTGGCGGAAATCGTGCAGCACGCGCGGCATCACCGGGGTAAACGGCAGGGAGCCGGTGAAGCCGATCTCCAGCATGCCGCTCTCGCCGCGCCCGACCCGCTGCACTGCGGTTTTCGCCGCCTGCGCCTGGCTCAGCACGGCGCGGGCGCGCGGCAGCAGCTCCCGCCCGGCATCGGTCAGGCTGATGCGGTGACCGGCGCGCCCGAACAGCGGCACGCCCAGTTCCTGCTCCAGCGTCTGGATCTGCTGCGACAGCGGCGGCTGCGAGATATGCAGGCGGCGCGCGGCGCGGCCGAAGTGCAATTCCTCGGCGACGGCGATGAAGTAACGCAGGCGGCGCAGGTTCATGATATGAATAACATATCAAATTCGTCTAAAAATAATATTTGCCGTATCAAACAACCAGGACTAAGCTGCGCCACTTCTTGAGCTGGAGCGGTTCGTGCGGATCGAGCGTGGCCAGGTTGCGGTGGTGGCGGCGGGGATGTGCGCCTTCTTCAATATGTACATCACCCAGGCACTGCTGCCGGAGCTGCGCCGGGCCTTCGGCGCCGGCGTGGCGCAGGTCAGCCTGACCGTCACCGCCACCACGCTGGGCGTGGCGTTTGCCGCGCCTTTTGCCGGCAGCCTGGCCGACCGCTTCGGCCGCAAGCGCGTACTGCTGATCGCCCTGGCCCTGCTGACCCTGGCCACCTTCGGCGCCGCCAGCGCGGATCGCCTGGGCGTACTGCTGGTGTGGCGGGCCCTGCAGGGCATCGTCATCCCCGGCATCTTCGCCAGCGCGGTGGCCTACATCGCCGAGGAATGGCCGCCGGCCGAGGCGGCAACCATGGCCAGCCTGTATGTGGCCGGAACAGTGCTGGGCAGTTTCTGCGGCCGCTTCATCTCCGGGCTGGTGACGGACGCCTACGGCTGGCGCAGCGCCTTCCTGGTAATGGGCCTGATCAACCTCAGCTTCCTGCCGCTGATCGCAGGCCTGCTGCCGCAATCACGGCGCTTCACGCCCAGCACCTCCCTGCTCGCCTCGCTGTCGGGCGTCAGCCGGCATCTGCGCAACGCGCCGCTGCTGGCGACTTACGGCGTCGGCTTCACCCTGCTGTTTGCCCAGGTCGGCACTTTCACCTATATCAATTTCTATCTCAGCGAAGCCCCGTTCGGGCTTTCCACCCACGCGCTGTCCTTCATCTTCTTCGTCTTCCTCATCGGCATGGCGGTGACGCCGTTCAGCGGCCGCTGGGCGCTGCGCTGGAGCCCGCGCACCGTGGGCCTGGCCGCGTTGGCGACGAGCGCGCTGGGGCTGGCGCTGACGCTGAGCCACTGGCTGCCGCAGATCATCCTCGGGCTGGTTCTCAGCTCGGCCGGCATCTTCATCGTGCAGTCCCTGGCGACCGCGACCGTGCCGCGCCTGGCCCAGGGTGCGCGCTCCGCCGCGGTGGGCCTGTATCTCACCAGCTACTATTTCGGCGGCAGCGTCGGCGCCAGCCTGCCGGCCTCGCTGTGGTCCTTCGCCGGTTGGCCCGCTTGCGTGGCCTTGGTGCTGGCGGTGCAGCTGTTCGCAGCCCTGCTGATTCACGCCACCTGGGCCGTGCGTCCGGCACGATCCACGGCGGCACTCACAGCAGTCGGCGAGGCATAGATCGGCGGCGTCAGACGCAAGCGATTCTCGTTACGTCAATTGCGGCGGATGTCTGCTAGCTTCTCCGCTCCGGGCGCCGCAAACGATATAAGTTTGGAACCGTTTCCGCGCTCCAGCACATTCCTAACTGGAGGACGCACCATGTCGCACCCCGTTTCTTCCGATCGCCGCCGCTTCCTCAGCCGCATCGCCCTGGGCGCCGCCGCGCTGCCGCTGCTGCGCCTGGCCCCGGCGCAGGCCGCCGATCTGCCGCACCTGAGTCCGGACGATCCCACCGCCAAGGCGCTGGGCTTCACCACCGACGCCAGCAAGATCGATCCGAAGAAGGAAACCGCATTCAAGGCCGGCAGCCATTGCGGCAGCTGCGCGCTGTTCACCGCCCCCGCCAGCGGCGACTGGGGCGCCTGCGGCGCGTTCTCCGGCAAGTCCGTCGACCAGGGCGGCTGGTGCCGCGCCTACGCCGCCAAGGGGTAGCAGGCACTCCGTCCGGGAAGCGCTAATTCATTACTGGGCGGTTCAAGCAAGCAACAAAAAAATAGCCTCGGCTTTTTGGCCGAGGCTATTTTTCATTGTCTCCCGCCAATCCGGGATCAGGCCTTCAATGCGTCCTGCGCCGGCTGATAGGCATAACCCAGCGTATCGGCCACGGCCTTGTACGTCACCTTGCCGCGGCTGACGTTGAGCCCTTCACGCAGGTTGGGATCATCCAGCAGCGCCTTGCGCCAGCCCTTGTCGGCCAGCGCCAGCGCAAACGGCATGGTGGCGTTGGTCAGGGCGAAGGTCGAGGTGCGCGCCACGCCGCCCGGCATATTGGCCACGCAGTAATGCACCACGCCTTCTTCGACGTAGGTGGGGTTCTGGTGGGTGGTGGCCCGTGAAGTCTCGAAGCAGCCGCCCTGGTCGATGGCCACGTCGACGATGACCGAACCCGGCTTCATCGTCTTCAGCATGGCCCGCGTCACCAGCTTGGGCGCGGCTGCGCCCGGCACCAGCACCGCGCCGATCACCAGGTCGGCCTGGCTGACCTCGTTCTCCAGCGAATCGACGCTGGAGTACAGGGTGGTCAGGCGGCGCTCGAAGATCGTATCGAGCCAGCCGAGGCGCGGCAGCGAGCGATCGAGAATGGTGACGTCGGCACCCAGGCCGACCGCCACGCGCGCAGCGTTGTAACCGACCACGCCGCCGCCGATCACCACCACCTTGGCCGGCGGCACGCCGGGCACGCCGCCGAGCAGCACGCCGTTGCCGCCCTGGGCCTTCTCCATGGCATGGGCGCCCGCCTGGATCGACATGCGCCCCGCCACCTCGCTCATCGGCGCCAGCAGCGGCAGGCCGCCGCGGCCGTCGCTGACCGTTTCATAGGCGATGGCAATGGCCCCGGATTCGACCAGGCCCTTGGTCTGGTCCGGGTCCGGCGCCAGGTGCAGGTAGGTGAACAGCACCTGCCCCTCGCGCAGCATCTTGCATTCGACCGCCTGCGGCTCCTTGACCTTGATCACCATCTCGGCGCGGGCAAACACTTCCGCCGCGTCCGGGACGATTTTCGCGCCCGCCGCTTCATACAGCGCGTCGCTGATGCCGATGCCCACACCGGCCTGCGTCTGAACAATGATCTGGTGGCCATGGGCGGCCAACTCGCGCACACCGGCCGGCGTAAGGCCGACGCGATATTCGTGTACCTTGATTTCCTTTGGAACGCCGATCAGCATTCGGATGTTTCCTTGTGATGGCTGCAATGACCCAGTTTATCGCAGGCCGCAGCGCGCCACAGGACCGCCGCCGGGAATTGCCCGGGCGGATATAAGCAATCAATTCAATTTGTTGGAGATTCGATGCAAGGTCGCCTGCGTTATCGACTCGGCTTTCTGCTCGCCGCCGGCGGCATTGGCTTATGCGGCTATGCCGGTTTGCAGTGGCATGCGCTGCCGCATTACAGCGAAGAGGACCTCAAGACCTCGACCGAACTGAATCTGCAGATCGACCTGGCCCGGCAGGGCATCCGCGATCAGCCGGGTGCGGAGCAGATGGAGACGCTACGTCAGCGGGAACGGGCCGAAATCGAAGCCGAAATCAGCGCCGAACGAGACACCGTGCTGCGCTGGTTCGCCGCAGGTCTGGGACTGCTGGTGATTGCGGCTGGCCAGGCGGTGATGCTGCGACTGAGCCCTCCCGCCGGTTAGCTTTCACGTCCGAACCGAATTCGCAAAGCCCAGCGCACTCCATTGAGTGGCACTGGGCATCGCAAGCTGACGCAGATCCGTCGGACCAATTAATCCAGCACGCCTGCGACACGCCTAAACCGCTCCATTTATGGTGGGCAGGTCCCGCCGGTGTACGCTACCGGGATAGTTGCCGGCGAAGCCGCCGCGGCATTTGATCCATATGCCGGCGTGGTCGCAGTGATCACCAGCGTATCGGTGCAACTGGTGCTGGAAGTCGGCGCCTGGATAGTGAATGAAGCCGTGACATAGCCGAACTGATCCGTATTCGGTACGGTGTACGAAGACGGCGCCTCGACCGATCCACCATTGCTCATCGACGCGGAAATGGTGGTCCCCGCAGCCGGAACCTGCAGCTGAGAATCGCCCACCGATGCATATACGATCTGGGTTTTTACCAGCGCGATCGACAGGCCGGCGACACTGGGAGGCGCCACAAATTTGTAGGGATTTATCGGCGTGCCTACGGCGGGATTCGTATTGTTGACGTATAGATGCAAGTTCGAATCGGTCATGACGATCACCAGCTGACCGCTGACTTCCAGTTCGGTCTGGTTGGGATCGCATGCGGGATCGTTGCACAGCAGGCCTACAAACAGGCTGCTCGCGGAGTCATATTTCCCATTATGGTTGTAGTCGACGTAAGACTCGAAATCGCCGTTGAAGACTCCACTTTCGTTGTAGTCGAAGAAGACCTCAGGCAGCGAGACGAAGAAGTCGCCATCTTTACACTGCGTCGCATTGTTCGAAGTGTTCTTCACGGAAACGTAATTACCGGTGCCATTGCAATCGTTGAAGCTCTCTTCGCCGATTGCGTATGCGGTGACCGTGCAACGGTGATCATCGCAGCCAAGACCACCATTGAACGTACTGGAACCGGTGGCCGAGCAATTGTTGTCGATATAAGTGGGACTTGCCGGAGTTGTGGTGGTTTTCGGAAACGCCAGCATGCTGGTGCGCGGATTCTGCGTGGTGAACGTCACGGAGCAGGCACCAAGACCACCTGTAGTGTTACAACTCGGCTGAATGCTTCCGCATTCAGTGGTGAAGGCGATGGCAGTGCCATCCGGAACCGGGTTGGCATACCGATCCGCCAGGCGTGCCGTAATGGTTGTCGTGTTGCCGTCATAATTGTTGCCGACCAGATTCAAGACGGTAGCGGAGAGGGAGAATCCATTTTGCGTGGGCACCCCCGTCGAAATGGTCAGTTGACTTGATTCGGTGGTGAGGGAGGTGCCATTGATAACCGCCGTGACGCGCACGGTGGTATGTACCGTTCCCGACTCTACGGTCGTCTGCACATCGCCGTTGGCGTCACTCTTTGCATTGGCGGGAGACACGCTCACACCGCCGGCCGTGGTGGTCAGCGAGAAATTGACCTGCTGGTTCTGCACCGGGTTGCCATTGGAATCGAACACCGTGAATACGACAGTAGACGAGTCAGTCAAACCGGTGCCCTGGAGGCCAATGGTGGTCGGGGTCGCCGACACGAACACGATCGAGCCGAGCGTTGCCGGCTGAACGTTGATCACACCGCTGGCGGAAAGGCTGGTGGTGCCGACTACCGCGGTTGCCGTGATGGTGTCGTTGCCGCTACAACCGGTGGCTTTGTAAGTCGTGCTGAAGGTGCCGGTCGAACTCGTCACCGGAGAGGTGATTTGCGCCAACCCCTGGCTTTGACAGGGCGAGGAAAAGCTGACCGTCGCCGAACCGGCATAGGGCGTATTGCCATTCGCCGTATCCACGATGCTGAGTTGCAGGCCCGAACTGCCGCCCGCCGCCAACGGGGTCTGCCCGACGGCGATGATGTTTGCGGTGAAGGAACCGGTGCTGGACAGAACGCCCAGGGAATAGGAAGGCGTCGTCGATGCAACCGTGACGGCAGTCGTAGCGGAAAGTGTGGTGCCGGTCGCAGCTGCAGTACCGTTAATGGTGGTCCCGGCTATGGCAGCTCCAGCCGAAAGGGTGGCGGTGATATTGCCGTCGACATCGGTAGTGGTCGCGCTGGGAACCAGCACGCCCGCGGAGGCCGCGAAAGTGACCGGGTAATTGGGGATACTGACATTGTTCGTATCGGTCAGCGTGGCGGTCAAAGTGACCGACGCCCCCGCGGTGCCGGCTGCGGCATTGCTCGACAGCGTTGAGCTGCTGGTGATGACAATCAGGTGCGCGGGCGTCTGCGAAGTCGTCCCGCTGGAGCTGCCGCTACCGGTGCCGGTGCCGCCCGAAGAAGAACTGCTGGAACTGCTGGAGCTGCCGCTCGACGAGGCTCCGCTGGCAGTCAGGGAAAAACCGCTCCCGCCGCCCCCGCAGGCTGCAAGGCCAAAAGAAAACAGAACGGCCGCACAGGCCTTGGCAATCATCTGACCGCGCATGGAATCTCCCCAATCCGCCGCACTTTGCGGCACTTCCCTATGTTCCGATCCTAGCCTGAAATTTCAGCCAAAACAAGAAAATCGGCTATCTATGCAATGCAGTTTAAGAGGTACGCTCCCGGCTGCTGGGAGGTCCCGGTACCTGGCGGTCCTGATCATGTACCGCGCAATCTTGAGGTGTGATGACAGGCGCGACCGGCCTGTCAGGCCCGCCCCGCCTGTTCCGCCTGCTCGAGCCCTAGGGTGCTGCGGCCGCGGCTGTAGCCGAAATAGATCACCAGGCCGATCGCCAGCCAGGCGAAAAAGCAGACCCAGTTGCTGATGGACAACCCCATCATCAGCAGGCCGCAGGTGAGGATGGTGACGATCGGCGCCAGCAGGCCGCCTGGAGCGCGGAAATGACGCCCCCGCTCCGGCTGCTTGAAGCGCAGGATCAGCACGCCCAGCGCAACCAGGGCGAAGGCGAACAGGGTGCCGATATTGGACAAGTCGGCCAGGGTACCGATATCGAGCAGGCCGGCCGGAATGCCCACCGCGAAGCCGGCCGCCCAGGTGGAAAAATCGGGGGTGCGGAAACGCGGATGGACGCGGCTGAACAGCTTGGGCAGCAGGCCGTCGCGCGACATGGCGAACCAGACCCGCGCCTGGCCGAGCTGGAACACCAGCAGCGAGGACACCATGCCGATCAGCGCACCCAGCAGGACGATCAGCCGCACCGTTTCCATATGCAGCTTCTTCAGCGTATTGACCACCGGCGCGGCGTCGTCGAGCAGGCTCTGCCACGGCACCAGGCCGGTCAGCACCACGGCCACCGCGATGTACAGCAGCGAGCTGACGATCAGGGTGGCGATGATGCCGATGGGCAGGTCGCGCTGAGGATTCTTGCACTCCTCGGCCGCGGTGGAGACCGAGTCGAAACCGATATAGGTGAAGAAGATGATCGAGCCTCCGGTCAGCACCCCCTGCCAGCCATTGGGCGCGAACGGATGCCAGTTGTCGGGGTGGACCAGGTGGGAGGCGAAGCCGACGAAGACCAGGATCGCGCCGATTTTCAGCAGCACCATGATGTTGTTGGTGCGCGCCGACTCGCGGATGCCGCGCACCAGCACGAAGGTCAGCAGCATCACCACCACGAAGGCCGGAATATTGAAGCCGGCATGCCAGCCCGGCTCGTACAGGGTCTTGCCCTGCAGGTCGGTCAGGCCGCCCGGCAGATAGGCGGGCGTGATCCAGCGCAAATCGGGCGTCACTCCGAACCAGTCGAGTAATCCCACCAGGTGGGCGGAAAAGCCCACACTGACCGCCATATTGCTGACGGCGTATTCCAGGATCAGGTCCCAGCCGATGATCCAGGCGATCAACTCGCCCATGGTGACGTAGGTGTAGGTGTAGGCGCTGCCGGCGATGGGGATCATCGACGCCAGCTCGGCATAGCACAGCGCGGCGAAGCCGCAGGCCACCGCCACCAGGATGAAGGACAGGGCGATCGCCGGACCCGCGCCCGGGCGGCCGAAGGAGGCCGAGTGGTGAATCAGGTACTCCAGCAAGGGCGCATTGAAGATCGAGGAAATCTCCAGCTTTTCACCGGCAATGGCGGTGCCGATCACGGTGAAGATGCCGGAGCCGATGACCGCGCCGATACCCAGCGAGGTCAGGCTGAGCCAACCCAGCGTCTTCTTCAGGCTGCGCTCGGCGCTCTCCGAATCGGCGATCAGCCTGTCGATGTCCTTGACGCGGAACAGCGGTGATCCCATTACCTTCTCCCTGTGCGGCGGCCAGTTATCCGGGCCACTGCCGTAAAATTTTGAAGTTCGGCGGCTACGCCGCCGGAAATGGCCCAGAATAACCTTTACCCCGCAAGGCTCAGGCCAGGCCCAGATAACCCTTCATTGGCCCAGCAGTTCGCGGAAGTACGCAACCGTCGGACCGAGTCCCTGCTCGAGCGGCACCGTGGGCTGCCACTGCAATGCCTCCCTGGCCAGCGTGATATCCGGACGGCGCTGCTTGGGGTCGTCCCCCGGCAGGGGCCGGGACTCGAAGCGGGAAGAAGACTGCGTCATCGCCAGCACTTTTTCCGCCAGCTGCCGGATGGTGAACTCGGCGGGATTGCCCAGATTCACCGGACCGGTCAGCGCGTCGGGGCTGTCCATCAGCCGGATCAGGCCATCCACCAGGTCGTCCACATAGCAAAAGGCGCGCGTCTGGGCGCCGTCGCCGTAGATCGTGATCGGCTCGCCCTTGATCGCCTGCACGATGAAGTTCGACACCACCCGGCCGTCGTCCGGACGCATCTTCGGGCCATAGGTGTTGAAAATGCGGGCAACCTTGATCCTCAGCTTGTGCTGGCGGTGATAGTCGAAAAACAGTGTCTCCGCGCAGCGCTTGCCCTCGTCATAGCATGAACGTATGCCGATCGGATTGACCCGCCCCCAATAGCTCTCCCGCTGCGGATGCTCCTCCGGATCGCCGTAGACCTCGCTGGTGGAGGCCTGCAGGATTTTTGCCTTGGTGCGCCGTGCCAGGCCCAGCATGTTGATGGCGCCGTGCACGCATACCTTGGTGGTCTGCACCGGGTCGAACTGGTAGTGGATCGGCGACGCCGGGCAGGCCAGGTTGTAGATCTCGTCCACCTCCACATAAAGCGGAAAGGTGACGTCATGCCGCAGCACTTCAAAGTGGGGATTGTCCAGCAGGCCCAGGATGTTGTCCCGGGTGCCGGTGAAGAAATTGTCGACGCACAACACCTCGTGGCCCATTCCGAGCAGGCGCTCGCAAAGATGGGAGCCGATAAATCCGGCACCTCCGGTGACCAGCACCTTCTTCTTCAACGGTTTCGACATATTGATGGGCAATCCAGGGGCTAGTTGGCGCTGATTATTCATTAGTACGCGGCACTAATACAGGAGTCGGCCGGGTATTTGAAGAAAGATCGAAGAAGTTCAAAATCATCACCCATCATGCCCTAGTGCATATCAGGGCATGCCGGTAAGGTCCTCCAGTCATAAACTGACGAAACGCTCGCCAGCCTCTGTCCGTTGGCGCGGCCGCATCAATTCATTTAGGTCATGGCCAGGAGGTCGCCCGTTCCCGGAATTGAAAGGATACAGCCCTGCTTTTTGCTGAGAGCTCATTTAGTATCGGAACGTAGTAAGGACAAGCGCCCGCACAAATCGATCACGGACAAGGCTTGGACTTGGTCAGCAATCGTAAACGCTTCCGTGCCACCATAGACCACGTAGCGCTGCTCCGGTGTAATGTCTTCACACGCATGGTGAAATCCACGCTCCAGTTTTGGGGCAAGACTGCGTTTGATTTCAATGGCCCACGGCCGTCGATGTCCAGGCAGTTTGAGAACGAGGTCGATTTCTGCACCGGCGGCGGTGCGGTAGAAAGAGGCCTCCGTATCGACCGGTGCCACTGCCAATAGGGACTCGATTACCAAGCCCTCCCAACTCCCGCCCGATACAGGGTGCGCTAACAAGGCTTCTAGGTCGCCTACGCCCAACAGTGCATGAACTAGGCCGCTATCGCGAACGTAGACTTTGGGCGATTTCACGAGGCGTTTGCCAGCGTTGTTGTGCCAAGGAGGTAAACGGCGTACCAGGAGCAGATCGACCAACAAGTCTAGATACGACGCGACCGTCTTGCCATCAACCGCCAAAGCACGGGCCAAGGCGGCGGCGTTAAGCAGGTTACCCTGCTGGTGGGCGAGCATGGTCCACAGTCGGCGTAAAATTTCAGCCGGAATACGCGGCCCTAGCTGTGGGATATCTCTTTCAAGGTAGGTACGGATGAAATCCGAACGCCAGCGCATGCTGGCCGCATCGGATTCGGCAAGCAAGCTTTCTGGAAACCCGCCGCGAAGCCATAAGGGGGCCAGCTGCTCAGTACCAGCTTCATCGGCATGTATTGGTGTCAATTCCAGATAGCGGATACGTCCCGCCAGTGACTCGCTAGCCTGCTTCAGCAAATCTATTGAAGCGGAGCCGAGTAACAGAAACCGACCATTTCTTCGGCCGCGTCGCCGGCCGGCGTCAATCAGGCCACGCAGACTTTGAAATAGCTGAGGCACACGCTGAATCTCGTCAAGGATTACCAGCTTGTCTTCGTGCTGCGGCAAGTAGAGTTCCGGCTCGCCAAGTTTCGCTCGATCGGCTGCCGACTCCAGATCGAGATAGATCGAAGCCGACTCTTTGGCCAAAGTTAGTGCGAGTGTGGTCTTGCCAACTTGCCGAGGACCAAGCAAAGCCACGGCCGGAGACTCGGCAAGAGCAATACGTAAATCACCTAGCAATTTGCGAGCAATCATCCTTGCAATTATGGATCAACTATCCATAATTGCAAGGTTAAAAAGCAACGTCCTCTCAGAAATCGTGCGAGTTTCTGGCCAGACGCCAATTGAGATCGCGGCGGCAGCAGCTCACTGGCGTTCTTCTAAGGTCGTTTGAGGGGCACCCCAATCCAGCGGGACGTGATCGCGGAGCCGTCCGGAAATCAGCAGATCGAAAGTGGTGCCCCGAGCAGGAATCGAACCTGCGACCCTCTTCTTAGGAGGAAGATGCTCTATCCACTGAGCTACCGGGGCATGAATTCAATTTTACAGTGGAGCCGTACCGCAGGTTCAATTTTTTGTCCGCCGAAGAATACGGATGGACGCCGGTCAGCTCACCGGAAGAAGCCAATGGCCTGCGCGCCCCGAAAAAAAGAGGCTGCGCAGTCGGAATGCGGCGCAGCCTCAAGTTTATCTACTACTTAAAGCTCAGTGTATTCAGGGCTGTCCAGCCGCCGTGCCGCCGCCCTTCTGTGCGCTGATCCAGCCGTCCACCCGGGCATCCAGCACGTCCAGCGGCAGGGCGCCGCCGTTGAGGATCTCGTCGTGGAAGGCGCGGATGTCGAACTTGCCGCCCAGTGCCTGCTTCGCCCGCTCGCGCAGTTCCAGGATCTTCAGCTGACCCAGCTTGTAGGCCAGCGCCTGGGCCGGGAAGGCGATATAGCGATCGGTTTCCGCCTGGATGTCCGGCTCGTCCTCAGAGGAATGCTCGCGGAAGAACTTGATCATCTGCTCGCGCGTCCAGTGCTTGTAGTGCACCCCGGTATCCAGCACCAGCCGGTCGGCGCGCAGCAGCTCGCCGGAGAGCCGGCCGTAGTTGTTGAGCGGCTCCTGGTAGAAGCCCATCTCCTTGCCCAGCCCTTCGGCATACAGTGCCCAGCCCTCGATGTAAGCGGTGTAGCCCGCCTGCTGACGGAACGGCGGCAGGCCGGGCAGCGTCTGCGCGATGGAGATCTGCATGTGGTGGCCGGGCACGCCCTCGTGGTAAGCGGTGTCCTCGATCGGCAGCAGCGAGCGGTTCTGGTAGTCGCCGGTGTTGACGTAGACCATGCCCGGACGCGAGCCGTCCGGCGTGCCTTGGTTGTATTCGGCCGCGGCCGCTTCCTTCTCGCGGTATTCCTGCACCGGCACCACCGTCACCTGGGTCTTCGGCAGCAGGCCGAACACTTCCGGCAATTTCGGCTGCATCTGCGCGATGTACTTGGTGTAAAGATCGACGATCTGCTGGCGCGAAGTGGCGTGGACCTTGGGATCGGTCTTCAGCTCCGCGCGCATGGTCTTCAGATCCTTGTAATGCAGCTTTTTGGCGATGGCGGTCATCTCGCCTTCGATGCGCTTGACTTCGGACAGACCGAGCTGATGGATCACCTGCGGATCCTTGTCGGTAGTGGTCATGCTGTGAATGGCGAAGCGATAGCGGGCGTCGCCGTCGGGCAGTTGCCACAGCCCGGGCTGGGTGCGGCCTTTCGGCGCATATTCGGTGGCGACGAAAGCGGCCAGCTTGGTGTAGGCCGGGCGCACCTCGGTGTCCACCGCCTGCACGATCGCATCATGCAGACGCTTGCGGTCGGCTTCCGGCACCGCATCCGGGAACTTGGCCACCGGCTGACCGAAGGCGCTCGTCTCGCCCGCCGGCGCCGCGATGGACGCCGCTTGCGCCGATACTTTTTCCAGCAGGTATTTCGGCTGGATCAGGCCGTCCTTCTCACCCTGCCGCGAGGTCTCGATCACCTGATCGATGATGACCGGTATCTGGTGCAAGCGCGCCAGGTAATCCTCGTAGTGCTTGGTGCTGTCAAACGGGATCGCGGCAACAAGCTGCGCCATTTGCAGATGAATGCCGTTGAACTGGTCCAGCGGCATTTCGTAGTTCTTCAACTCGATGCCTTTCAGCGTGTCCTGCAGCTGCTGCACCATCAGCTTCTGGCTGAGCAGGTCCTGCTCGGGGAAGCCGCTGGTGTCGATGGCCTGGAAACGCGCCAGGAAGTCCTCGGCAGCCTTCTTTTGCTCCTGCACATGAGCCAGCGAGGCATCGCTGACCTTGTCGTTGTAACGGTAGTCGCCAATGATGGTGGCGAACTCCGGGCTGTCCTTGAGGTTGTACTCCCACTGCTCGGCAAGCAGGGTGTTCAAGCCCTTGACGCGGGTGGCGACGTCGTCGCCGGCCTGGACCGGCGCCACCGTGCCCAGCGCGGCTGCCGCCAGCGCGGTCAGCGACAGTGTCCTGCGCAATGAAAGATTCATGATGCTCCCTATGTATTGGATGGGTGGATGACGGAACCGCTCCACTCGAACCTGTTTTGACGCTCAAAACCGGTGCAGGGTTTGGATGTCCGGCGCCGGAAACCGGATTCGCAGCCGTTCCTGGTCGTGCTGGCCGCCAAGATACCGCCTGCGGCGGCCTTTGCAATGTCGGCGCATTCGGGACCGGCGCAGGGGCTGCCGCGGCGGCAACCCGCGGGCGGGAAGCGGTAGTAGACTATCCGCATGTCTCCCCCGCATGCCCATGGCGCGCTCGCCAGCGCGCCTCAACTGCATTGGATCGACGGGCAGGTCGCGGCAATGCGCGACGAGTTGTTGTGCCTGTCCAACCTCAATTCCGGCAGCTTCAATACCGCCGGCGTCGATGCCTGCGCGGCCCGGCTGCGCCAGCTGGTCGCGCCGCTTGGCGCGGAGGCGGAAAGCATCGCCGTCGCCCCCTACCGCTACACCGACGATCGCGGCGAATGGCGCGAGCGGCCGCTGGGCCAGGCGCTGCGCCTGCGCAAGCGCCCGGAGGCGCCGCTGCGGGTGTTCCTGTGCGGTCACCTCGATACCGTGTTCGGCGCCGAGCACCCATTCCAAAGCGCCCGGGTGGCCGGCGATGACCGGATGCACGGGCCTGGCGTTGCCGACCTCAAGGGCGGGCTGCTGGCCATGTTCCTGGCCCTGTCCGCGCTGGAGCAGAGCCCGCAGCGCGAACGCATCGGCTGGGAGGTGCTGTTCAATCCGGACGAGGAAATCGGCTCGCGCGGCTCGGCGCCCCTGCTGGCCGAGGCGGCAAAACGCAATCATTTCGGCCTGGTGTACGAGCCGGCCTACCCCGACGGCGGCCTCGCCTCGGAGCGCAAGGGCAGCGGCAACTTCGATATCGTGGTGCGCGGACGGGCCGCGCATGCCGGGCGCAATCCGGAGGACGGCCGCAATGCCATCGCCGCCGCCGCCGCACTGGCCGCCGAACTGCATGGCATCAATGGCCGGCGCGAAGGGCTGACCCTCAACGTCGGCTATGTCCACGGCGGCGGCCCGCTGAACATCGTGCCGGACCTCTGCGTGCTGAAATTCAACGTGCGCACCAGCCGGCACGAGGATGAAGCCTGGCTGCTGGAGACGGTGCAAAAGCTGATCGACGAAGCCGGCAGCCGTGAAGGCTATGCACTGGAACTGCGCGGCGGCTTCACCCGCCCGCCCAAGCCGGTCAGCGCCGGCACCGCGCGGTTGCAGCAACTGCTCGGCGACTGCGGCGAAACGCTTGGCCTGCAGTTGCAGTTCCGCCCCACCGGCGGCTGTTGCGACGGCAACAACCTCGCCGCCCAGGGCCTGGCCAACGTGGACAATCTCGGCGTGGTCGGCGGCGAAATCCATTCCGACCGCGAATGGATGCGCATTTCCAGCCTGGCGGAGCGCGGCAAGCTCAGCGCCCTGCTCCTGCTGAAGCTGGCCTCGGGTGAGCTGGCATGGACATGAGCCTGCCCATGAACACATCGGAAACGGCGGCACAGATCCCGGTGGACACTTTCTTTGCCTGCGATCTGCGCGTCGGCACCGTGCTCGCCTGCGAGCCCAACGCCAAGGCGCGCAAGCCGGCCTACAAGCTGACCCTCGATTTCGGTCCGCTGGGGCACAAAACCAGCAGCGCCCAGATCACCGAACGCTATCGCCCGGAACAGCTGGTCGGCAAGCAGGTGGTGGCGGTGGTCAACTTCCCGCCGCGCAAAGTCGCCGACGTGCTGAGCGAGTGCCTGGTGCTGGCGGTGGACGGTCCCGGCGGCCTGGTCACGCTGGGCGTCGATCATCCGGTGGCCAACGGCGTCCGCGTCTACTGAACCATCGCCGTCCATGAGCGCACAACTCCCCACCACTTACGCCTTCCTGGCGCCGTTCCGCGATTACTTCAGCGGCGGCCTGCCGGTGCTGATGTACCACAAGCTCGGTCCACGGCCACCCGGGGTTCGCCTCAAGGGGCTGTACATCGGTGAAAAGCTGTTTGCACGGCAACTGTTGGAGCTGCGCCAGGCCGGATACCGCTCCCTGGACTTCGACGCGCTGGCCGACGACGTGCCCGTCCAGACGGCGAAGACCGGCGCCGGGCGCATCGGCATCAGCTTCGACGACGGCTACGTCAACGTGCTCAAGTACGGCCTCGGCCCGCTCGAGGAACACGGCTTCCAGGCGCTGCAATACATCGTTGCCGACAATATCGGCGGCGGCAACGACTGGGACCTGCCCGAAGGCGAGGCCTACGAGCCGCTGATGGACCAGGCACAGATCCGCGAATGGCTCGCCGCCGGGCACCTGATCGGCTCGCATACCCGCAGCCACGCCAAGCTGCCGGAACTGAGCGTGGCGCAGGCACGGGAGGAAATCGGCGCGAGCAAGAAGAAGCTGGAAGACCTGTTCGGCCAGCCGATCCTGCATTTCTGCTACCCCTATGGCTTCTGGAACGAGCGGGTGCGCGACCTGGTGATCGAGGCCGGCTACCGCACCGCCACCACCACCCAGTTCGGCCTCAACGACGCCGCCACCTCGCCGTTCGAGCTGCGCCGCATCATGGCCCGCTATCAGTCCTGGGGATTGCGCAGCCTGCGCCAGCGCCTGTTCGGCTGAAGTCCCTTACCCCGCTGCTCTTCGCGTCTTCCTCAAGCAATCAAACATGAAAGTCATTCGCCCGATCCGCTCCACCGACATCGACGCCCTGGTGCACATGGCCAAGAGCGCCGGCGCCGGCTTCACCTCGCTGCCGCCGGTGCGCGAGTTCCTGCAGAAGAAGATCGACCTGTCGGAGCAGTCCTTCGCCGCCGAGGTGCAGGAGCCGGGGCATCAGCGCTACATGTTCGTGCTGGAAGACTTGACTACCGGGAAGGTCGGCGGCTGCTGCGCGGTGGAAGCGGCCTGCGGCCTCGATGAGCCGTTCTACAACTACCACGTCGGCCTCACCGTGCATGCCAGCCACGAGCTGCAGGTCTACAACCGCATGCCCACGCTGTACCTGTCCAACGACTACACCGGCACCAGCGTGCTGGTGTCGCTGTACCTGGCCCCTGATTTTCGCGGCGGCGGCGCCGGGCGCCTGCTGTCGAAGTGCCGCTTTGCCTTCATGGCGCAGTTCACCCGGCGTTTCGCCGGCAAGATCATCGCCGAAATGCGCGGGGTGTCGGACGAACATGGGCGCTCGCCGTTCTGGGAAGGACTGGGCCGGCACTTCTTCTCCATCGACTACGACCGCGCCGAGCATGTCGTCGGCATGGGCAACAAGGCCTTCATCGCCGAACTGATGCCCAAGCACCCGATCTACACCCTGCTGCTGCCGCCGGAGGCGCAAACCGTGCTGGGCAAGGTTCATCCGGATACCGCGCCGGCCCTGCACCTGCTGGAGTAGGAAGGCTTCCGCTACCAGGGCTATATCGACATCTTCGACGGCGGTCCCACGGTGGAGGCGCCGCTGGCCGATATCCGCAGCGTGCGCCGCTCGCGCGAGGTGGCGGTGAAGATCGGCGCCGGCAAGGGCGGCGGTACGCATCTGGTCTCCAACACCGAACTGGCCGGCTTCCGTTGCGCCCTGGCCGAGCTGACACCGGGCCAGGACAGCGTTGAGCTGGACAGCGAACTAGCTGCCGCATTGAATGTGAAAGCCGGCGCATCGGTGCGCGTCGCCGCGCTTTAGCATGGGTTTTGTCCTCTCGAAAATCCTGTGGGGCCTGGCGGCCCCCGGCTCCCTGCTGTTCCTGTTGCTGTGCGGCGCCTTCCTGTGGCACCGCCGCCGCCCGGCCCTGAGCCGCGGCTTGCTGGGCCTGGCGCTGCTGGCATTGGCCGCGGTGGCCCTGTTGCCGGTGACGCGGTGGGTAGCTTCGCCGCTGGAACAGCGCTTCCCGTTACCGCAGCTGCCGGCCAGGGTCGACGGCATCATCGTCCTCGGCGGTGCGATCGAACAGGACGAAACGGGCAATCCCGATCAGCCCGGACTCAATGATGCGGCCGAACGCGTGACCAGCTTTGCCGCTCTGGCACGTCGCTATCCCGATGCAAAACTGATCTACACGGGCGGCTCCGGAGCAGTGCGCAACCAGCAGGTGCGCGAAGCCGATCTGGCCAGGCCGCTGCTGCAATCCCTCGGTGTCGATTCCTCCCGCACCCTCTACGAGCGCGACTCGCGCACGACTTGGGAGAACGCGGTTTACTCGAGAAAGCTGGCCCAGCCCAAGCCAGGCGAGACCTGGTTGCTGGTGACGTCGGCCTGGCATATGCCCCGCGCAGTGGGATGCTTCCGCAAGGTCGGCTGGAATGTGGTGCCCTATCCGGTGAATTACCTGGGTAAACACCGCCCGGACTGGCTCAATCTGAGCGCCATCACACAGCTGCATTTCATCGGCCTGGCTGAAAAGGAATGGATCGGTCTGATCACCTACTGGTTGATGGGCCGCAGCGATGCCTTGTTTCCCGCGCCGCTGAACCCAAATTAAGGAAATCTCTATGTCTATTGAAAGCACACTCCTGATCGGCGGCCAGTGGTGCCCGGGCACCGGGGCCGAATTCGCCAGCGTCAGTCCCTCCAGAGGCGAAACCGTCTGGCGCGGCAAGGCCGCCGGCGCGGGCGAGGTCGACCGCGCCGTACAGGCCGCGCGCAGCGCATTTGCCGCCTGGGCGGACCAGCCTTTCGCCGAGCGCGAACGCATCGCCCGCGCCTTCGCCGCCCTGCTGGAAAAGAACAAGGAAAACCTGGCGCGCATCATCGGCCGCGAGACCGGCAAGCCGCTGTGGGAAACCCGCACGGAAGTGGCGACCATGGTCGGCAAGATCGACATCTCGGTGCGCGCCTGGCACGCCCGCACCGGCAACCACGAAACACAGAACGGCACCATGACCCAGGCGCTGCGCCATCGCCCGCATGGCGTGGTGGCGGTGTTCGGCCCTTACAACTTCCCCGGCCACCTGCCCAACGGCCATATCGTGCCGGCCCTGCTCGCCGGCAACGTGGTGCTATTCAAGCCGAGCGAACTGACCCCCGGTTTGGCCGAGGCAACCGTAAAGCTGTGGGTCGAGGCCGGCCTGCCGGCCGGAGTGCTGTCGCTACTGCAGGGCGAGCGCGCCACCGGCGAGGCCCTGGCCGGGCATGGCGGCCTCGATGGCCTCTACTTCACCGGCAGCGCCCGCACCGGCCATATCCTGGCCCGCCAGTTCGCCGAAACACCGCACAAGATCCTGGCGCTGGAGATGGGCGGCAACAACTCGCTCATCGTCGGCGCAGTAGGCAATGTCAGGGCGGCGCTGCACGACGTGGTGCAGTCGGCCTACCTCTCCTCCGGCCAGCGCTGCACCTGCGCCCGCCGACTGTATCTGCCCAAGGGCGCCGGCGGCGACGCTTTTCTCGACCAGCTGGTGACTATCACGCGCAACCTGAAGATCGGCGCCTACGATGCCGAGCCGCAGCCGTTCATGGGCGCGCTGATCTCGTCGCGGGCCGCCGACGGCATGGTGGCGGCACAGGCTAACCTGGTCTCCCTGGGGGCGAAACCCCTGGTGGAGCTGAAGAAACTCGATCTCGGTCCCGCGTATATTTCCCCCGGGCTGCTCGACGTCAGCGCCATCGCCGAATTGCCGGACGAGGAATATTTCGGGCCGCTGCTGCAGGTGGACCGCTACGACACGCTGGACCAGGCCATCGAGCGTGCCAACCACACCCGCTATGGCCTGTCCGCCGCCCTGCTGTCGGACCGGCGCGAAGACTACGAGAAGTTCTACCGCGGCATCCGCGCCGGCATCGTCAACTGGAATCGCCAAACCACCGGCGCCTCCAGCGCCGCGCCCTTCGGCGGCATCGGCGCATCCGGCAACCACCGGCCCTCGGCCTTCTATGCCGCCGACTACTGCGCCTACCCGGTGGCCTCGGTGGAATCACCGGCCTGTGAATTGCCGGCGCAGCTGTCGCCGGGCCTGACACTGTGAGCAGCGCCATCGGCCCGGTAGGGGGCACGGTCGAAGCGAATTTCGACGGCCTGGTCGGCCCGACCCATAACTACGCCGGCTTGGCGCTGGGCAACGTCGCCTCGGCGAAGAACGCCGAGCAGCCTTCCGACCCACGCGGGGCGGTGCTGCAGGGCCTGGCCAAGATGAAGGCGCTGGCGGACCTGGGCATGGCCCAGGGCGTGCTGCCGCCGCAGGAGCGGCCGCATATCCCCTCGCTGAAGCGGCTCGGCTTCTCCGGCAAGGATGCGGAGGTATTGCGCAAAGCGCACAGCGAAGCCCCCGGCCTGCTGGCGGCAATGGCCTCGGCCTCGTCGATGTGGACCGCCAATGCCGCCACCGTTTCACCCGGCGTGGACTGCGCCGACGGCCGCGTGCATTTCACCCCCGCCAATCTCGCCACCCACCTGCATCGCGCCATCGAGCCGGAAACCACGGCCCGGGCGCTGCGCGCGATCTTCGCGGACGAGCGGCACTTCGTGCATCACGAGGCGCTGCCGGCGACGCCGCAAATGGGCGACGAAGGCGCCGCCAACCACACCCGGCTGTGCACCGATTACGGCGCCCCCGGCCTGGAACTGTTTGTCTACGGCGCGGCCGGCGAAGACCGCCCGCGCCCGCAGAAATATCCGGCGCGGCAGACCCTGGCCGCCAGCGAGGCGGTGGCGCGCCTGCATCAGCTCGATCCCTCGCGCCGCCACTTCGCGCAGCAAAAACCGGAAGTGATCGACCGGGGCGTGTTCCACAACGACGTCATTGCCGTCGGCAATCGCGAAGTGCTGCTCTATCACGAGCAGGCTTTCGCCGATAAGCAGGCAGTACAGTCCTGGATACGGCGCAGCCTGCGCGGCAGCGGGTCCGATCGGGAGCCGGCCCGGGAGCCTGTGTTCCTGGAGATCGCCGACAGCGAGGTGCCGGTCGAGGACGCGGTGCACTCCTACCTGTTCAACAGCCAGCTGATCTGCCTTCCGGACGGCTCGATGTGGCTCGTGGCAGCACACGAATGCGAGGAACGCCCGAAGGTGTGGTCGGCGATCCAGCGGCTGGTCGAGGACCCGGCCAATCCCATCGCCGGGGTCAAGGTGTTCGACCTGCGCCAGTCGATGCGCAACGGCGGCGGACCAGCCTGTCTGCGCCTGCGCGTGGTGCTGGACCAAGCGCAGCGCGCGGCGGTCAATCCCAGGGCGTGGATGGATGCGTCGCTCTACACCCGCCTGAGCGCCTGGGCCAACAAGCACTACCGCGACCGCCTGGTGCTGGCCGACCTTGCCGATCCCAAACTGCTCGACGAATCACGCAGCGCGCTGGATGAACTGACGCAAATTCTCGGGCTGGGCAGCCTGTACGATTTCCAGAGATAGACGGCGGTCGACGATCGGAAAAGTCTGCAGGCCGGCCTGAAAACAGGGAGCTCCGTCACGCACCGGACCAGCGTGAGTCCAGCTTGAGCCGGCCGCCGGGAGCCTGACCGGCCCAATCGAGCCCGGGAAGCACCGGGGCGACGACGTGCCTGGGCTATACTCGGCGCTGATTTCAACCGCTTTTTTCCACTCAGCTCGCCCACTACTGTGTACGCCGCACATTTCAACCTCCGCGAGCCGCCGTTTTCCATTGCCCCGGATCCGGCCTTCCTTTACATGAGCTCGCGCCACCAGGAGGCGCTGGGCCATCTGCTCTATGGCACCGGCCAATACGGCGGTTTCGTACAGCTCACCGGCGAGGTCGGCACCGGCAAGACCACCATCGTGCGTACCCTGCTGTCGCAGAAGCTGGACAACGTCGATGTGGCGATGATCCATAACCCGCGGCAGAACGAGCTGGAATTCGTCGCCTCGATCTGCGACGAACTCGGGGTAGCGTACGAGAAGCCGCCGACTTCGATCAAGGCTCTGGTCGATGCGCTCAACGAGCATCTGCTGAAAACTCATGCAGCAGGCCACCGCACGGTGCTGATCATCGACGAGGCGCAGCAGCTCGATCCCAAGGTGCTGGAGCAGGTGCGCCTGCTCACCAACCTGGAAACCGACAAGGCCAAGCTGCTGCGCATCATGCTGATCGGCCAGCCGGAACTGATCGAGCTGCTGGCGCGGCAGGACCTGCGGCAACTCGCCTCGCGCATCACCGCGCGCTACCACCTGACGCCGCTGTCGGTGATGGAAACCATGCAGTACATCATTCATCGCCTGCAGGTGGCCGGTGGCGCCAGCGACGTGTTCCCCGATGCGGCGATGCGGCGGGTGCACCGCTATGCCCAGGGCATTCCGCGGCAGATCAACATCATCTGCGACCGCGCCTTGCTGGGTGCTTATGCCAAGGGCTATCGCACGGTCAGCCCGGAGATCGTCGACCACGCCGCGGCGGAGGCGCTCGGCCTCGGCCTCAAGCCCTCCGCGGGGCTGATCCGGGACCGCTTGCAGGCCCTGCGCAAGCGGCTGCCGGCCGGCATCCCGCTGCGCTGGATCGAAGGCGCTCTCGCAGTGGCCGCGCTGGTGATTACCGGCGTCCTGCTCAGCGAACGGCTCGGCCGCCACCCGTCGGAAGCCGCGCCGGTGCCGGTAGCGGCAGCCGTAGCGCCCCCCGCCAGCAGTGCGCCGCCGCCGCCCGCGGCCGCTATCGACGCCGGCGTCGGCGCGCTGCGCGCCACGGCACAGCCCCTGCCCGCGGTGATGGCCAGGCTGATCGGCCTGTGGAATCCGAAAATCACCGTGGCGCGTGGTGACAACGTCTGCCATGCGCTGTCGCAGCAAGGCTTGGAGTGCTACAGGAGCAGCGGCGCCTGGGCCGACCTGGCGCAGCTCAACCGTCCGGCCATCCTCAGCCTGAAGATGGACTCCGGCAAAACCCAGTATGTGCTGCTGCGTTCGCTCGGCAGCGACGATGCGGTGGTGGACAGCGGCAGCGGCCCGCTGCGGCTGCCCTTGTCGCAGCTGGACAGCCTGTGGAGCGGCGATTTCCTGCTGCTGTGGCAGCGTGAAACGGATGCCACCAGCATCGCGCCCGGTGCGCACGGCGCCAACGTGCTGTGGCTGCGCCAGCGCCTGGCACAAGCGCAGGGCAAGGCCCTGGCCCCGCCGGTTCCGGTCACCTATGGCCCTGAACTGCGCAGTGAAGTGGTCGATTTCCAGAATGCGCACGGCCTGGATGCGGATGGCGTGGCGGGAATTCGCACCCTGATCATGCTGTCGAACATCGGCCACAC
Organism: Nevskia soli; assembly: GCA_026224805.1. Lineage (GTDB taxonomy): Bacteria > Pseudomonadota > Gammaproteobacteria > Nevskiales > Nevskiaceae > Nevskia > Nevskia soli_A. The sequence continues at coordinate 79,322 of JAMFRN010000017.1, forward strand.
CAGCGATACCCCGGTTTTGGCGGAGAATGGCGGATGAGCTACATACTCGATGCCCTCAAGCGCGCCGAACGCGAACGCAAGCAGGGCAAGGTTTCGGTTCTCGACGAAATACCGCTGGGCACGGCCAACGCCGAACCGGCCCGGCGCCTGCCTGCGGGTTGCCTGCCTGTCGTCGTCGGCGTGGTGCTGGCCGCCCTGCTGGTTTATGCGCTGCTGGCGCGGCGGCAGCACAAAGACACGGTCGCCGCGATTGCCGCGCCCGCCATCCCTGCCCAGGCAGTGACGCCGAACAGCGCGGCACCGCCACAGCCCAGGCTTGCCGCGATCACGCCGCCGGACGGGGGGGCACAACAGGCGCCGCCGCAGGCGCCGGCCGCGACCATCGAGGACGGCGCCAAGATCGCCACGCTGGACGATGTCTACGGCGAACCGCCCCCGCCGCCACCGGATCAACAACCGGGCCAGCAGCAGGATCAGGCGCCGGCGCCCGGCCAGCAAATGAGGCCGCCGCCTGGACCGCCTCCGGGCGATGACACGAGGCCGCCCGGCCGGCCGCAACGTCCGCCGACAGTCACCATCCCCGTGCAGGATTTTGCGGCTGCCCAGAATGCAGTAGCCGCATCTGTACCGGGCAACAACGCGGCGGCGGACAACACCGTTGCGGCGACGGGCGCCGCAACATCGGACAGCAACAGCAGCGCGCCGCAGGCCCAAACTTCCGCGCCGGATCGGGCCCCGCAACAGGACCAGGGGGATCAGGGGCAGCAGGACCAGGGACAACAACACCAGCTCAGGGAAATGCCGGAAAACTACCGCGCCAATTTCCCCTCCTTCGCCGTGGACGTGCATGCCTACAACAGCAATCCGCAGCGGCGCTTCGTGCTGATCGGCGGCAAGCGCTACCACGAGGGCGATACGATGGCCGAAGGCCCGCGCATCGTCGGCATCGTGCCGGAGGGCATGGTACTGGACTGGCAGGGCCAGCAGGTGCTGTACGCCATCGCGCACTAGCGTCTGACACCCGGGACAGCGCGGCGCGCTTCCCGGGTTGATCGACGCGATCAGGCGCTGGCGGTTTTCTTCAGGCCGGCGCCAACCAGTTCAGCGCAGGCGGCGTCGAGGCGCTTCAGGCCTTCGGCGAGATCGGCTTCGGCGATGATCAGCGAGGGCGCCACGCGCAGTACATCGGGCCCCGCCACCAGGGACCACAGGCCGTGGCGGAAGCCGGTATTGACCACATCCTTGGCCCGGCCTTTCCACTCCGCAGTCAGCGGTGCGCCGATCAGCAGGCCCAGCCCGCGCGACGGCTCGAAAATGCCGTAGCGCTTGCCGATGGCGTCGATGCCTTCATGCAGCAGCCTGGCGCGGCTCTCCACCCCCGCCAGCACTTCGGGGGTGTTGACGATGTCCAGCACCGCTTCGCCGACCGCGCAGGCCAGCGGGTTGCCGCCGTAGGTCGAGCCGTGCGTCCCGAACTGCAGCACTTCGGCGGCTTTCTGCGTGCACAGCATGGCGCCGATGGGGAAGCCGCCGCCGAGGCCCTTGGCGCTGGTCAGCACATCCGGCGTCACGCCATAGTGTTCGTAGGCGTAGAGCTTGCCGCTGCGGCCCATGCCGGTCTGCACCTCGTCGAAAATCAGCAGCGCGTTGTGCCGGTCGCACAGGCGGCGGGCGCCCTCGATGAATTCACTGGTCGCGGGCAGGATGCCGCCCTCGCCCTGCACCGGTTCCAGCACCACGGCGCAGGTCTCGTCGGAGATTTCCTCTTCCAGCGTCGCCAGGTCGTTGTACGGCAGGTGCTTGATGTTGCCCGGCAGCGGCTCGAAGCCCTGGGTGTACTTGGCCTGGCCGCCGACGCTGACGGTAAACAAGGTGCGGCCATGGAAGGCGTTGTAGAACGAGATGATCTGGTTCTTGCGGCCATCGGACTGCGTATTGCCGAAACGCCGCGCCAGCTTGAACGCCGCCTCGTTGGCTTCGCCGCCGCTGTTGCAGAAGAACACGCGGTCGGCAAAGGTGGCCGCGGTTAGCTTCTGTGCCAGGCGCAGGGCCGGCTCGTTGGTCATGACGTTGGACAGGTGCCAGAGCTTGCCGGCCTGCTCGGTCAGCGTCGCCACCAGCTTCGGGTGACAGTGCCCCAGCAGGGTCACCGCGATGCCGCAGGCGAAGTCCAGGTATTCCTTGCCCTGCTGGTCCCAGATGCGGGAACCGGCGCCGCGCACCGGGATGATGTCCGAGGGGGCGTAATTCGGAACCATTACTTCGTTGAAAGTCGCGCGTGTCACGTTTTGCATGGGCTGTCCCGGCGGTCGATCCGCCCCAGTGAAAAAGGCCCGGCCGGGCAGCGGACGGGCCTTCGTGTATGGAATGTTGCATCGATTATACGCCCGCGCCGGACCTGTTCCAGGACGGGCGGCGCGCGATTCGCGGCCTGCGTTGGCCCGGAAAGGCCGCCAGTGCTGGCAGGAAGAGCGGAGAGGCCGCAAGGAATCCAGGGGAGCTATACCCTTCCCGGGCAGCAGGGACTGCGTAAACGGCCACATGCGCGCGCCTCATCCCTGTCATGCGCGGCATGCGGCCAGGTTTCCGCCTCGACACGCACGCGGCGCGCGCGGTATGGCAGTCCTATGCGTGCCCAGAGCTGCCGAATACTCGCTCGCGGGCGGCGCGGTATTCCTGCCCCAGGCGCGCCACCAGCTCGGCGGTGGCGGGCACATCGCGAATCTGTCCGGTGCCCTGGCCGGCGCCCCAGATATCGCGCCAGGCCTTGGCGCCGCCGGTGGCAGGATCGGCGCCGGCGCCGAAATCCATCTTGCTCTTGTCGCCTTCCGGCAGCTTGTCCGGATCCATGCCGGCGGCGACGATGCTGCTGCGCAGGTAGTTGCCGTGCACGCCGCTGAACAGGCTGCTGTAGACGATGTCTTCCGCCGTGCTGTCGACCAGGGCCTGCTTGTAGCCTTCCACCGCGTTAGCCTCACGCGTGGCGATGAAGCGGGTGCCGATATAGGCCAGGTCAGCGCCGATCGACTGCGCGGCGAGGATGGCGTCGCCGCTGGCGATGGCGCCCGACAGGATGATGGTGCCGTCGTAGAAGGCACGGACTTCGGGCACCAGGGCGAACGGCGACAGGCGCCCGGCATGGCCGCCGGCGCCGCTGCACACCAGGATCAGGCCGTCCACGCCAGCCTTGAGGGCGCGCTTGGCGTGCTGGATGGTGGTGATGTCATGGAACACCAGGCCGCCGTAGCTGTGGATCGCTTCCACCGCCTGGTCCGGCGCCCGCAGCGAGGTGATGACGACCGGCACCTTGTATTTCACGCACAGCTCGATGTCGTGCTGCAGGCGGGGATTGGAGGCGTGCACGATCTGGTTGACGGCGAAGGGCGCCACCTTCTTGTTCGGATGAGCGGCCTTGTAGGCGGCCAGTTCGGTGGTGATGCGCTGCAACCACTGCTCCAGCACCGGTTCGGGCCGCGCGTTCAGCGCCGGGAAGGCGCCGACGACGCCCGCCTTGCACTGCTCGATCACGAGATCGGGATTGGAGATGATGAACAGCGGTGCGCCGACCACCGGGATCGACAGCGAATCGCGCAACAGAGCCGGAAGAGCCATGGATCAAGTCCTATTTGAGAAGAGCGTAGGCACCGCCCCGCTCGATCGCCTTCTTGTATGCCGGGCGCGCGTGGATACGGTCAAGGAACGCCATCAGTTTCGGGTAGCGGCTGTCGAGGCCGGCGCGCGTGGCGGCGGCCTCCAGGGGAAAGCTCATCTGGATGTCGGCGCCGGAGATCGTGTCGCCGGCGAACCACGCGCGATTTGCAAGCTCGCC
>JAMFRN010000133.1 GCA_026224805.1 Nevskia soli
AAGTGGGCTACCGCAACGCGGGAACTCTCGAGTTCCTGTACCAGGACAACGAGTTCTACTTCATCGAGATGAACACGCGCATCCAGGTCGAGCATCCGGTGACCGAGATGGTCACCGGCATCGACCTGATCCGCCAGCAGATCATGGTGGCCTCGGGCGAGCCGCTGCCGTTCCGGCAGGAGGACATCCAGCTGCGCGGCCACGCCATCGAGTGCCGCATCAACGCCGAAGACCCGTTCAAGTTCATCCCCTCGCCGGGCGAGGTGAAGAAGTATCACGCCCCCGGCGGGCCGGGCATCCGCGTCGACTCGCATGTCTACGCCGGCTATCGCGTGCCGCCCAACTACGATTCGATGATCGGCAAGCTGATCGCCTACGGCCCGACGCGCGAATCGGCCATCGCCCGCATGCGCACAGCGCTGGCGGAGATGATCGTGGAAGGCATCCACACCAATATCCCGCTACAGCGCAAAATCCTCGAGGACGAGGTATTCGTACGCGGCGAGCACCACATCCATTATCTGGGTGAGCGGATACCGGAGTGGGCGGCGGAGCAGTAGGCCAAGGGCGAAGGCTTTCCCGCGCAGAGACGCAGAAAAGCTTTTAAATTGGGTTTTGCTTTTTTTGCGTCTCTGCGTCTCTGCGTCTTTGCGCGAGATCGTTGTTGCTTTGAGGATTTCCCCTAATGAGCTGGACTGAACTGCTCGTCACCAGCCGCTATCCCGACTTCGCCGAGGAAGCGCTGCTGGCGCAGGGCGCCGTCTCCGTCACCATGACCGACGCCGGCGACGAGCCGGTGTTGGAGCCCGCGCCGGGCGCCACGCCGCTGTGGCAGCACACCATCACGCGCGGCCTGTTCCATCCGGAAGTTGACCTGGAGCAGGTGCGTGGCGTGCTGCGCGAGCTGCTGCCGGACAGCGCCGAGCTGGTGTTCGAGCAGCGCAGGGTGGAAGACAAGGACTGGATCAACGCCTGGCTGCAGCATGCCAAGCCCATGCGCTTCGGCACGGCGGATGCGCCCGGCCTATGGATCTGCCCGAGCGGTCACCGCATCGAGGAAGCGGCGGCGACGGTGGTGCAGCTCGATCCGGGCCTGGCCTTCGGCACCGGCACCCACCCCAGCACCGCGCTGTGCCTGCAATGGCTGGCGGAGCACGATCTGGCCGGCAAAAAAGTACTCGATTACGGCTGCGGCTCCGGCATTCTGGCCATCGCTGCGCTGAAACGGGGCGCGGTGCACGCCGACGCGGTGGACATCGATCCGCAGGCGCTGACCGCGACTCTGGGCAACGCCCAACTCAATGATGTGGATGGCCGTTTGCGCTGCGCGAGCGTTGCACAATTCACTGAACAAGCTGTGGATGAAGCTGTGGACATCGTGTTGGCGAATATTCTGGCGAAGCCGCTGATGCAGCTGGCGCCGATGCTGGCGCAGCGGCTGCGGCCGGGTGGCCACATCGTCCTCGCCGGCGTACTGCAATCGCAGGCGGACGAGGTGCGGAGCGCTTATGCGCCGTGGTTCGACTTCGATCAAGACGGGCTGCGCGAGGACTGGGCACGTATCAGCGGCACGCGATGTGTGACGGATTCGTGATTTGATGACTGTAACGTGACGAACGGTGCTTTCGCTGCCGCGATCACTTGAGTATTATCGCCTCCCCGTTTTTCGATCTGGCCAAAAAGTGTCCAAGCAGGGAGACAGACACCGACCAGCGAGCGGGTTATTTCAATACGCGATACGGCTTGAACACTGACACTGAGTCAAGAAGCAGACCGATGTGAACCATTGGCGTGCGGCGGCGGTTACCGCATCCGATTGACCTGAAGAGGACCGGCAGTCAAATGTTGCGTGGCCTCATCAATAACAACCATGACAAACAGGGCTGCATCACTCTCTTGTATGTCCAAATCTGACAGCGGTAAAGCGCTCTGCCACTCGGTGGCCGACTGCCTCGACGAATATTTCAGCACGCTCAACGGCCACGCGCCGAAGGATCTGTATGAAACGATCCTCGGCCAGGTGGAACCGCCGCTGCTGCGCGCCACCCTGCGCTACTGCGACGGCAACCAGTCGCGTGCCGCGGACCTGCTGGGCCTCAACCGCGCCACGCTGCGCAAAAAGCTGAGCCAGTACAAGATCACCGCCCGGTCGAGCCCGGCAGCCGACGCCTTCGCCCGATGAGCGCGCTCCAGCCGCGCCGGGCCCTGCTCTCGGTTTCCGACAAGCACGGCCTGATCGAATTTGCCGCGCAGTTGGTGGCGCATGGCATCGAGCTGATCTCCACCGGCGGTACTTTCAAGTCGCTGCGCGCCGCCGGAATCGCGGCGCAGGAAGTGTCCGACGTCACCGGCTTTCCGGAGATCATGGACGGCCGCGTCAAGACGCTGCACCCGAAGATCCACGGCGGCATCCTGGCCCGCCGCGGCACCGACGAAGCGGTGATGGCCGAGCACGGCATCACCGCGATCGACCTGATCGTGGTCAATCTCTATCCCTTCGAGCAGACCGTGGCTCGGCCCGGCGTCGGCATAGACGAGGCGATCGAGAACATCGATATCGGCGGCCCGGCGATGGTGCGCGCTTCCGCCAAGAACCACGACCACGTCGCCATCGTGGTCGACCCCGCCGACTATGCCGCCGTGCTGGCAGCATTGGACGGAGGCGGCATCGACCACGCCATGCGCCGCGCGCTGGCGACCAAGGCCTTTGCCCATACCTCGCGCTACGACGCGGCCGTGTCGGCCTACCTGTCCAGCCTCGATGCCTCGGGCGCGCGCGATTTCTTCCCCGGCGTACTGGGCCTGCAGTTCGACAAGAAGCAGGTGATGCGCTACGGCGAAAACCCGCATCAGCGCGCCGCGTTCTACACCGAACGCAATGCGCCGCTGGGCAGCGTCGGCGCCGCGCACCAGATCCAGGGCAAGGAACTGTCCTACAACAATCTGGCCGACGCCGACGCCGCGCTGGAATGCGTCAAGTCCTTCGTCAAGCCGGCCTGCGTCATCGTCAAGCACGCCAATCCCTGCGGCGTGGCGGTAAGCCTGGACGGCATCGGCAAGGCCTATGACCTGGCCTACCAGACCGATCCGACTTCCGCCTTCGGCGGCATCATCGCCTTCAACCGCGAGCTGGACGCCGCCACCGCGCAGGCCATCGTCGAGCGCCAGTTCGTCGAGGTGATCATCGCCCCGTTGGTGTCCGAAGCGGCGAAGCAAGTGATCGCCGGCAAGCAGAACGTGCGCCTGCTCGAAACCGGCCCCTGGCCGGACGAGCCCGCGCCCGCGCTCGACTACAAGCGCGTCGGCGGCGGCCTGCTGGTGCAGGACCGCGACGATCATCGCATCAAGGTGGAAGAGCTGAAGGTGGTGAGCAAGCGCGCGCCCACCGAGGCCGAGCTGCACGACCTGGTGTTCGCCTGGAAAGTGGCGAAGTTCGTCAAGTCCAACGCCATCGTCTATGCCCGCGACCGCCACACCATCGGCGTCGGCGCCGGCCAGATGAGCCGAGTCTACTCGGCGAAAATCGCCGGCATCAAGGCCGCTGACGAGAAGCTGACCGTGGCCGGCTCGGTGATGGCCAGCGACGCCTTCTTCCCGTTCCGCGACGGCATCGACGCCGCCGCCGCCGCCGGCATCCGCGCCGTGATCCAGCCGGGCGGCTCGATGCGCGACGGCGAAGTCATCGCTGCCGCGGACGAGCATGGCATGGCGATGGTGTTCACCGGCATCCGGCACTTCCGGCACTAGGGCCGGTCATCGATCTCTTGATCGCTGCTGCACCGAACCAGCCCTGCCGGTCCATCCGCCGCAAGGCCGCGCCTTTCAACCGGGGGTCGGGGGAGTTAGAGGCGTCGGCGGCGTTGGGCGAGTAGGCGGAGTTGGGGGCGTCGGCGGCGTTTGAGGAGTCGGCATGGAGAATCCCGCCGACAGCCGGTCGATCCGCACATCACCGCTGAAGGTCGACAGCTCCAGGTCCACGCCCTTGCCGTCGCCGAACATGAACTCGCGCTTTTTGTCGCTCGAGCCCCTCGACGACGAGGCCGATGTGCTTCGCGGCAGATCGCATTGGGCTTCGCCGCTGAAGCTCTTGACCATAGCTGTGCCAGACACATCGGCCGGCACATGCAGGGTGATGTTGCCGGACAGGCTCTCGCCGGTCACCACCGCCTGCGGCGAGAAGGAGGCATCGAGCCCCATGTCTCCGGAGACGGATTTGAGCCTGAGTTCGGTGAAGCGGCCGCCCTTGACCGAGACATTGCCGGACACCGTTTCGACCGTGAGCTTGCCCTGCAGGCCGCTCAGGTGCACGTCGCCGCTGACGGTGTTGGCTTGGGTGGAGCTGGAAGGGGCGCGCAGGATCATGTCGCCGCTGACGGTCTGTACCGCCACCTGCTGCGACTGCACATCGATGCCGACGTCGCCGCTGACAGTGGAGATCTTGACCGGGCCGCGCGTGCCCTGCACCGAGGCGTCGGCACTGACCGTCTCCAGTTCCACGCCGGCGCCGCTGGGCACCATCAGGCGCAAATCGCTTTCGCCGGCATTGTGCGAGTGCTTGGGCAGCTTCACCACCACGCGCAGGCTGGAAGGATCGCCGCTCACTTCCAGGTGATCGACGCCGGGGCCGAGTTCGCCGGTGATCAATACCTCGTTGCGGTTCCAGCCGTTGACCACCACGGTGCCGGATACGTCGTTGACGTAAACATGGCCGTCCGGATTGAGCGGATGACGCTCGTTGACCTGCTTGTCATTGCTGCCGCCGGAGTTGTCGTCGGAGTCCGCGGTGTGCCGATGCGAGTGCTGCGACATGGTGTCGGGGGACAGCGCCGCCATCGGCAGACTGTTCAGCGCCAGCTGCTGGGCCTGCCGTGCCTGCCGTTCGATCTCGGCGACATTGACATCCTTTAGCGCCTTCAGGCTCTCGATCCGCGCCGTGCGCTCCGCCTCTCGCGCGGCGCTCTCTGCTTCCCGCGCCGCGTCTTCGCGCTGATGCGAATCGTCCAGATCCTCCGCTGCCTGCATCTGCTGCATCGCCGCCTGCCTGGCGCGGTCGGCAAGCTGCTGCCAGTCCGCGTCATCGCCGTCCGCGGCATGGGCCGGCAGGACGCAGGCGCCAACCAGCAGCGCTGCCGCCAGGCGGGAGCAGGGGCCGGAAAAGGTGCCGGGAAGCAAGGCTCGCGGCTGCGGCCGGCCGATGGACTGCGCTCGCTTCATCGTGCGTCCGCCAGCACGACATGCAGCTGTTCCTTCTGCTGCTGGGTGGTGGTCAGCAGACTCTTCAGGTAGGCGCCGTCGGGATCGGCGGCGATGGCCCGCCGGATCTGGGTTTCCGCACTGTCCACGATCTTCAGGTTGGCCTTGACCAGGGCCCGTGTTTCCGGATGCAGGCGGTTGGTGGCGGGCAGCAGCGAGTTGTCGCTGGCCGCGATCTGGGGTAGGACGGCCGGCGCATGCAGCGGCGGCGGATGGCTGCCGCGCAGGCCCTGCAAGCCAATGGAGGCGGTCAGCACCAGCAGCAGCGAAGCGGCAATGCCAACCGCGACCAGCCAGGGCGCGCGCTGCCTGCGGATGCGCTGCGCACCGATGCGCGACTCGATGCCGGGCCACAGATCGCGCTGCGGCGCCAGTTCCAGCTTGAGGCCAGCCAGGCCCGGAATCGGCGGCTCTTCGGCGCCGCCGGGCGCATCCTGCAGGTGCCGTTTGTCGAATTCACTCATTGCAACCATCCTCTCATCAGGCGCCGCGCGCGATGCAGCTGCGCTTTTGAAGTACCGACAGCGATGCCGGTCAGCGAGGCGATCTCCTCATGCTGATAGCCCTCGATATCATGCAGCACCAATACCGTGCGCGCGCCATTGGGCAGACGCGACAGCGCGCGCTCCAGGTCCATTTTCAAGCCGGCATTCTCATGCTGCGATGGAATCGCCGCATCGCTTGAGGATTCATCTTCCGTGCCGACCCCGTCCTCGAACGTCACCCAGCGTTTCAGCAGGCGATGCTCGCCCAGCACCACATTGACCGTCAGCCGGTGCAGCCAGGTGCCGAAACGGCTCTCGCCGCGGAAGCTGCCGAGCTTTTCCCAGGCGCGCACGAAAGCGTCCTGGGTCGACTGGTCGGCCCGCGCGGTGTCGCCGTTGCACAGGCGGCAGCACAGGCCGTAAATGCGGTCCACATGCATGCGGTAAAGCTGCTCGAACGCGCGCGAATCCCCGGCGGCGGCTTGCCGCACCAGCGTCAGGTCTTCGGACTCCGCTACCGCGCTTCCGCTAACCATGCTCGCCGCCGCGGCAGTCAAGCCGGCCTCCAGGGTGGAACATAAGGTTGCCGTGGTCATTTGCTATTCAGATACGCCAATCCCACGTAAGGTTTGAACCGACGGCCGGCCGATGCTGCAAGCCGGCAGCCCCGGAGGTGATTATCATCCCGAAATCACCGGCTTGCATCCGGCGGACCGCGGCGGCGGGGCATAATGGACTTCCGCCCGCCGCCGAGCACCCCGCTGTGCCCACCCCCCTTACCCTCTCCGCGTCCCTCCTGGCCAGCAGCCTGCGCGGCTGGCGCGGCTCCGCCGCCTTCCGCCCGCGCACCCGCCAGCCGGAACAGCCCCTGCGCCTGTACGAATACGAGGCCAGCCCCTACTGCCGGCTGGTGCGCGAGGCGCTGACCGAGCTGGACCTGGACGCGCTGATCCTGCCCTGCCCGCAAGGCGGCCTCCGTTTCCGGCCCGAGGTGGAGGCCAAGGGCGGCAAGCAGCAGTTTCCCTACCTGGTCGACCCCAACACCGGCCGGGATCTGTACGAATCGGCAGACATCATCAATTACCTCAGCCAGACCTACGGCGGCCGCCAGCGGGCCGCCACCGGTCTGCGCCGCGGCGCGGCCGTCGGCGGCGCCTTCCTGGCCAGCTGCACCCGGACCAATCTGCGCGGCTTCCGCGGCTACAGCGCGCGGCCCTCGCAGGCGCCGGCGCAGCCGCTGGAGCTGTTCAGTTTCGAGTCCAGCCCCTACTCGCGCCCGGTGCGCGAAGTACTGTGCGAGCTGGAATTGCCTTATCTGTTGCGCAATACCGCCAAGGCGCGCTGGGAGGACATGGGTCCGCCGTCGTTGCGCCGCAAGCTGTTCCCCAAGCTGCCGGTGGAAGGCCGCAACCGCCTGCGCCTGCTCGAACTGACCGGGAAGGTGCAGGTGCCTTATCTGGCCGACGCCAATACCGGCAAGGCGATGTACGAATCGGACTACATCATCCGCTATCTGGAGCGGCAATACGGCGCTTGAGCGCGACCTAGTAAAATCAGCGCAATTCCAAGCGCACGGACTGCCATGACGTCGTTTCTGTTCTCGCCTTTCGGCCTGCTGTTCTTCCTGCTGCAGATCGCCTGCGCGGTGCACATCGTGCGCACCGGCCGCGACTACATCTGGCTGTGGGTGGTGCTGTTCTTTTCGGTGGCTGGCTGCGCCGTCTACCTGATCACCCAGGTGCTGCCGGGCCTGCGCCACAGCGGCACTGTGCGCGGCGCCCGCAAGACCGCCACCAAGCTGCTCGACCCGGAAGGCGAGAAGCGCCGCATCGAGGCACGCCTGGCCCTGGCCGACACGCTGGACAACCGCACCGCGCTGGCACGCGAATGCGTCAAGCGCGGCGACTATGCCAATGCGGCGGAGCTGTTCCGCTCCTGCCTCAAGGGCATGTACGCGCACGATCCGGCGATCATGCTGGAGCTGGCGCAGACGCTGTTCACGCAAGCCGACTACGCCGCTGCCCAGCAGTCCCTGGAGGACCTGGCGCAGCACACCCCGGCCTTCAAATCCCAGGACGCGCAGCTGCTGTACGCGCGCACGCTCGAGGCGCTGGGCCAGACCGAGCTGGCCCTGGAACAGTACGGCAAGCTGGAGGTCAGCTACTCCGGCGAGGAGGCGCGCGCCCGCTATGCCTTGCTGCTCAAGCGCAGCGGCCGCCTGGAGGAGGCGCGCACCGTGCTGGCGACGATGCTGACCCGCTACAAGGCGGCGCCGGCCTTCTACCAGCGCAACGAGCGCAACTGGATCGAACAGGCGCGGCGCGAAGTTGGCTGACGCCGCCTCGCTATTCGCCGTGGTGGCGGCCGCCCACGCCCTGGCGGTGATGAGCCCGGGGCCGGACCTGGCCGTGGTCACCCGGCAAACCCTGGCCCATGGCCGCGCCGCCGGAGTGCGCACCGCCCTGGGCGTTGCCGCCGGCATCAGCCTGCATATCACCTACGCCATGTTCGGCCTGGCCTGGGCGATTCATCACTATCCGCCGCTGCTGACCGGCCTGCGCTATGTCGGCGCCCTACTGCTGTTGTGGATCGGCTGGGGCGCCCTGCGCTCGGCTCCCTCGTCCGCACCCGCTGCGGCCGCGCCGGTTGCGCGCGCCGCGGCGCGCGATTTCGGCATCGGCTTTCTGACCAATGCGCTCAACGTCAAGGCCATGCTGTTCTTCGTCGCGCTGTGTTCGGCGGTGATTACCGCCGATGCCTCGGTGCGGCTACGGCTGGCGCTTGGCGCCTGGATGATTTTCGCCACCGGCGTGTGGTTCTGTTTCGTCGCCTGGACCCTGGGCCATCCGCGGGTGCGCGCGCGCCTGCAAGCGCATGGCCACTGGCTGGACCGGGTGATGGGCGCCATCCTGCTGCTGCTGGGCTGCGCCATGCTGTGGCAGGCGCTTGCCGGCTAAATCCACGCACCCTGAAACCGTCGACGGCGTAAAGTGCCGGACAGGCCGACACGGGAGAAAGGGATGAGCGCTGCAAGACAGGTAGTGGCGGAACAGAGCATCGCGGTCGAGGAAGTCGAGTTCCCCAGTCACGGCGTCACCCTCCGCGCCGGGCACTTCCTGCCCGCTTCCGGCCCGACGCAAGAGGCGCTGAAAAGCACCGGCGGCCTGCCTTGCGTGGTCATGGCGCACGGCCTGGGCGGCACCCGCGCCGCCGGGCTGGAGCCGTTCGCGCGGCGCTTCGCCGCCGCCGGCCTGCACGTGCTGTGCTTCGACTACCGTTACTTCGGCAAGAGCGACGGCGAACCGCGGCAATGGGTCAGCGTCAAACGGCAGTTGAGGACTGGGCCACCGCCATCGCCTACGCCCGCACCCTGCCCGGCATCGACGGCAGCCGCATCGCCCTGTGGGGCAGCTCGTTCTCCGGCGCGCATTCAGTGGCCGCCGCGGTCGAGGACGGCCGGGTTGCGGCCATCAGCTCGCAGGGCGCGATGATGGATGGCTTCGCTTCCCTGCTGAATTTGCTGCGCCAAGCCGGACCCTGGCATGTGCTGAAGCTCAGCGCCTTTGGTCTCGCCGACGGCGTGGGCGGCCTGCTCGGGCTGGGCCGCATCCGGATTCCGGTGGTGGGCCTGCCCGGCGAGAACGCCGCGCTGACCACGCCGGACTCCAAGCCGGGCTATTTAAAGATCACGCCGCCGGAGTGGCGCAACGAGATCACCTGCACCTGGGCGTTGGGGCTGGCGATGTATCGCCCGGGGCGGATGACGCCGCGGCTGCCTTGCCCGGCACTGTTCTGCATCGCGACGGGCGATCTGGTGGTGCCGCCGGGAGCGATGGAGGATGGAGCGCGGCGCGGCGGGGACAAGGTAGAAGTGAAGCGCTACCCGCTGGGGCACTTCGAGATTTATGTCGACGAAGGCTTTGAGAATGCTTCGCGGGATCAGATGGAATTTTTTACGCGGGTGTTGAAGGCGCCCTAGCGCCTAAATTACTAACTCTGAAACTCTGGTGGGCGTGCGCAAGCGCGCACACAAAGGTCTCAGAGCTGGGCCGGAAGGAAAGCCGCGATTGATGCGCTTCGCTGCGCTCAGCACATCCTACAAAAGCTCGCTGTTCCCGAATCCCGCCTTCACACCGGCTTGGAAATCGCCCGCCACAGCATCTCGAACAGCACATTGGCCTGCTTGGTCAGCGATTCCCGCTGCCCGCGATGGAAGTACATCTGCACCAGGCGGAACATGACACCGAAGATGTAGTCGAGCAGGATCTTCTCGTCGACCTGGTCGTTGAGCACACCCTTGGCGCGGCCCTCGCCCAGCACGCGGATGAAGGTGCCGAACAGTTCCGGATTCTGGAAGGTTTCCTGTTTGCGCCAGGTGTTGAGATAGACCGAGCTCATCACCAGCTGCATCACCTTGGGATTGCGCTCGAAGAAATCCAGCGAGACCCAGAAGACCTTGCGGAATTTCTCCTTGTAGTCCTCGATGCCCTGCAGATGGTCGATCATGCGCGAGCCGAGCTTGCCCATCCAGGTATCCAGGCTGCTGAACAGGAGGGCTTCCTTGCTGCCGTAGTATTTGTAGATGGTTTGCAGCGAGACGTTGGCGCCGCGCGCCACCTCGATCAGCCCGACGCGATGGAATTCGCGCTCGGAAAAAATATCCAGCACCGCCTGCTCGATGCGCAGGCGCGTTTCCGGATCGAGCTGCGAACGATCCGCCAGCGCCGGCGCCTCCCGTTCCTGTGCCGCGCCATTCTCTTCCGAAGCCGTACCCAAACCCATGTTCATTCCCGAGGTGCCGAAGCCTGAAGTGTCAAAGTGCCAATAATCACAGAGCAATCACAGTTAGTAATCGCAGTTACTGAAGCCTATTACCGTCCGACGCCACGCCATACGCATGCGTATTGACCTGTGCCCGGCATAGGATTATGCTCGCCTGGTCAAGATTTAAGCGTGGAGCGTAACGCCATCTCCGCCGCCAGCCTCGATGCAGGCCGCAATGCAAGATGCAAGAGTAATAGACATTACCGTCATCTTCAACTCCCCCATTCCCAATACCCGAACAATCGTCCAAGGACAGCCAGCCATGACCGAAGCTTTCATCTACGACGCCGTGCGCACCCCGCGCGGCAAGGGCAAGAAGGACGGCAGCCTGCACGAAGTGTCGCCGGTGCATCTGCTCGGCACCCTGTTCAATGCCGTGCAGCAGCGCAATCAGCTCGACACCAGCCAGGTCGACGACGTGGTGCTGGGCTGCGTCACCCCGGTGGGTGAGCAGGGCGCGGATATCGCGCGCACCGCGGTGCTCTATTCCGGCTGGGCCGAGAACGTGCCGGGTGTGACGCAGAGCCGCTTCTGCGCCTCCGGCCTGGAGTCGGTGAACCTGGCGGCGATGAAAGTGATGTCCGGCCAGGAAGACCTGATCGTCGCCGGCGGCGTGGAAAGCATGTCGCGCTGGCCGATGGGTTCGGACGGCGGCGCCTGGGCCATGGACCCGCGCATCAACCATCAGCTCGGCTTCGCCCCGCAGGGCATCGGCGCCGACCTGATCGCCTCGCTGGAAGGCTTTACCCGCAACGACGTCGACAGCTTCGCGGTGCGCTCGCAGCAGCTCGCCGGCAAAGCGCGCGCGGCGGGCTACTTCAAGAAGTCGGTGATCCCGGTGACCGACCTCAACGGCATGGTGGTGCTGGATCACGACGAATTCATCCGCGCCGAAACCACCGTCGAAGGGCTTTCCACGCTGAAGCCCTCGTTCGAGCAGATGGGCCAGATGGCATTCGACGCCACTGCCCTGCGCAAGTACACCACCATCGAGAAGATCAATCACGTCCACCACGCCGGCAATTCCTCCGGCATCGTCGACGGCGCCGCGCTGGTGCTGATCGGCTCGGGCGAGAAGGGCAAGGCGCTGGGGCTCAAGGCCCGCGCCAAAATCCGCTCGGTGGCGGTGATCGGCAGCGAGCCGACCATCATGCTCACCGGC
>JAMFRN010000134.1 GCA_026224805.1 Nevskia soli
AGCAGCCAGACGACCCGGAAACCCCTCCCCTCGCCAAAGACAGTGATCATCTATCGAGATCCTTCGTTGATGCGGCTCGGTTCAATCGCCCGGCATCGGCGCGAGCAAAACCACTATACCTGCCGCCTTTTCGCGATACCGCCCAATCCCAGCCGGAGTGAGATCATCGTACCGCTCTAAAGTGGTCGCTGGAGAGGAGTCAGCAAGCGTAAGGTGCGCAGAGCGCACGCGGATGTGCCAACAGCTTCAAGGCGTGACGCGTGCGCGGTGCGCACCCTACGCTTGCTGCCGAGAAGCTGCCAGATAAGGCGGCCTACGCAGAGTTCAGCGGCGCGTCGAAGCCACAGCTGGAGGGGCGTCCGATGGAACATCGGGTTGGACGTGACTGCGCAACTGGCGGAGATTAGAAAGATAAGCATAACCTTGCAATAACATTGCCATGCTTAGACAAAATCCAAGAACCTCCGCTGACCAAAACAATACGGGGCTCATATGCATTAAGCGGCTCGTATGCTGCGAGGCGCGCTCTAATCCAGACAGTGCCTGCCAAAGGAAGACAAGTCCACAGGCGAAGCCTGAGACGGAACCAGCGATCGATCTGCGTATAGACGTCTCGTTAAGTTCGATCTTGATCATGAAGCTCGCACATTCCTGAGAGTCAGAACGAATCAATAAATCCCATAGTAGCTGGCGTAACCTTCAAGTGCATGCCCCATCTATGACGTTAACCGCATAAGATCTGGTGCGTTACGCTAAATATCCTACGGTAAAGCTGCCGCTCGCCACGGGCCGCTTCGGGCTGACAGTCACTAATGCTTGACGGCCCCCGCCTCCGACACCACCCGCGCCTGCGGATAACCCTGGTGCGACACCTTGTCGAACGCCTGCTGCGCCACGGCTTCACTCGGGAACGGACCGAGGCGCACGCGGTACAGGGCGCTGCCGGAAGCGCTGGTGATGGCCTTGGCCTCGCCGCGATAGCCGATGTTCTGCAACAGGTTCAGCGTGGTCTGCGCATTGCCCTGATCGGCGAAGCTGCCGATCTGCACGAACCATAGCCTGGCCTGCGCCGGGGCGCTGCTGACGATGGGCGGCGGCGGGGGCGGCACCGCCGCGGGGAGTTTGGGCGCGGCGGGTACCGGCGGCGCTACCACCGGCTTGGGCGGTGCCGGCTGCGGAAGCTGCGCCACGGGGGGCGTTACCTGCGGCTTCGCCGCGGGCGGCGCGATCTGCGCCGGTTTCTGCTCGGGCGCCTTGGGCGCAGGCGTGGGAGCGGGCTTGGCTTCAGGCTTGGTCGCTGCCGCAGGGTTGGGCGCAGGCGGCTTCGGTTTCGGCGCAGCTGGTGACGGCGACGCCGGTGCGTCCGACAGTGGGGGTGCCGAGGCATCTACGGCGTCCACCGACTCGGGCAGCGCCGCCGCATGCGCCGGCGCTGCCGAGGCGACGGTTGGCGACGTGGCTACCGGCGTCGTCGCGGTGGCATCGGCCGGCGCAGTCGCTTCCGCCGAAGACGTGGGAGCGGCGCCATCCTGGCCGTTGGCGGTCAAGGGCAAGGTGGTGCTGGGCACGCCCTTTTCGCCAGATTCCGGCCAGCTGTCCGGCAACAGCCAGGACAGCACGAACACCAGGACCAGCAGGACCAGCAGACCGACCAGGCGACGCTTCAAGGTATCGTTCATTTACTTCGTCAAAAAAGCGGGAATCAAAACAACAGGTCCGCCACCGCGGCGACGGTGAGGAAAGAGCCGCACACCAGGATGCGGTCGTCCGGCCCGGCCAGGGCCTGCGCCGCGCGGTAGGCATCGGCAACACCGTCCAGCGCCTGCCCGTTCAGACCGGCGGCGGCCGCCCTTTGTTGCAGGTTCCGCGCATCGAGACCGCGCGGCGGCGGCAGTCCGCAGAACAGCGTGCCCTGCACCAGCGGCGCCAGCACCGCGCAGACGGCCTCCACCGGCTTGTCGGCGAGCATCCCCAGCACCAGCCAGGTCTTGCCCGGTCCACGCTCGCTGCGCAGATTATCCGCCAGAACCTCGGCGGATTCGACATTGTGGGCAACATCCAGAATGGTATTGCCGATGCGCTGGTAGCGTCCCGCCAGGGTCAGAGCCGGCAACGCAGCGCGCAACGCCGCTTCATTGACCGGACATAGCGGCTGCAGGGCGTTCACCGCGGCCAGCACGCCGGCCGCGTTACGGTACTGCACCTCGCCCGCCAGCGCCGGCGCCGGCAGTGCGGCAAGGGCGAGCGCGCCGCTGTTCCAGTTCCAGCTCCAGCTGCGATCGGCGTTGCGCGTCCAGGCAAAATCGCGCCCCAGCAGGGCCAAAGGGGCGCCGATGGCGGCCGCGTGCTGCAGCAAGCGTTGTGGCGGCGAGGTTTCCACGTAGATCGCCGGCTTGCCCGCGCGCATGATGCCGGCCTTCTCGAAGCCGATGCTGTCGCGATCCGGCCCCAGCCAGTCGGTATGATCCAGGCCGATATTGGTGACCAGGGCGCAGTCGGCATCAACGATGTTCACCGCGTCGAGCCGCCCGCCCAGCCCCACTTCCAGCACCTGCACCTGCACCGCCGCCTCGTGGAACAGCCATAGCGCGGCCAGCGTGCCGAATTCGAAATAGGTCAGCGCAATCTCCGCCCGCGCCGTCTCGATCGCCGCGAACGCGCGGCACAGCGCCTCGTCCGAGACCTCGACGTCGTCGATGGCGACACGCTCGTTGTAGCGCAGCAGATGCGGCGAGGTAAAACGCCCGACACGGTATCCGGCTGCACGATAGATCGCCGCCGCCAAGGTCACGCTGGAACCCTTGCCGTTGGTGCCGGCGACGGTCAGCGTCACCGCCTGTGCCGGCAGCAAGCCCAAGCGCAGCGCCACCGCCCGCGTCCGCTCGAGGCCAAGCTCGATGGCCTTGGGGTGGGTGCGTTCCTGGTAGGCGAGCCAGTCGGCGAGTGAATTACTCGCAAACAAAACGGAGCTCACTTGCTTGTTTCAACAATCCAGGCCATGGATGGCCTGGTGCTTGTCATGGACGACACACTGCTTGTCAGGGTGACCTAGTGCGCAACTGCAGGCGCAAAGTGCGTCATCATCGCCAGCAGGCGATGAATCTTCTCGCGCATCTCGCGGCGGTCGACAATCATGTCCACCGCGCCTTTCTCCAGCAGGAATTCGGCGCGCTGGAAACCTTCCGGCAATTTCTGCCGTACCGTCTGCTCGATTACGCGTGGACCGGCAAAGCCGATCAGGGCCTTGGGTTCGACCAGGTTGACGTCGCCGAGCATGGCCAGGCTGGCGGAAACGCCGCCCATGGTCGGATGTGTCATCACGGAAATGTAGGGCAGGCCGCGCTCGGCCAGCTTGGCCAGCGCCGCGCTGGTCTTGGCCATCTGCATCAGTGAGAACAGCGATTCCTGCATGCGCGCGCCGCCGCTGGCGGAGAAGCACACCATCGGGATGCCATGCTCCAGACTGGCGTTGACGCCGCGCACGAATTTCTCGCCGACCACGCTGCCCATCGAGCCGCCCATGAAGCCGAACTCGAAGGCCGCAGTGACCAGCGGCAGACCCATCAACTGGCCGCGCATCACGATCAGCGCGTCCTCTTCCTCGGTATCCTCGCGCGCCTCGGCCAGGCGCTCGGTGTACTTGCGGCTGTCCTTGAACTTGAGCGGATCGGTGGCACGCACCTTCGGCGCGATTTCCACCCGCGGCTCGGCATCGAGGAAATGGTTGAGCCGCGCCCGCGCGGTGATGACGCGATGCGCACCGCACTTCGGGCACACTTCCAGGGTGCGCTCCAACTCGGCCCGGTACAGCACCGACTGGCAGCTGTCGCACTTCATCCACAGGCCTTCGGGCACGCTCTTCTTGCGCACACCGCCGGTCAGCAGTTTCGATCCCGAGATTTTTTCCAGCCAGCTCATAGGAATACCCTAGCTCTTCAGCTTGTCGAGCGCCGCCCGGAGGGCGCCCAGTTGTTGGGTCAGAAGCTCCGGCAACAGCGCAGGCTCATTCTGGTGTTTTTCGATCTGGGACACCAGCGCGCTGCCCACCACCACGGCGTCAGCCACCCGCCCCACTTTGGCCGCCGAGTCGGCGTCTCGGATGCCGAAACCCACCGCCACCGGCAGTTTCGTGTGCCGGCGTATTTCTTCTAATTTGGCCTCGACGCTGGCAATATCAAGCGTCGCCGCCCCCGTCACGCCCTTGAGCGAGACGTAGTACAGGTAACCGCTGGCCTGTTCGGCGATGGCGGCGATGCGCGCCGCGGAACTGGTCGGGGCCAGCAGGAAGATGCAGTCCAGCCCCGCCGCCCTGAAAATGGGCGCGATCTCCGGCGCCTCTTCCACCGCCAGATCGACCACCAGTACGCCGTCCACTCCGGCGCCGCGCGCATAGTCAGCAAACTTGCCGAAGCCGCGGGCCTCGATCGGATTGAGATAGCCCATCAGCACCACCGGCGTGGTGGTATTGGTCTTGCGGAATTCCGCCACCATCTCCACCACCTGCCACAGGCTGGTGCCGTGGACCAGGGCGCGCTCGCAGGCGAGCTGGATCACCGGGCCATCGGCCATCGGGTCGGAGAACGGCACCCCCAGCTCGATCACATCCGCCCCACCCTTCACCAGCGCATGCATCAGCGCCACAGTGTGCTGCGGATGCGGGTCGCCAGCGGTGATGTATGGCACCAGCGCCTTGCGGCCGCTCGCCCTCAAGGCATCGAAAACGGTTTTTATACGGCTCATTTTTACTTTAACAACTCGATGCCTTCGCGCTTGGCGATGGTGAAAATGTCCTTGTCGCCGCGGCCGGAGATGTTGATGACCATGGCTTCGTCGCGCTTCATCTGCGTCGCCAGCTTCTTGCCGTAAGCCACCGCGTGCGCCGATTCCAGCGCCGGGATGATGCCTTCGACGCGGGTCAGCTCGTGGAATGCAGCCAGGGCCTCGTCGTCGGTGACGGCCACATAGCTGACGCGGCCGCTGTCCTTGAGCCAGGAATGTTCCGGGCCCACGCCGGGGTAATCCAGACCGGCGGAAATCGAGTGCGTGCCGAGGATCTGGCCGTTGTCGTCGGCCATGATGTAGGTGCGGTTGCCGTGCAGCACGCCGGGCTTGCCGGCCGACAGCGGCGCCGCGTGCTGGCCGCTGGCGATGCCCAGGCCGCCGGCTTCGACGCCATACATCTTCACCGCAGCATGCGGAATCATCGGATGGAACAGGCCGATGGCATTGGAGCCGCCGCCGACGCAGGCCACCAGCGCATCGGGCAGGCGGCCGAGCATGTCCTGCGACTGCCGGATCACTTCACGGCCGACCACCGCGTTGAAATCGCGCACCAGCATCGGGTACGGATGCGGGCCGGCCACGGTGCCGATGATGTAGAAGGTGTCGTCGACATTGGTGACCCAGTCGCGCAGCGCCTCGTTCATCGCGTCTTTCAGCGTGCGCGTGCCGCTGGTCACCGGACGCACTTCGGCGCCAAGCAGCTTCATGCGGTAGACGTTGGGCGACTGCCGCTCGATGTCGTCCGAGCCCATGAACACCACGCACTTCAGGCCCAGGCGCGCCGCCACGGTGGCGCTGGCCACGCCGTGCTGGCCGGCGCCGGTCTCGGCGATGATGCGGGTCTTGCCCAGGTGCTTGGCCAGCAGCGCCTGACCGACGGTGTTGTTGATCTTGTGCGCGCCGGTGTGATTCAGGTCCTCACGCTTGAGGTAGATCTGCGCCCCGCCCCAGCTTTTGGTCAGCCGCTCCGCCGGGTACAGCGGTGAAGGCCGGCCGACGTAATAGGCCAGATCCTTGTCCAGTTCGGCACGGAACGCGCTGTCGTTCTTGAGGCGGTTGTACGCCTCTTCGAGCTGGCGCAGCGGTTCCATCAGGGTTTCCGCGACGAAGCGGCCGCCGTAAGGGCCGAAGTGGCCGCGGGCGTCAGGCAAATTCTGGTTGTTCATCAAGTGCTTGCTTCACAGATGCGATCAGGAATCGGCGTCACGGACATGGCGCACGAAGGCCTCCATTTTGCCCGAATCCTTGATTCCCGGCTTGGATTCGATGCCGCTGCTGACATCCACCGCATAGGGATGCGCCAGGCGGATTGCCGTGGCGACATTATGCGGATTGAGCCCGCCGGCCAGGATCAGGGGTTTGTGCGCATCGGCGGCAATGGCCGCCCAGTCGAAGCTTTTGCCCTGGCCGCCCAGTTCGCCCGGCGCATGCCCGTCCAGCAGCAGCGCCGCGGCGTCGGCGTAGTCCCGGGCGATCTCCGCCAGCGGCCGCTGCAGGCCGCGCATGGCCACTGCCTTCAGGTACGGCACGCCGAAGCCGGCGCAGAAGTCCGGTGTTTCCTCGCCGTGGAATTGCAGCAGGTGCGGCTGCATGGCGTCGATGGTTTCCCAAACTTCGTCGCTGTCGGGATTGCGCAGCAGCGTCACCACCGACAGCAGCGGGGGCAGCCGGCGGCGGATCGCCACCGCGGCATCCAGGGTCAGGCAGCGCGGGCTGCCCGGCACGAAGATGAAGCCAAGCGCGTCCACCCCCAGCGCGGCGGCGGCCAGCGCATCCTCGGCGCGGGTGATGCCGCAGAACTTGATGCGGGTGCGCAGCTGATTCATCCGCGGATTATCTCATGGGCCAGGCTCATGGACCGGGCCCGCGAATAGGGCCCATGGACAGCGATCATGCTGGAAACCAGGGCTGCGCCGGTCCGGGCAGGCCGAACCGCTCCGGGTATTCCGGCCCCATGAAATACAGACCCTGCCCTGGAGCAGTGATCCCGCCACGGCTGCGATCGCGCCCTTCCAGCACCTCGGCGGCCCAGGACTCGGCGCGGCGCGCCTGCCCGATCTCCAGCAGCACACCCATGACGTTGCGCACCATGTGATGCAGGAAGGCGTTGGCGCGGATGTCCATGACGACGAAGTCGCCGCGGCGGAACACGGTGATCGCCTGCACGTTGCGCATCGGCGTGGATGACTGGCATTCGGCCGCGCGGTAGGCGGAGAAATCGCGCTCGCCCAGCAGCGCCTGGGCGGCACGATGCATAGCGGCGGCGTCCAGCGCGGGAGTGATCCAGGAAGCGCGCTCCGCCAGCAACGCCGAGCGCGCCCGGTGATTGTGGATGACGTAGCGGTAACTGCGCATGAAAGCGCTGTGCCGCGCGCTGAAATCGGCCGGCACCTCGCGCACCCAGCGCACGCTGACATCCGGCGGTAGGCGCGAATTGGTGCCGAGCACCCAGGCGTAAACGCTGCGCGGCGCAGTGGAATCGAAGTGCACCACCTGGCCGAAGGCGTGCACACCGGCATCCGTGCGTCCCGCCGCCTGGGTGCGCACCGGATGATCCGCCACCGAGGACAGGGCGGCTTCCAGTTCGGCCTGCACGCTGGCCCGGTCCTGCTGTGCCTGCCAGCCGCCGTAGCGGCCGCCGAGATACTCGATTCCGGCGGCCCAGCGCTGCGTTGGATGCTGCGGCTCCGCTGCCGACAGATGCCCCTCTACC
>JAMFRN010000135.1 GCA_026224805.1 Nevskia soli
CCGGGCGCGCCGCACGGCTTGTTCGTGACGCACCAGGAACGGCTGAACCGCGACCTGCTGCAGTTCGCGCAAGGCTAGGCGGCAGCAAACCTCTCCTCCACTGCCCTCGCTCCGCGGAGCGAGGGCTTTTTTATGGAATCGCGGCTAGTGCGATTGGACGATGTAGCGCCGCCGCGCAGCCAACAAGATCATTGCCATCAAAGGGTGCGTTGCCATCAGCGACGCGGCAGGCCCGACAACACGAAGAGGAGATGGCGATGGCACTGTCCCGTGAACGGCTGGAAGCGCGGGCCGCCGCCCTAACGGCGGCGTTCGAGGAAGCGGCACGGCGCAACGAGTGGTCCTGGCTGGCGGACGAATTCTACGCCGAACACTGCCGCTATGTCTGCGAGTACGGCGGCACCATGTTCGTCGAAGCGCGCAGCCGCGAAGAGATCCGCGCCACCCATTACGGCCGCGATATGCGGGTGGGCTGGGAGGGCTGGAGCTTTCCGATCGAGCGTTACGCCACGCGCGGCAACCTGATTATCACCCACTGGTGGAACCGCGGGCCGGGCCAGCGCGCCGACGGCAGCCACTACCAGACACCGGGCATTTCCTTCATCGAGGTCGGCGAGGACGGCCTCTTCACCAGCCAGCTCGACCTGTTCGACCTGGCGCACCAGATGCATCTGTGCGACGAACTGGAAGCGGTGGGCCTGCTGTCGCCGCAGCTCAAGCGCGAGTGGGTGATTCCGACCAAGCGGCGCCTGATCGAGATGTTGAGCAAGAACCTTCCGGTCGCCTGATCCCGGGCAAGAAGGAGAACTGAAATGGCGCAGTGGACGCATCGCCATGCCCGCATCAACGGTATCGGCATGCACTATGTCGAGCAGGGCACGGGACCGCTGGTCATCCTGTGCCACGGTTTTCCGCACCTGTGGTTTTCCTGGCGGCACCAGATTCCGGTGATCGCCGCCGCCGGTTGGCGCGTGGTGGCGCCAGACATGCGCGGCATGGGCCAGACCGATGCGCCTGCGCAGCCGGAAGCCTACGACGTGGATCACACCGTCGGCGACCTGATCGGCCTGCTCGATCACCTGGGCGAGCGCCAGGCGGTATTCATCGGCCTGGACTTCGGCATCTTCGCTATCTACGACCTTGCCTTCCGCGCACCGCAGCGCGTGGCCGCCATCATCGGCATGGAGAATCCGGCGGCGCCGCACAACCCGGACCTGTCGCCGCTGCGCGAGGCCGCGGGCTGGGCGAAGAATCACTTCGTGCATATCCATTACTTCGAGCCGCCGGGTCCGGCGGACGCTGCGCTGAACGCGCATCCGCGCGAGTTCCTGAGCAAGGTGTTCTACGCCCTCAGCGGCGACTACCACTATCTCGACGTGTGGAAGCACCCGCCCGGCACCAGCTACCTCGACGCCCTGCCCGAACCGCCGCCCCTGCCCTGGCACTGGATGAGCGAGCTGGAGATGGAGTTCTTCGTCGCCGAGTACGCCCGCACCGGCTTCACCGGCGGCCTCAACTGGTATCGCGCCATGGACCTGCGCTGGGCGCAGCGCCGCAAGTACGAAGGCGTGAAGAATCCCGCACCGTTCTTCTTCATCGGCAGTGAGCGCGACTGCGATCTCGAGGTCTGGCACGGCGACGATCCGATCGCGCAGATCCCGCGCCAGTACAGCGATGTGCGCGGCATCGCCATGCTGCCCAAGGCCGGCCACATGATGCAGATGGAGCGGCCGCGCGAAGTCAACGAGTGGATATTGAAGTTCCTAGCCACCCTGCCCTGAGCCTGCAAGCGCTACGCCGATTACCTGCGGGGTAATCGACCGCCGAGCTGCCGCCGCCGATGATCCACGCATCGACCGGCCGGAGACTCGCGTGATCACGCTGCATACCTTCGGCCCCTTCCTAGGCGCGCCCGATGCCAGCCCCTTCGTGATCAAGGCCATGCTGCTGCTGAAGCTGGCCGGCCTGCCCTATGTGGAAAACGCGGCAACCCGTTCTCGGCGCCGCGCGGCCTGCTGCCCTACATCGAGGACGAGGACGAGCGCGTAACGGACTCGACCCTGATCCGCTTTCATCTCGAGCGCAAATACCGGCACGATTTCGATGCCGCGCTCGACACCGAACAAAAAGCTGCCGCCTGGTGCGTGGAGAAGATGTGCGAGGAGCACCTGTACTTCGCCCTGCTGCACATGCGCTGGTGCGATCGCGCCACCTTCGACCAGGGCCTGGGACGCTACATGTTCGGCGTCATTCCGGCGCCGGCGCGGCCCCTGGCCAAGGCGCTGCTGCGCCGCATGAATGCGAAGCGGCTGTCGGCTCAGGGCATGGGCCGGCATGCGCCGGCCGAAATCGCCGCACTGGCGGCGCGGGATGTCGAGGCGCTGGCCGTCCTGCTGGGCGGCAAGCCCTGGCTGATGGGCGACGCGCCCTGCGCCGCCGACGCGGCCGTATTCGGCCTGCTCGCGGCCATCCTCACGCCGCTCCTGCAAACGCCATTGTGCACGGCGACGGAGCGGCACCCAGCATTACTGGCCTACCGCGATCGCATCATGACCCGTTATTTTGCTGAAACGGAAACAGGTTAAGACACCAGCACCACCTTGCCGATATTTTTGCGCGCCTCGATATAGCTCTGCGCCTCGCCCACCTGGGCCAGCGGAAAAGCCTTGTCGACATGCGGACGCACCCAGCCTTCGGCCACGCCGCGCAGCAGGGTTTCCATCCACGGCCGGATCTTGCTGTTCTCGTGCCACATGTGGCCGAGATTGACGCCGAACACGGCGCGGTTGTCGTTCATCAGGCTGACCGGGTTGAACCACGGCAGGGTCAGGCCGATCTTGAGCATAGCCAGCGGCCGGATCAGCCCCGACTCGGAGGCGCTGGAAATGCCGAACATGCCGAGCCGGCCGGTGTGGCGCAGCGCCTTGTAGCTCTTCTTCCAGTGGCTGCCGCCGAGCGGATCAAGCACCAGCTCCACGCCGCGGCCCTCGGTGAGGCGATCCAGCTCCGGGCGCCAGTCGGCGCCGCGGTAGTCGATGGGATGATGCAGGCCGCGCTCGCGCAGGAAATCGTGCTTGCCGGCGCTGGCGGTGCCGTAGAGTCTGGCGCCGAGATGGCGGCCAATGTCGATGGCGGCAAGGCCGACGCCGCTGCCGGCGTTGTGGATCAGCACCGCCTCGTCCTTTGACAGCGAACCGACCACCACCATCAGCTGCCAGGCGGTGAGGTAGTTCACCGGGATGGCGGCGGCCTGCTCGTGGCTCAGCGCGGCCGGCTTGTCGAACACCTGCGGCAGGGGCACCACCACGGTATCGGCGTAGCCGCCGAAGCGCGTCAGGGCGAACACCTCCCGGCCCTGCCAGTGATCGTCGACGCCCGGCCCCACCGCATCGACCACGCCGGACACTTCATAGCCGACCACGCAGGGCAGCTTCGGCGCATCGGGATACAGGCCCTTGCGCGCCAGGATGTCGGCGAAATTGATGCCGCTGGCGCGCACCCGGATGCGCAGCTCGCCCGCCTGCGGCAGCGGGTCCGGCGCTTCGCGCAGCTGCAGTTTTTCCGGGCCACCATAGCCGGTGATGTAAACCTGTTTCATTGCCCGCCCCTGTTTACCGCCAACCGCGATGGCCTGCACGGTACCTGAGCACCGGAGGTGCCGCCAGCCGGGTCAACGCGGCAGGGGACAGGCAGCCTGCAAGATCGCCTTCATTGCGGCGGCTGGGCCGTGGCCGGCGGCGGGGTTTCGGGTACGGCTGCAGGCGCTGGCGGCGGGTTCTCGCCCTGAGCGGGCGGCGCAGCAGGCGGGGGCGGTGCTTGCGACGGCGCGGCATCGGCAGGAGCGCTCAGCGGCGCAGTGGGTGGAATAGGGGGCGCAGGTGCAGCGGCGACAGGCGCGGCAGCTGCCGGCGCCTCGTCGGCATCATCGGCATCCGGCATTTCCGACGCAGGCGGCTCCGGCTCCTCCTGCGGCGCACCGGGTGCGCCATAGCCCATCTGTCCCATGATCCAGGCGGTGCGCGCCTGCACGTAGGCGCCGGGATCGCGCACGCTCCAGTGGCGCGGATTGGGCAGCACCGCGGCGAGCCGCGCCGCTTCCTCGGGGATAAGGGCCGAGGCGGGCTTGCCGAAATAGTTTTGCGCGGCCGCTTCCACACCGTAGATGCCGGGGCCGAACTCGGCGATGTTGAGATAAATCTCGAGGATGCGGTCCTTGCCCCAGATCTTCTCGATCAGCACGGTCAGGGCCGCTTCGATACCCTTGCGCACATAACCGCCGGGCCAGAGGAACATGTTCTTGGCGGTCTGCTGGCTGATGGTGGAGGCGCCGCGGCGGCGATGCTGGGGATCGCGGTTGTATTGCTCGGCCTTGTGGATCGCATCGATGTCGAAGCCGTTGTGCTTCCAGAACTTCTGATCCTCCGCCGCCACCACGGCGCGGCGCATCGGCTCGGCGATGCTGGCCGCCGGCACCCAGCGGTATTGCACCGGCTTCACCGGGCTTTGCAGCATGTAGGAGCTGGTCGGCGGCGGCAGCCAGCGCAGGCCGACGATCGGCAGCAGCACCAGCGCGATCAGGGCCAGCAACAGGCCGAAGATCCAGGACAGCGGCGAATCTCCCGCCGGCTCGCGCGGCGCCGGCCGCGCCATGCGGAGCTCGGGATCGATGCGCAGCACGGGTGCGGCGGAGGGATCCAGGGTCGGCTCGATGCGCGGGTTCATGTGGTCGACAGTGTGCGGATGCTGATTCGAGACCTGCAAGTGACCACGTTTCAGGGGGCCGGGTTCCCCGGCCGCGGGGCCACCGCGGCTTCCCTGAAAGCCGGCAGCAGGGTGCGTGCCAACTCAGCCGGCGCGGAGCGCGAAGGCCTCGGCCAGCAACTCGTAAGACCGCAGCCGCTCGGCATGACCGTGCAGATTGGACACCACCATCACCTCGTCCGCGCCGCTCTCCTGCGCTTTCTCCTCGATCAGCGCCCGTACTTGGTCCGGCGCGCCAACGATAGTCATGTCGCGATAGTGCCGCACCGCCTCGCGCTCGGCCTCGGTATACGGATAGGCCAACGCTTCCTCGGGACTGGGCAGGGGCAGGAACTCGCCGCGATTGATGCGCAGACGCGCCAGGTCCATGGTCAACGCCAGGTGTTGCGCCTGCTGGTCGTTTTCGGCGCAGACCACGGCAACGCCGAGGATGGCGTGCGGCTTTGGAAATTGCGCCGAAGGAGTGAAATGCTCCCGGTAGGCGGCGAACGCCGGCGCCGCTGGCGTCGGGCTGAAATGGCTGGCGAAGCTGTAGCCCATGCCGGCGCTGCCGGCCATGCGGGCGCTGGCGCCGCTGGAGCCGAGCAGCCAGATCGGCGGCAGGCCGACGCCTTCCGGCATCACGCGCACGCGGCGGAACGGATGCCCCGAGGGCAGTTCACCGCGCGACAGCGCCAGCATCTCCGACAGCTGGGAGGGGAATTGCTCGCCGTCGAAGGCGCGCAGGGCGCGGCTCGCCGCCGGCTCGGAGCCGGGGGCGCGGCCGATGCCCAGATCGATGCGCCCGGGATACAGCGCCTCCAGCGTGTGGAAGGCCTCGGCGATGCGCAGCGGCGCATGGTTGGGCAGCATGATGCCGCCGGAGCCGACGCGGATGCGCTGCGTCGCCGCCGCTACGTAGGCGATGAGGATTTCCGGCGCCGAGCTGGCGACGCTGGCCATGCTGTGATGCTCGGCGAACCAGTAGCGGGCGTAGCCCAGGCGGTCCGCCAGGCGGGCCAGGTCCACGGTCCTGCGCGCGGCTTCGGCGGAGGTGGTGCCGGTGGGCACCGGCGCGAGATCGAGAACTGAGAGGGAAATGGTCATAAGCTTCCGCAATGGGGGCAAATCCCCTCGATTCAACACGAACGGCCAGACGGCAGGCTAAGATTTGCGCTCGATACTTGCCGCTTCAGCCATGCCGGACGCTCGACCAACCTTTCCGCCAAAACCGCAACCGCCATTGAATTACGACTGTTGCGGCGGCGGCTGCGCCGATTGCGAGTTGCGTATTTACCTGCGTGAACTGGCGCGTTGGAAGAAAATGGAAGCAGCGTTACTGGCTGGCGGTGCAGACCTGCAGTCCCCTAAACAGTAGGGCGGCCTGCGGCCGCCGTTGCGCAATGTCAAACGGCGCGGCAGCGGCGGCCACAGGCCGCCCTACAAAAGCTGGAAGCGCCGCTCAACGCCTGGCGCCGAAATGCCGCGTCAGATTGCTCAATGCCAGCCGCGACTCGGCCTGCACCCGGCGCCACATGAACAGCGCATTGACCAGGCGCAGGTGCAGCGGCTTGACCTGGTAGCGCAGGGTGCGGGTGAAATTCATGCCGGTGTTGCGCTTCTCGAAGCGGTATTGCAGCTGCACCGTGCTGCCGTCGTCCATCACCGCGCTGGCGGCCCAGCGCACACCCGGCTCGGCCTGCTCCACGGTCCAGCGCAGGTGGCGCTTGATGCCGGCGGAGAGAACGTCCTCCTCGAAGCGGGCGCCTGCGGCCAGCGATTCGTCGGCATGCTGCTGCGTGCCGAGCGAGGCCGGATGCCATTCCTTCCACCGCGCCGGACGGGTGACGTAGTCATACACCGCTTCGGTGGAAGCGAGAATGAACTGGTCGAGCTGGATGGTGGTCATCGCTTAATAGTGCGGCGGCACTTCGTCTGCGGCGGTGCCGCGGAACACCGTCTCGGCCGAGTTGCGGGCACGCTCCAGCAGCTCGCGGCAGCGCGCTTCGAGCTGGTCGATCTGCTTCTGCTGGCGCGCCACCACCTGGTTGAGCACCTGCAAGGTCTCCTCCAGATAGGCGAGCTTGGTTTCCAGCTCGATCAGGCGTGATTCATCCATGGCTGCGTCATCGTTGCAATCGCTTCGGTTACACAGTGTAGCCGCTGAAGCGTCAGAATAGAGGCTCATATCCCCTGCCCCGCCTGCCGCCCGGGTTTCACCATGCTTCAGATCAACGACAGACTCAGCCTGCCGCTCGAACAGATCGAGCTGAGCGCCATGCGCGCGCAGGGTTCGGGCGGGCAGAACGTCAACAAGACCTCCACCGCTATCCATCTGCGCTTCGACATCCGCGCTTCGTCCCTGCCGGAGGAGCTGAAGGAGCGGCTGTTGTTGCGCAGCGACCAGCGCATCACGCGCGAGGGCGTGGTGGTGATCAAGGCGCAGCAGCATCGCAGCCAGGAGCAGAACCGCGAGGCGGCGCTGGAGCGGCTGCGCGAATTGATCGTCGCTGCCAGCATCGTGCCGCGCAAGCGCCGCCCGACCAAGCCGACCAGGGGTTCGCAGCAGAAGCGACTGGAAGGCAAAACGCTGCGCGGCAGGACCAAGACGCTGCGCAGCAAGATCGAAGACTAGAAGTCACCTGACAAATGCCCCCTCTCCCTGCGAAGTGGGGAGAGGGGATTTATTAAGACGAGCGCCAGGCTTTCAGCAGCCGGTCGATCTCGGCCAGGTCCTCGGTGCCGAGCTTCCAATTGGCGGCAAGGGCGTTGCCCTGAACCTGCTCCGCCTTGCTGGCGCCGGCAATGACCGAGGCCACGGCTGGGTGTGCCAGCAGCCAGGAGAACGCCAGCTGCAGCAGGGAGTGGCCGCGCGCCACGGCGAAATGTCCCAGCGCTTCGACCACCGCCAGATTGGCGTCGGTATAGGAGCTTGCGCCCCAGGCGCCGGGTACAAAGCGGCTGCCGACGGGCGCGGCGTCGCCGCGCCTGAAACGGCCGCTGAGCAGGCCGTTGGCCAGCGGAAAATACGGCAGGAAGGCGACGCCGGCGCGGGCGCATTCCGGCAGCATCTCCACTTCCGCTTCGCGGTGCAGCAGGCTGTACTGGTTTTGCACGCTGACGAAGCAGGCCGCTCCGGCCCGCACTGCCTGCTGCGCCTCGCGCAGCTGCGCGGCGGAGAAATTGGAGCAGCCGATCTCGCGCACCTTGCCGGCGCGTACCAGGCCGTCCAGCGCAGCCAGGGTATCGGCGATCGGCGTGTCGGCATCGGGCTTGTGCAGCTGGTACAGGTCGATGCGGTCGGTACGCAGCCGCCGCAGGCTGTCTTCCACGGCGCGGCGAATGTAGTCAGGCCTCGCGCCCTGGCGCTCCGCATCCACCGCCATGCCGAACTTGGTCGCGATGATGGCCTGGTCGCGCCGGCCGGCCAGCGCGCGGCCGAGGAATTCCTCGCTGTGGGTGCCGCCGTAGATGTCAGCGGTATCGAGGAAATTGATGCCCGCGTCGAGCGCGGCATGGACCACGCGGGCGCTGGCGGGCTCGTCGATGCGGCGGCCAAAATTGTTGCAGCCCAGGCCGACCGCCGACACTTGCAGGGAACCGATATGACGCCTTTCCATTTGCCGTCCCTCCTTACTCCGGCGTGGCGCTACTTCTTCTTCAGGCTGTCTCCGAAGTATTCGCGCAGTTTCTCCACTTTGGGCAACGCCACCGCGGCGATATAGGGCTGGTCCGGGTGCAGCTCGGCGTAGTTCTGGTGATAGCCTTCCGCCTCGAAGAACTGCGCCAGCGGCTCCAGCCGAGTGACGATGGGGCGGCCGAACACCTTGGCCGCGTCGAGCTGCTGGATATAGCGCTCGGTGACCAGCTTCTGTTCGTCGTCGGCGTAAAACACCGCCGAGCGGTACTGCGTGCCGATGTCATTGCCCTGGCGGTTGAGCTGGGTCGGATCGTGCGCCACCGAGAAGAAGATCTTCAGCAATTTGCCGAAACTCAGGCGCGAGGGGTCGTAGGCGATCTGGATCACCTCGGCATGCTCGGTGGTGCCGGTGCAGACGGTCTTGTAGTCCGCTGTTTCCTCGCTGCCGCCGGAATAGCCGGACACCACTTCCAGCACGCCTTCCAGGTCGCGGTACACCGCTTCAACGCACCAGAAGCAGCCGCCGGCCAGCACCGCCAGGGCGCGGCCGGGGGCGGTTTGCAACGGCGTGTCGTAGACCGGTTCCGGAAAGTCCCTCGGGCTGATCTTGAGGCTGCCGCCAAACAGTGAACCGACCATGTGCTTGTCCTTGATTGTCGTTGGGAATGTGATTGGGAATTGGATCGCGCCCGGCGGCCGTGGTTCAACGCCTACGGCTGGCCAAGGTGCGGAACTTGTCGCGAGAGCGTTACTCTATAGACCACTCTTTGCCACGCCGCCCGGACCGCTTGCCGCGCCGGGCCGGTGCCCCCTTTCCAGATCAGGAGTTGCCCATGCCCGCTTCAATAGGTTACGCCGCCCACAGCGCGAAAGCACCGCTGGCCCCGTTCAGCTTCGAGCGGCGCGAGCCCGGCCCGCACGACGTGCAGATCGAAATCCAGTATTGCGGCGTCTGCCATTCCGACCTGCACCAGGTTCTGGATGAGTGGGGCGGCAGCATCTTCCCCCTGGTGCCGGGCCACGAAATCGTCGGCAAGGTGGTCAAGGTGGGTGCACAGGTCAAGGGATTCAAGCCCGGTGATCTGGCCGGTGTCGGTTGCATGGTCGACTCCTGCCGTACCTGCGCCAGCTGCGGCGAAGGCCTGGAACAGTATTGCGAAAAAGGCTTTGTCGGCACCTACAACGCCAAGGGCCGGGACGGCGCCATCACCTATGGCGGCTATTCCAACAACATCGTCGTCGACGAGGCCTTCACCCTGCGCATCTCGCCCAAGCTGGACCTGGCCGCGGTGGCGCCGCTGCTGTGCGCCGGCATCACCACCTGGTCGCCGCTGCGACACTGGAAAGTGAGCAAGGGCCAGAAGGTCGGTGTGGTCGGCCTCGGCGGCCTGGGCCACATGGCGGTGAAGTTCGCCCACTCCTTCGGCGCCCACGTGGTGCTGTTCACCACCTCGGCCGGCAAGGCCGAGGACGCGCGCCGCCTCGGCGCGGATGAAGTGGTGGTATCCCGCAACAAGGACGAGATGAAGAAGCACGCGCGCAGCTTTGACTTCATCCTCGACACCGTCTCCGCCCCGCACGACCTCAACGCCCTGGTGGCCCTGGTCAAGCGCGACGGCACCATGACCCTGGTCGGCGTGCCGCCGGAAGACCCCACCCTCAGGATCGGCAACCTGATCTTCTCCCGCCGCCAGCTCGGCGGCTCGCTCATCGGCGGCATCCAGGAAACGCAAGAGATGCTCGACTACTGCGCCGAGCACGGCATCGTCTCCGACATCGAAGTGATCCCGATGCAGAAGATCAACGAGGCCTACGAGCGCATGCTGAAGAGCGACGTGAAATACCGCTTCGTCATCGACCTCGCCACGCTGAAATCCTAATCACGCACGGAAACGGGAGCACACATGGCCGACACCATCAGGATCCTTGGCATCTCCGGCAGCCTGCGCAAGGCGTCCTACAACAGCGCGCTGCTGCACGCCGCGCAGGAACTTGCGCCGCCGGACCTGCAGCTCGACATCGCCGACATCGCGCAAATCCCGCTCTACAACCACGACCTGCAGGCGCAGGGCTTTCCCGCCGCGGTGCAGCACCTGGGCGAACAAATCCGCGCCGCCGACGGCCTGCTGTTCGCCACGCCCGAATACAACTACTCGGTATCCGGCGTGCTGAAGAACACCATCGACTGGATCTCCCGCCTCAAGGACCAGCCCTTCGCCGGCAAGCCCGCCGCCATCTGCGGCGCCAGCATGGGCGCCCTCGGCACCTCGCGGGCGCAGTACCACCTGCGCCAGATCGGCGTATTCGTCGACCTGCGCTTCATCAACAAGCCGGAAGTGATGATTGGCGCCGCGCATGAGCGCTTCGATGCCGAGGGCAAGTTGACGCACGAGGCAACGCGGAAGTTTGTCGGCGACCTGCTGGTCGCGTTGCGCGATGCCGTGCGGAGCAGCAAGCGCTAAGGCGGAGGCTGTAGCGTCGTAAGATGTGCCGAGCACAGCGAAGCGCAATCGCAACGCCTTGCCTTTAGTCCCCTCTCCCCTTGGGGGAGAGGGCCAGGGTGAGGGGTGGCTGCGGCGCATGCAGCGAGAACTGGATTCCCGCCTGCGCGGGAATGACACAGATGAAGTTTGGGCTTTGCTTTTGATGTTGCCGTTGCGGTGCTTTGGTTTTTGACGTTCCTTCCCGTCTGGCTGCGCCGAGCATCGCAAAGACGGAGCGGAATGGCCCGCGCGTAGACGCGGGGCGAGGCAGGATGCCAAAGCCTTTTCGGACAGGCCAGGGATGGCCTGTCCGAAAAGCCCGCTCCGGCTGCGAAGCGCAGGGAACCGAATCATCACCTTTGGTGATGATTCGGCGCAGACATCGGGTCGCCTTTCTTTTTGTATCTTTTCTTTGGCGAGACAAAGAAAAGATACCCGCCTTCAAGGCGGAACCGCACTTTCAGGCTGCGGCTCCAATAGTCGCGCGCAAGCGCGTGTACAGCAGTCTCAGAGCCAGGAAAGAAGGCCGCGACAGATGCGCTTCACTGCGCTCAGCACATCCTACGAAGCTGCGAGGGCACTCGGGGCGAACGTACTTTTGTGCGGGATTTGATGAATCCTCATCGCACTACCACCGCAGCAACACCGTCCCCCAAGTCATCCCCCCACCCACCCCCTGCAACATCACCAACTGCCCCGCCTTGATCCGCTGATCCCGCACCGCCGCATCCAGCGCCAGCGGCACCGAAGCCGCCGAGGTATTGCCATGCCGCGCCACGGTGGTCACCACCCGCTCGCGCGGCAGCCCGACCTTGTCGGCGATGGAATTGATGATGCGGATATTGGCTTGATGCGGCACGAACCAGTCGAGCTGCTCGGCAGTGACGCCGGCGGCTGTCATCGCCTCGGTGGCGCTGTCGTCGAGCGCCCGCACGGCGGTGCGGTACACCGCCTGCCCGTCCATCTCGAGGAAGGGATTGCCGCGAATCTGGCCGTGGCTGATGCCGCCGTCGACGCGCAGGATGTGCGACAGGCTGCCGTCGGCGTGCAGGTTGCTGGTGAGAATGCCCGGCTCCTCCGAGCGCTTCAGCACCACCGCGCCGGCGCCGTCGCCGAACAGCACGCAAGTGCGGCGATCGTTCCAGTCGAGCAGGCGCGAGAACACTTCCGCGCCCACCACCAGGGCGCAGCGGTGCTGGCCGCTGGTGATGAAGAGATTGGCGGTGGACAGCGCATACATGAAGCCGGTACACACCGCCTGCACGTCGAACGCCGCGCCCTGCTTCACCCTCAGCTTGGCCTGCAGCAGGCAGGCGGTGGAGGGAAAGATCATGTCCGGCGTGGTGGTGGCGACGATGATCAGGTCGATATCCTGCGGCCCCACCCCGGCGGCCTGCAGCGCCCGGCTGGCGGCGTGGAACGCCAGATCGCTGGTCATTTCGCCGTCCGCGGCGACGTGGCGCGCCTCGATGCCGGTGCGCGACACGATCCACTCGTCGGACGTGTCGATCCTGGACTCGAGTTCCTGGTTGGTGACGACACGCTCGGGCAGGTAGCTGCCGGTGCCGATGATTCTTGCGTAGGCCATAGGGAGGCGAGCTTAACCTACGTCTTCCTCCATACGCTTTAGAATGGGCGCGCCTAACTTCTAACCATATAGCTTTTCGGAGGATTCACCATGAGCATCAGCATGTATCAGGTTTCCGTCCCGGTTTTCGTGCGCGCCTTGACCAATCTGCGCGCCATCCTGGAAAAGGGCGCGGCCCACGCCGAAGCCAAGAAATTCAAGCCCGAAGTCCTGCTCAACGACCGGCTGGCGCCGGACATGCACCCGCTGACGCGGCAAGTGCAGATCGCCACCGACCAGGTCAAGGGCTGCGCAGCGCGGCTGGCGGGCGTGGAAGTGCCGAAATTCGAGGACAACGAGGCCAGCTTCGAGGATCTGTACGCGCGCATCGACAACACCCTGGCCTTCGTCAAGAGCCTCAAGCCGGAGCAGATCGACGGCAGCGAGAACAAGGACGTCAGTCTGCCCACGCCACGCGGGCCGCTGGAGTTCAAGGGCCAGCCCTACCTGCTGTTCTTCGTCCACCCCAACCTGTATTTCCACTGCACCACGGCCTACGCCATCCTGCGCCACAACGGCGTGGAGCTGGGCAAGATGGATTTCGTCGGCAAGCCTTGAGCGAAGCGCCTGCTGCCCTTCCGCCTCTAGCGGGTGGGCAGCAGGTCCAGCAGCTCTGCCTCGATGGCCGTGCCGTTGACATGCAAAATCCCGGCGGCGATGGGCAGGCTGAAACGCCGCGGCCCGGCGCTGCCGGGATTGATGTAGAGCACGCCGTCGCGCTCCCGGCTCGACGGCTTGTGTGAATGCCCCGACACCACCACCTGGAACTCCGCGGCCGCGGGATCGAGGTCGATCTCGTTGAGATCGTGGATGACGTAGATCAGGATTTCTCCGGCCTGCAACACGTCGGTCTCGGAAATTCTGGCGTATTCGGCGCCCTTGTCGTTGTTGCCGCGCACCGCGGTCACCGGGGCGATTTGCGCCAGCTGCTCGAGGATGGCGGGATCGCCGATGTCGCCAGCATGCACGATGTAATCGCTGCCGCGCATGGCTTGCA
Source organism: Nevskia soli (assembly GCA_026224805.1). Lineage (GTDB taxonomy): Bacteria > Pseudomonadota > Gammaproteobacteria > Nevskiales > Nevskiaceae > Nevskia > Nevskia soli_A. The sequence continues at coordinate 13,488 of JAMFRN010000135.1, forward strand.
GCGCCTCGGGACGCAGCAGGCCGTGCGTATCGGAGATCAGGCCGATACGCAGGGACCGCGCCTTGGTGTGCTTACCAGATGACGCAGGCATCCTTTCTCGCCAGCGGACTGTCCTGCGGCACCTTGAAGGCCTGCTGGAACGCCGCGATGTTGGCCAACGTGCCGTTGACGCGGAAGATCGGCAACGGGTGCGGGTTGGCGGTGGCCAGTTCGCGCGCCAGCTCCGGCCGGTACACGTCGGCCCAGGAGTGGCCGTAGCTGATGAACAGCTGCTGCTGCGGCGTGTAGCCGCCGATCACCGGCGCACCGGCGGCGCCGGGCGAAGCCTCGAAGGCGCGCAGCGCCAGCAGCAGGCCGCCTAGATCGGCGATGGCCTCGCCAGTGACCAGCTTGCCCTTGACGTGCAGGCCGCCGTCGACGGTGTACTGCGAGAACTGGTCGGCGATGCAATCCACGCCGGACTGGAAGCGCTTGGTGTCCACCTCGGTCCACCAGTTGACCAGGTTGCCGTGGCCGTCGAACTGGCTGCCCTCGTCGTCGAAGCCGTGGGTGATCTCGTGGCCGATCACCGCGCCGATGGCGCCGTAGTTCACTGCCAGCGTCGCCTTCGGATCGAAGTACGGCGGCTGCAGGATGCCGGCGGGGAAGTTGATATTGTTCATCGACGGATCGTAGTAGGCGTTGACCTCCTGCGGCGTCATGTCCCAGTCGTTGCGGTCCACCGGCTTGCCGATCTTGTCCAGCTCGCGTGAATTCTCGAAGGCGTTCGCGCGCATCATGTTGAGTGCGTAAGGGCTGCGATCGACAGCCAGCGCGCCGTAATCGCGCCAGGCGTCGGGATAGCCGATGCGCTCCTCGATCAGGGCCAGCTTGTCCAGCGCCTTGGCGCGGGTGGCCTCGCTCATCCAGGGCAGGCCGGCGATGTCCTGCTTCAGCGCGGCGCGGATGCCATGCAGAATGTCCAGCACCTGCTGCTTGGCTTCCGGCGGGAATTTCTTCTGCACATAGAGATGGCCCACGGCGAAGCCCAGCGCGTGGTCCTCGGCGTTGGCGACGCGGCGCCAGCGCGGCAGCAGCTCCTTGTTGCCGCGCAGCACCTGGGTCAGGCGGAAGCTTTCGTCGACGAAGGCCCGCGACAGGTACTGCGAGTACGCTTCCACCAGGTGCCAGCGCAGGTAGACACGCCAGTCGGCCAGCGGCGCATTGAGCATTTCCTTTGAGGCGGCGGCGAAGAACTGCGGCATCGCCAGATTGATCTGCTGCAGCTCGGGATGACCCACCGCCTGGAAATAGCCCAGCCAGTCGATGGCCGGCGCGGCCTGGTGCAACGCGTCCCGATTCATCGGATGGTAGATCGCGTGCGGATCGCGCTGCTCCTCCACCGGCATGGAGGCCCTGGCCAGGCGCGTTTCGAGGGTCATCACGGTGCGCGCTTCGCGTGCCGCGGTGGCCGGGCTGTCGCCGAGCAGCGCGAAGCTGCGGCCCAGGTGCTGCAGGTAAGCGGCGCGGATTTTGGCGAACTTGGCATCTGCCTTCAGGTAGTAGTCGCGGTCCGGCAAGCCCAGGCCGCCCTGCATGGCCACGCCGATGACCTTGGTGCTGTCCTTGAAGTCCTGCATCTGGCCGATGCCGAACAGGGCATCGACGCCGATCATCTGCAGGTGAGCCAGCTCGGCGGTGAGATCGACTCGCTGCTGCAAGGCCTCGATGCGCCGCAGCTCCGGCGCCAGCGGCGCGGCGCCGGCTTTTTCGATGGCGTCTTCATCCATGCCGCTGGCGTAGAAGTCGCCGATCTTGCGCTCTTCGCTACCCGGAGCCGCGGCGCTATCCTGCGCCGCGGACTGCAGCAACTCATGGATGAAATCCTGGTTCTGCTGCGACAGGATCTGGTCTACACCCCAGCTGGAATAGGCGGCCGGAATCGGATTGCTCTTGAGCCAGCTGCCGTTGGCGAACTGGAAGAAATCCCGCGCCGGATCGGCGCTGGAGTCGATCCAGTCCAGATGCAGCGCGGCGATCTGGTCGGGCGTTGCCGGGATCGCGGCATCGGCGGCTTGCGCGGCGGCCAGCGGCAGCAGCAGGCCGGCACCCAGCAGCAGTGTGGTTTTCATCGGTCTCCCCGGAGCGGGCCTGGCCCGCGCTATTCGATGACCAACTTTACCGAGTTGCCGCGGGATGCGCTCGGCCGGCGCCGGCCCGGCCTCAGAAATCGCTGCGGCGCTTCTTGCGGCCACCCAGCCAGGGCAGGATCAGGCCGATGAGGATGCCGCCGCCGACCAGGACGGCGCCGGTGACGATGGTCTCGCGCCGCGCCCTCTCGGTGTCGAACTGCTGCTCCAACCCACTGACCTGCTGCTCGCGCTGCACGATGGTGGCGCGCAGCTTGTCGTTCTCGCCGGCCATCTCCAGCGCCGGCTTGGCCTTGGCCAGCTGCTGCTGCGCCGCATCCAGGTCGTGCTGCAGGGTCTGCGCCTGGGCATGGGCCTGGTCGAGTTGCTGCCGCAGCAGGGTCAGCTGCTCCTTGGCGGCGGGCTGGTCGGAAAGGAAGCGGGAGGTGATCCAGCCATCGCGGCCATCGGTGGTGCGGATGTGGGTGAAGCTGTCGTCTCCGAGCGACTCGAGCACGCTGACGCGCGCGCCGCTCTTGACCACGCCCAGGGACTCCGCGTCGTTGCTCGGCTTCTGGCGGATGGTGACGCTGATCTCATCCGAAATGTATTGCTGCTTTCCTGCGGACTGCGCCATTGCGGACGGCAGATACGGCAGGATGGCGAGAGCGCAGGCAAGCTGCGCCCAAAACTTCCATGTCTTGGTCATTGCCCCTGAAGATTAGCAGTTGAGTTCCGGCATGAACACCCCCGGAAGCCGATTGAAAAGGCCGCGAAGGACATAAGGTCCCTCGCGGCTGCCCGATGCCGGATCGAAGATGCGGCAGGCGACTTGCGGCTAGAACAAACCGAAGTTGTAGCGCAGGCCCACCTCGTAGCGCTGCTCGTCGCCGCCCTGAATCGCGCCTTGCAGGTCCAGATGGGGCGCGATGTTGTAAAGGGCGTTGAGACGTATCGAGGTTTCGTTGGAGCCAAACAGATGCGTATAGCGCAATTCCGGCGACAGCTCGAGCGCGCCGGTGGTCTGCCAGCGCACACCGGCGCGGGCGCCGATGCCGGTGCTGGTGTCGCCACCGCGGTCGCCGTGTTCCAGCGTGGCGCCGCCGAACAAGTTCAGCGTGGGGATGATCGGCACATGGAACACCCCCCCCACATCGAACTGGTGCAGACCGTCGGTGCCGTCGTATTCGGCGATGATCGCCAGCGGCAGTATCGGCAGATCGAAGGAGCCGGCGACGCGGCCACCCGCACCGCTCTGGCCGTAGTCGTGGCGGTCGATGAAGCCGCCTTCGACGTAAGTGTAGTCGGCGGCCGAAGCCACCACGGGAAGCATGGTCAGTGCTGCAAGCGCAGCAAACTGCCGCGTGCGTCCGGTTTTAAGCATGTTGTAAGCCTCCTGGCTATTTGATTTGTGCAGGCGAACAGGGACCGGCACAAGACGTTCGTCCCTGAACGGTGCGGTCAACCACGCCCTGCAGACTACCTACAGACCATGGCTCGATGCACTGGTTCCGAGCATGCCGAATGGATGCTGAACCGTTTCTGAACAAGCCGCCCCGCGTGGAGGCGGCACCAGCCGCGGCTTGCGGCTGGTCCGCTACTGACCGCTACTTGTCGAGCTGGCGATAACGCTCGTTGATGCCCTTGGTCAGGGTCAGCAGATCGTTCGCGGTGTGGCGATAGGTCGCCGTCAAATCCTGCGAGGGATTCGCCGCATTGTTGTCGAAGCCGGCGAACATGCCGCCCAGCGCCGCCATGTAGTTATCGATGGCGCGGCCGCGGTTGTAGTGCGCCCAGTAGATGTTGATGCCTTTCTCGCATTCGAACTGCTGCATGCGCTGGCCGACGCTGACCGCGGAACAGGTCGACACCGCCACGATCAGCGCGTCCAGCTCGGCGCGCGGCGCCTCGGTGATGTCCTTCTGCGCCTTCTTGAACAGCTCGGCGTCGTTGAGCGTGGTCAGCGCGTCCGCCGTGGCGGCGAAACCCAGACCCAGGCCGAGACACAGGTACAGCGCGCCGCATGCAGCTTTCAGCCCGGTCATGATGATTCTCCTTGCCATGGGGTTCGCGGGGGCGGATTGGCGCAAGCGTAACGCATTGCGCGCCCGCCGTAGCGGCACCGGACGCCTGGGGCAGCCCGCCGGACACCGACTTGCCTGACCCGTTACGTTTGCACCACTGTTCTTGCGGCGCCCGCTAGGCGAGAATATTGCTTCTCGTTTTTCAACCCCTTTGCCTCTGGTTCGCCGATGTCCCGCTCGATTCTTGTTCGCCGCTCCCCCATTCACGGCAACGGCGTCTTCGCCGCCACCGACCTCCCCGCAGGCAAAAGCCTGATCGAATATCGCGGCAAGCTGCTGCGCCACGCCGTGGCCGACCGCCGCTACTGCGATAACGTCGAAACCGGCCACACCTTCCTGTTCGTGCTCAACGACACCTATGTGATCGACGGCACCGAAGACGGCAATTCCGCGCGCTGGATCAACCACAGCTGCGACCCGAACTGCGAGCCGATGCTGTGGGAAAGCAAGGACGGCAACCCGGCACGGGACCGCCTGTTCATCGAGACGCTGCGCCCAGTCAAGGCTGGCGAAGAGCTGACCTACGACTACGGCATCGAGCTGGAAGTGCGCTATACGCCGCGCCTGAAGCAGCTATGGGCCTGCCGCTGCGGCTCGCCGGAATGCATCGGCACCCTGCTCAAGCCGAAGAGCCGCAAGAAGGCTTAGAGCCTGGCCACAGGGAGTGGGTGAAACCCACGCCCCTTCAGGGCGACTTGCAGGGCTAAAAGCCCGACCTGCACAAACCGCATCAGGCCAGCGAAGCGGCTGGCGACTTCTGGGGCGACGCCCCCTGCACGCCGCCCTGCACCGCCCGGACATGCGCCAGGATCAGCTGCCCGATGCGCGGCAGCAAGGGCTCCGGCAGGTCATGCCCCATGCCCTCGATCTCCTCCAGCTTGGCGCCGGCAATGCACCTGGCCAGCTCTCGTCCCGCGGCCACCGGCACCAGCGGATCGGCCTTGCCATGGATCACCAGGGTCGGCGCCGTGATCCGCGCCAGCAGCGGCAGGCGGCTCTTCGCCGCCATGATGGCCAGCGTCTGGCGCGCCATACCGCGCGGATAGAAACTGCGCTTCTGGTCGCGCTCGATCATCGCCCGCAGGGTGACATCGTCGGTGGGATAGCCCGGGCTGCCGATCAGCTTCCAGGTATTCATCGAGTGCTGGATCAGCGCCTCGCGGTCGACCCGCTTCGGCCGCTGCGTCAGGCGCAGCCGCAACCTCAAGCTGGGCTGGGGCAGCCGCGGATTGCCGCTGGTGGTCATGATGGCGGTGAAACTGCTGACCCGCTCCGCATGCTGCGCCGCCAGGATCTGCCCGATCATCCCGCCCATCGACAGCCCGACCACATGCGCACACCGGATCTTCAGCGCGTCGAGCAGGCCGAGGGCATCCGCAGCCATGTCCTCCAGCCCGTAGCCGGCGTTTAGCGGCAGCCGCAGCAGGTAGCGGATGCTGGCCCGCTTCAGGTCCGGCTTGCCGGCGCTGTCGATCTTGCTCGACAGCCCGACATCGCGGTTGTCGTAACGGATCACATAAAACCCGCCCCGCGCCAACGCCTGACACAGCGCCTCCGGCCACAGCACCAGCTGCCCGCCCAGCCCCATGATCAGCAGGATGGCCGGATCGGCCGCATTGCCGAAGGTCTCGTATTCGATCTGGATGCCATTGGCCTGGGCTTGGGGCACGGGAATGCTCGGGTTGCGGAATTTCACGGATTGTTGCACGAACCCACGACGCTTTAGCTTGGCCGGGCCGCCGTCACGCAACGGCTATCGGCACAATGGCCAGCCGCGACAGATGCGCTTCGCTGCGTTTATCCCGGGCGCAGCCGAGGGACTCAGCACATCCTTGCCGCGTTCAAGCAAAAGGCCTCGTCCGTAATGCGGACGAGGCCTTCTGAATACAACTACACCGCTATTATTTATTGCTTCGGCGCTTCCTCAACCGGAGTCGTAGGTGCGGGTGCCGCAACATCCGGCGCCGGGGCCGTGGCGTCCGCTGGCGGGGCCGCGGCCTCAGGAACAGCAGCAGGCGCCGCCGTGCCCTCCGGCGGATTGGCCTCGGTGATCTTCAACTCCACCCGCCGATTCAGTTCACGCCCCTCGTCGGTGCCATTGTCCGCAATCGGCATGGTCTTGCCGAACCCTCTGGAGCTCATGCGCTCAGCCTCAATGCCGCGGCCGATCAGATACTGCTTCACCGAAGCCGCACGGCGCTCCGACAGCTTCATGTTGTACGGCCCGGAGCCGATGCCATCGGTATGCCCGTCAATCTCGACCTTGATGTCCTTGCGCGCCAGCAGCGCATCCGCCACCTGGTCCAGCAGGGACTTGGCGTTGACCGTCAGGGTGGCCTTGTTGAAATTGAAGTTCACCCCGTGCAGCACGATGGTGTCGCCGGTCTTGCAGCCTTCCAGGCTGATCGGCTGGCCCGGCGCCGGCGGCTGGCAGGGCGGCGGCGCGGGCGGTGGCGGCGGTGGCGCGGGCTGCTCGGTTGGCACCACCTGCACCGGCGCCTCCGGTGCCGCCGCGGGCGGATGCTGCTCGCCAAAGGAATAGCGCAGGCTGAACACGGCGCTGTTGGCGCGGTAGGTGGCCTTGACCACGCTGTTGGGCGTGTTGGCAACCAGGTCGAAGGTGCTTTTCTGGGTATCCAGGTGGCGGTAGTCCACCGAGGCGGTCCAGTGCGGACTGAGATCGAAGGCAATGCCGCCGCCGCCCTGGTAGGCAAACACGACGTCGAAGCGGTTTTCCAGCTGGGTCTGATCGTAATGGGGATCGCGCAACGACACGCGTGCCGCGCCGATGCCGGCACCGAGGTAGGGATGGAACCAGCCGGTCCTGAAGAAGTCGTACCACAGGTTGAACATCGCGGTGTCGGTGCTTTCGAAGCCGCCGACATTGCCCGTTTGGGCGCCGCCGAACAGTCCTATCGAGCTGCGCGACAGGTTGTTGAAGTCGTTGCGGCGGTAGCCGAATTCGAATTCGGGCCGCAGGCCGTTATCGAACGAGTAGCCGGTCGCCGCGCCGAACAGCCAGCCGGTCTTGAACCTGGCATTGCCGACCAGCGTGCCGTCCTGCACCCCGAACTGACCGCCATAGCCGTAGATATTGAAGTCCTGGGGGTAGACGAAATTAATGCCGCCATCGAGGCCGACATACCAGCCCTGGCCGGCCGATGCGGCCAGCGGCGTGGCGCCGGCCAGCGCCAGCAGGGCCAGCGCCGCCAGAGGCTTGACACGCGGGCGCGACGACACCTTGTTGCTATTCCCTTTTCTCGACACGTCGTTCTCCACTCTCTTCCATGTAAGAATTGCGCTCAACAGACGCAACTGGATTACGCCGGCACCGACAGCAGCAATGTCTTTCGATCATTTCATATCGGCCGCGTCACCCATTCGCCCCACGACGGGCCGTACCGGCAGGCGCTAACTTACACGTATCGGTGGAGTTTTTTTAGTGATGAACATCACTTTATTTTGTCTGGAAATCATGACGAATGCTTCAGTTATCATGCGTTTAGCCCCATGGATGCTGGACATTCAGAGAATGCGGCATTCGCGTACCAATCAGTTTGCCAAGCATCCCGCAACTGCCGCCGCTGGGCGCTGACCGCACGGAACTCCACCCATTCGATATGCCAGCATTGCGCATGCGCCTCAACAAATACATCAGCGAAACCGGTATCTGCTCCCGCCGCGAGGCGGACAGCTGGATCGAGCAGGGCCGCGTCAGCATCAACGGCAAGCGCGCCGAGCTCGGCACCCAGGTCAACGAGGGCGACGAGGTGCGGGTCAACGGCCGCCTGGTCGGGGCCAAGAAGAAGCAGGTCTACATCGCGCTGAACAAGCCGGTGGGCATCACCTGCACCACCGAGCGCCATATCGCCGGCAACATCGTCGATTTCGTCAATCACCCGGACCGCATCTTCCCCATCGGCCGGCTCGACAAGGACTCGGAAGGCCTGATCCTGCTCACCAACAACGGCGATATCGTCAACGAGATCCTGCGCGTCGAAAACCGGCACGAGAAGGAATACATCGTGACCGTGGACAAGCCGGTGACAACAGACTTCCTCGAAGGGATGTCGAAGGGAGTGCGCCTGCCCGAGCTGGAAACCACCACTAAACCCTGCCGCACCAGCCGCGTCGGCGAGCGGGTCTTCCGCATCGTTCTGACCCAGGGGCTGAACCGGCAGATCCGCCGCATGTGCGAGGTCTTCGGCTACGAGGTGCGGCGCCTGCAGCGGGTGCGCATCATCAAGCTGCAACTGGGCAAGCTGAAAGTTGGCGAGTGGCGTGACCTGACCGCGGAGGAGCTGCGCGGATTGCTGCCGGGGCGTGATTTCGAAGCGGGCTAGAGCTACTCGCAGCGCCGGGCGATGGCGCTCATCAGCTTGCCCAGCAGCACCAGGTGCTTGCCCAGGATGGCCTTGCCGGTGGTGAGCAGGGCGGCGGCGATCTCGCGCTGCGGGTCGGCCCAGCCGAGGATGTTGATGAAGCCGAGGTGGCCATAGGCCCGTGCCGTCTCCGGGCCGTAGAGGCCGAAGGGATTGGCGCCGAGCATCATGCCCTCGCTGTAGCGCATCGGCACCATCAGCATGCGGTCCACCGACATGCGGCCCTGCGGGGCGACGGCGCGCGCCACCGTTTCCGGCTTGAGGATGCGCTGGCCGTTCCACTCGCCGCCATTGAGCAGCATCTGGAAGAAGCGCGACAGCTCCTCGGCGGTGGCGTAGATGTTGCCGGCGGGAATCACCGCATCCATGAAGGTCTGCGAATTGGACGCCTCCACCACCTCGTCGAACGGCGCCAGCAGGGCGCGCTCCACCACCTTGGACAGCGGGAAGCGCACCGGTGGCCCGGCAACATAGTTCATCGCCACGCGGTCGCGATGCTGCGGTGGCAGGCCATAGGTGAAATGGGTCATGCCCAGCGGCTGGCGGATGTGCTGGTCCAGATACTCCCGCAGAGATTGCCCGGTGACGCGTTGCAGGATCTCGGCCAGGATGAAGCCGCCGGTGATGGCGTGATAGGCCAGCTGGCGGCCGTGGGTCTGCGGCGCGCGGCAGATCAGGTCGATGACCCGGTTCCAGTCGTTGAGCAGCTCGACCTTGCGTTCGGCCTTGGGCAGGGCGATGGAGGGAAAGCCGCCGCGGTGCGACAGCACGTCCGACACGCGGATGCCGCGCTTGCCGGCCTGGCCGAACTCGGGAATGTAGAGGCTGACCGGCACGTCGAGGTCGATCTCGCCCTGCTCCGCCAGCTTGTGGATGAGGATGGCGGTGACCGCCTTGGAGGCGGAGAACAGGCACACCGGCATGTCCGGCGTGAGCAGCATCTTGTGGGCGTCGTGCGAGTCGCGCGGGCCGCCGCCGTAGACGTGGCCGATGCTGCGGTTGAAGACGATCTGGCCGCGCCGACGCAGGCACAGGCTCATGGCGGGGTGGGCGCCGGAGCGGTACAGCTCCTGCACCGCGCTCCAGATTTCGCGGGCATCCTCGCGGGCCAGGCCGGCGCGGGGCGGAAATACCTCGCGCTCGCGATCGACGGTGGTCAGCGCACGCAGGTCGCGCGGCACCGCAATGCTGTGCCGCTGCCGGCGGAATACGGGCATTACCTGCTACTCCCCGGACGGGCTTTTGGGAACCCTGGATTGATTGGGGTCACCGCGCCGTGTGCCGGCGCGGCGACGTTCAGGCGGTCTGCAGGCGCAGCAGGCGCACGCGCTGGCGTTGCAGGCGTAGGCTGCGTTCCAGCACGCGGAAGCGGCGCCGCGCCTCGCTGTGCTCCCACTGGCCGGCGATCTGCTTGCGCGCGGCATCGATGCGCTCGGTCTGCAGCTGCTTCCACTCGTTGAGCGTGACGGAGAAGGCTTCCAGTTCGTGCTCCAGCAGCTTCTGCAGCTCGGCCAGACGCCCCGAGTGGCCGCAGCTGCGCAGTTTTTCCTGGGCCCGGTCGAACTGGCGCTGCAGCATGGCGCGCTGGATCTTGAATTCGGGCACGCGCTTGAGGCCGCGGGTGACGCCGATCGAGGACCAGGCGGCGATCCACCACTTGGTCGGATCGAACTGCCACCAGCGCACGCCGTTGCGGTAGTCCCACTGAAACAGGTGGTGGAAGTTGTGATAGCCCTCGCCGTAGGTGAACAAGGCCACCAGGTCGTTGTCGCGCGCGGTGTTGTCCGCGGTGTACGGGCGGCGGCCCCAGTAGTGGGCCAGCGAGTTGATGAAGAAGGTGAGGTGGTGGTTGACCACCAGGCGCAGCAGGCCGCCGATCAGCATGAAGCCCCAGGGATCGCCGAAAGCCTGGCCAACCAGGGCCGTGAACCCGAAGTTCATGCCCAGGGCCAGGCCCAGGTAGTGGCGGTGCTGGAAAGCCACGAAGCGGTCCTGCTCCAGGTCGCGGGCATTGCTGAAGTCCAGCTCGCTGCTGGGATAGTTGCGCAGCATCCAGCCCATGTGGGCGTACCAGAAGCCGCGCTTGATCGAATACGGATCGTGGTCAACGTCGTCGACGTTCTTGTGATGCACGCGGTGCATCGAGGCCCAGACCAGGGTGCTGTTCTGCAGCGCCATGGCGCCGAACAGCATGTAGAACAGGCGCAGCGTCCAGTGCGCCTCATAGGCGCGGTGTGACCACAGGCGGTGGTAGCCGGCAGTGATGGACAGGCCGGTGGCCCACATGGTGAAGGCGAAGAAGATCCAGGGGCCGGCGCCCAGGTGATGGGTCCAGGCGTACCAAGGGAGCACGGTCAAGGCGCCGACCGTGCTGATGGAAAACATGATGACGGCGGGAATGTTGATGGGAGCCTTGGGGACTCCTGCGACAGCATCGGTCATGTATGGACTCTGGCGGCATCCAGGCCGCGTGCGGCAAACAATCGGGTGCGATTGCGAGGGCTATTGGAGCATGCCGCAAGGCTGCCGCCAATAGCTAAAACTCACCGTGCGCGGGCGCAGCAGTCGAGCGGTGGACGGGAAGGGGTCCGCCGGTGCGAAGATTTCCCGGAAAAACGCCACGAACTGCTCCGGCCCATAAAAAAAACCGCGGTGATTAGCCGCGGTTTCTTTAAGCGGTGCTGCTTGGGTTACAGCGGGCGAATCTGAGTCGCCTGCATGCCCTTCGGGCCGCGCGCAGCTTTGTACTCAACGCGCTGACCTTCCTTGAGGGTCTTGAAACCCGTGCCCTGGATTTCCTTGAAATGGGCGAAGAGGTCTTCACCACCGTCCGACGGCGTGATAAAGCCGAAGCCTTTCGCGTCGTTGAACCACTTCACGGTACCAGTAGAATTATCTGCCATACGACATTCCTTTTACGATAAAACACAATGATGGACGGGCGTGAGCCCGGATTTGCAAGCGATCAAGGAGGTGCCGGGAGACATTACAAAGCGCCGCTTTGGGAAGCGGGTAAAGGACCGCGGTACGGACTGCTTGAAACAATTGCGGAGAGCACTCTACCCCGTTCTTTGGCCGCTGTCGAATCCCCTTGGTGCGCCGTCTTTCCTGCCGATGGGCCGCAAAGGGGCCGCTGGAGCGCCCCGGACCGGCCTACCGGGTACTTGAATCAGGCGGCGGACAGCCCCAGAACTGGACCGGTACATATATAAGGAGAGATGGCGTGGATAAAGCGGACGGCGGCGGCAAGGTTTGGCTCATTACCGGCTGCGCCCGGGGACTGGGACGGGCCCTGGCGGAGGCGGCGCTGGGACGGGGCGACCGCTTGGTGGCCACGGCCCGCGATGCCCGCTCTCTGGCCACCCTGGAGGAACTGGCGCCCGGCCGGGTGCTGGCGCAGGCGCTGGAGCTGAACCGGGAAGACCAGGTGCAGGCCGTGGCGGCGGCGGCGGTGGCCACTTTCGGCCGGATCGACGTGCTGGTCAACAACGCCGGCTATGGCCTGGCCGGAGCGGTGGAGGAAGTCAGCGATGCCGAGGCGCGCGCCCAGTTCGACGCCAATCTGTTCGGCACCCTGTCCCTGATCCGGGCCGTGCTGCCCGGGATGCGGGCGCAGGGCGGCGGCCACATCCTGCAGATTTCCTCGCAGGGCGGCTTTGTCAGCACTCCGGGGCTGGGGCTGTATAACGCCAGCAAGTTCGCACTGGAGGGGTATTCCGAGGCGCTGGCACAGGAAGTGGCGCCGTTCGGCATCCGCGTCACCATCATCCAGCCGGGGCCATTCCGCACCGACTGGGCCGGGCCCTCGCTGGTCACGCCGCAGCACAGCATCGCGGCCTATGCCGGAACGGCGCACCAGACCATCGCCACGGTCAACGGCTATTCCGGCCAGCAGCCGGGCGATCCGGCCCGGGCCGCGGCGGCAATGCTGGCGGTGGTGGACGCGGCACGGCCGCCGCTGCGCCTGCCGCTGGGCGAAAGCGCGCTGAACCGCATCCGCGGCAAGCTCAAGGCGCTGACAGAAGAGCTGGACGCCTGGGAGCAGCTGGGCCTGGCCACTTCCTTCCCGCCGGGAACCTGAACGCCTTATCGGATGGTGTGCCACCTATCGGTCATGCCGTACCACCGGTCCACATGACGCGGAATTCCGGCGCCGCCGCGGGGCCTGATGGGGGTCATGAATGCACGGCATGGTTCAGCAGGGACGCTCGCGCCGGCACCACAGGAAGAATTGGCCTGGGTGCAGATCGGCGGCCGTACCCTGCGCCCGATCTGGAGCCTCTATCCCGGCGGCAGGCGGCTGAGCCTGTCGCTGCGCGAGGCGCGCGGCCTTGCCCCGGCGCTGCCGGCGACGGTCGACGTGGACTGGATCTGCCAGGAAGACCAGATCGTGCTGGGCGATGCGGAGTTGCACCGGGCGCTGGCCCGCGCCGGCATCGTGCGGGACAGCTACGAGGCCCTGCTGAGCAATCACGGCGTCCTGATTCTGGCCCGCCTCACCGCCGCGGAGCTGGAACGCCTACCCGAACAGGTATGTGAAGCCGGCCTGTCCCATTAGCCGTCAGCGGGCATTGGCGCCCGTTCTTCCCCTGAAAACCCCGTCCTGAGCCGATTTGGCGGTATTTGCCCCATTTTGGGGCAAATCCGCGTCTGTCGCGGTAACAGACAGGAACATCCCAGGAAAACCCCCAAAGCACTTCAATACTGTCTTTGGGGGTGCAAATTGGAAAAAAGCGAAATACGCCCATGCCCTGCGACAAGCCCGCTTTTTTAATTCTCTACTCCGGCTGCTCCACCACCACTTCGGTCTTCACCGAATTGGCGATGAAACAATCTTCGTGCGAACGATGATGCAGCGCTGCGATGTCCGACGCGGCGGGAAGTTTCGCGCCGGAAAAACCGATGCGCGGACGCAGTGCAACCTTGAGCATGACCATGCGTCCTTGCGCGTCCTTGCCCATGGTGCCGATCGCGCGATCCTCGTAGCGATCGACGACGAAGCCGCGCTGCGCGGCGTAGGACAGGAAGAACAGCATGTGGCAGGAAGACAGCGAAGCAACGAAGGCTTCTTCCGGATCGACATTGGCTTCCACCGAATACGGCAGCGGCACCACCTTGGGTGAACTCGAAGCCGCCACCACCACGCCGCCGTCGAAGCGCCATTGATGCGCGCGCGAGTAGCGATTGTCGGTGTACTTCTCCTCATTGTTGCGCTGCCACAAGACGGTGGCGAAATAATCATGCTTGCCGCTGCTCATGTCCGCTCCGGAATTGTTTGATGCGTTGCGGTAATAATGCACCGCATACAACAACAGGGGAACCATCATGAGCAACGCATCCGGGATGCCGGACATCCAGGCGCCGCCGCTGCATCTGCTGGCGCTGGAGGCGCGCGTGCTGGCGGAGATGCCGTGGTTTGTGCTGCGCAGCCTGAGCATACAAGGAATGCCGCGCGGCGACGGCCAGCCGGTGATGGTGCTGCCAGGCTTCGGCGCCGGCGACCTGGCGACACTGCCGCTGCGCAGCGCGCTGCGCCGGCTCGGCCATGCGGCGTATGGCTGGGAGCAGGGCACCAACTTCGGCATGCGGCCCGCGTTGAGGAATGCATTGACGCAGCGGCTGCAGAAACTCAGCTCCGAACACCAGTCGCCGGTGAGCCTGATCGGCTGGAGCCTCGGCGGCGTGTTCGCGCGCGAGATGGCGCGCCACCAGCCGCAGCTGGTGCGCCGCGTGTTCACGCTCGGCAGTCCGATCAACGGCCGTCCCGATGCCAACAACATGCAGACGTTGTTCCGTCTGGCCAATCGCGGCAAGCCGGTGAAAATCGACTGGGAGGGATTCCGCAAACGCTGCACGCCGCCGCCGGTGCCATGCACCGCGATCTACTCGAAGAGCGATGGCATCGTCGCCTGGCAGTGCTCGATGGAAGACGCCGCGCCGAATACGGAATGCGCGGAAGTGCGCGGAAGTCACTTCGGATTGGTCGTAAACCGGCAAGTCCTGCGGGTCATCGCGGAGCGCCTGGGCAGCGTTTGAAGGCACGTCAGGCGAACAAAAAGCAAGTCTTCAAATTTGCAAAAAACCCTGCATCCACCGCATGTTTTGAGAAATTGTGCAAGCGCTTGCGGAACATTTTTTTGCGGCCGGAAAAATTTCGGCTTCTGTGCCTTGACAGATTTTCGTCTACTAGATCTTGTGTTTTTTCTCAAGCTTTGCCACTATGGGTCGTGGCCACGTGACTGTCAGCGATGGGCGTTGGTAGCACTAGCCATATTTTGAAGTTGGGAGGTTCCCATGCCCGCTGCGAAGAAGGCTGTGAAAAAGAAGGCCGTTGCCAAGAAAAAGGCTCCGGTAAAGAAGGCTGCCGCAAAGAAGAAAAAGAAGTAAATCGGCGTTTGCCCCGATCTTAAGGCCCGGCGCCCCAGACGTCGGGCCTTTTTTATTGCCTGTCGTAATTACCCCCTGATTACCGCAATTCCCACGATTCCCCCCACCGCAAGCCGCGCCCCTGGCCGCAACGGCCCGCCGCGATACCTCCCTGAGTGAGCTGAAACCGCGTCACCGAATCGTGCCGGCCCGCGCTTGTTTATGATGGGCGCCCGCTTCCGCCCTGGCCGTTCCATGCAACGCGAACGTTTATTTCCCGCCGTCGCCAATTCGGATCTCCTGACCTGGGCCATCACCGCGGCACTGCTGCTGTTGCTGCTGCATCTGAAAATGCTGTCGGCGCTGCTGGCGGGGCTGCTGGTGTACGAGTTGGTGCATGTGCTGGCCAATCGCCTGAAACTCAGCTCGATCAGCCGCAACAACGCCAAGCTGGTGTCGGTGGCCCTGCTCACCGGAACCGTGGTGGTGCTGCTGATCCTGGTGATCCTGGGCCTGGCCTCGGCCCTGCGCCACGGCAACGACAGCCTGCCGGCGCTACTGCAGAAACTGGCCGAGATTCTGGACAACTCGCGCCAGCGGCTGCCGGAATCCATCAATGACTACCTGCCGGCCGACGCCGACGAGCTGCGCGAGAAGCTGACCGGCTGGCTGCGTCTGCATGCCGGCGCGGTGGGCGGCGCGGGCATGATCGCCGGACGGGTCTTCGCCCATATCCTGATCGGCATGATCATCGGCTCGCTGCTGGCGCTGCGCGAAGGCGGCGCGCAAGCCGAGCGCGGGCCGCTCTCGGCCGTCATTGCCGAGCAGGCAGGGAAACTGAGCGAGGCCTTCCGCCGCGTGGTGTTCGCCCAGGCCTGGATCGCCGCCATCAATGCGGCCTTCACCGCGATCTATCTGCTGATCATCCTGCCCCTGTGCGGCGTGCACCTGCCGCTAACCAAGTCGATGGTGACGCTGACCCTGTTCGCCGGCCTGCTGCCCATCGTCGGCAACCTGATCTCCAACACGGTGATCGTCATCGTCAGCCTGAGCAGTTCGCTATCGGTTGCGCTGGGCTCGCTGGTGTTCCTGATGGCGGTGCACAAGCTCGAATATTTCCTCAACGCCCGCATCATCGGCTCGCACATCCGCGCCAAGGCCTGGGAGCTGCTGCTGGCGATGGTGGTGATGGAAGCGGCGTTCGGCATCGTCGGCGTCATCGCCGCGCCGATCTACTACGCCTATTTCAAGAGCCTGCTGGCGGAAAAAAACCTGGTCTGAACCCCTGCCCCCCTTTACCGCACAACTTTTTCGAACAACGCATGAACCCGATGAGCGAAGCCAGCGACATCCCCCACGCCCACGATTTCGCCGAGCAACTGATCCGGCAGGTGCTGGCCGATCTCGACGGCGTCCTGCTCGATGGCGAAACGCCGGCCGAGGAAGCCTTTGCGCTGCTCGCCACGGCAGCCGCGGCCGGCAAAACCCGCGGCGGCGCGCTGGCCCTGCTGGCGCGGGCCGCGCTGTCGGCGCATGGCGCGCTGGCGTTCGACAGCGATGGCGATGCAGCGGAATTCGCGACGGTGCCGGATGCCGAGGTCGGCGCGGTGCTGGCGCAGCTCGGCGCCGCGACGGAAGCGCAACTGCCGGCGCTGCTCAAGGCGGCCAGCGCGCTCGAACACTATGTGGCCGCGGCGGAACCGGGCGTGCCGGCGCCGCAGCAGACACTGGCATTGGCGATCTACCGTCTCTACGAAGGCCTGCGCAACGAGGACGAGGCGCTCGGCGGCCGCGGCCTGGTGGAGCTGCGCTCGCTCGCCGTGCATCTGGATGCGACGGCGGGCATGCTCGACCATGGCAGCGTCTCGGCCGAGCCGCTGCGGGTGATCCGCCCGGATCGCTTTCACGATTACTTCCTGCGCTTCACCACCCTGGCGCAAACCCGTGACAGCGCCAGCGAGGAACGCGCCGTGGCGGCGCTGAGCCGCGACGGCCGCATCGAGGCCCTGATCACTCAGGACGCAACCCATCCGATCATCGCGGCGGCGCTGCAGGTGCACGAGGCGATCGGCGGCGATACGAAAACCAGGGATCACGTGCTGGCGCGCATCCGCGGCCTGCTGGTATTTCTCGCCGCGCTGCGCCGGCAGCCGCGCGAGCAGGTCGGCGACGCGGTGGCCGATCCCAATGTGCACCTGAGCCTGGTCATCGCCGCGGCCACCGCGCCGCTGCGGCTCGGCGCCGAATTCGAGTTTCCGGCGCTGGCGCAGATCGCGCGCTACAACCAGATGCTGCTGCGCGGCGCGCGCAGTGCGGCAGCGCTCGCACATTAGTCATCCCGGATACTCAGGTCTGTCGCGCATAAAAAAGGCAGGGTTGCCCCTGCCTTTCAATTCAAACCGCCCCGCGTTTAAGGATTGCTGGGCGTCTGCGGATTGCCGGCGGCGACGTCGCCGAGTTCGAGCAGCTTGCGCACATCGGGTGTGCCGTTACCGGTGATGAAGTTGTAATCGCTGATCAGGTAATCGGTATGGTAGTAGCCGTCAAAACCCGGGATGTTGCGGTGGTAGAACTCGAACTGCGAAGGCGCAGCACCCGCACCTGCGAGGTCCTGCACCAGGGCGCGATCGTAGAGGAAGTAATTGATGTTGCCGAGCCGGCCGCCGGTGTTCTGGATGCGCAGCGCCAGCGCCCCGACGAATTCCGGCGAGGACACCGAGGTTCCGATCACACCGTCCTCTTGGCCGCCGTCCCAGATGACGACGAAGCTGCGATCCGGTGAGCAGGGCAGCACCGAGATGCCGGCCGGACAGCCGCCGACCTGCATGCCGATATCCGGAACCCCGCGCTTGCCGAAGGCGATGGCGGTCGGCACCAGCAACTGGTAGGCCGGCGTCGCGAAATAGGCGCTGAGGCCGCCGGTAGCGCCCCAGTAGCCGCCGGAGACATTGATGCCGAGGCCATACGGATCGTAGGGGACCTCCGGATCGCCATCAGCGTTTTCGCTGACGTAGTTGGAGGTCAGGGTTGCCGGCTTGGTCTGCGGGCTCGGCGGCGTGGTAGTGGCGAGGTTGGTGCCGCCGACGGCTGTTACATGCGGACTGGACGCGGGCTCCTCAACGCCGAGGACGAACTTCGGCGTGGCGTTCGGATTACCCGAGAAGTAAGTCGTATCGGGACAGCCGAGGCCGCCTTCATCACCGGAACTGGCGACGAAGGTGATGCCTTGCGCATTGCCCTGTTCGAACAGCGTGTCGTAGGTATCGAGGATGCCGTAGTAGCTGACGCCGCCGTTATAGGCCGGCGCATACAGCAGCTCGCAGCCGCCGAACGAGGAATTGACGATGTCGAAAGCGTCCGACTCGATGATGTCCAGATAGCCGGCCAGGATGTTCTCGTCGGACAGATCGGGAATATTGACCAGCGTCACCGCCGCACCCGGGGCGCCACCCAACACCTGCTGCGTATCCAGCGAAGCCTCGAACGAGGCGTTGGGATCGAACGGCGCACCGCCGTTGATCAGCAGGCGGCCGGCCAGCGTAGGATCGGGCTTGCCCGTGGTCTGGCTGAAGTGCTCGTTGTCGAACATCGCCTTGATGTCGGAATCGAGCACGTCGTTGCTCATCAGGATGGCGACGTTGGCGCCGGTGCCGTCGAGCTTCTGGTACGACGGGTAATCGTAGGCCTGTTTCAGATCGTCGTAAAAGTAGCCGCCATACTGCCCCAGCCGGCTTGCCGGCTTGACCGAACCGAGGTTCTTCGCCATCGAATGCGCCCGCGGTATGCCGGCGAAATGAACCACTGTCGCGCCTTCCGCCGTCAATGCATCCGGCAACACAAAGTTGCCGTCCGCCACCAGACGTTGCGCGGTTCCAGGCTGCCTCACCGTATTCAGCCTGGTCGAGAACAGGCGCTGGATCTGCGCAACGCTACCCTTGACGCTGAGCGAGCGCGTATGGACCGTGGTGATTTGCAGGCCTCCCGCTTTCAACGCGGCTTCAACACGCTGTACCGAAGCCGCGGGGGGGCCGAACTGCGCGCCGAACTGGGCCGGCGTCAGCCATTTGTGATACGACGAGGACGACGGGTTTTGCTGATCGGCAAGCAGTTTTTCCAGGCCCGCCCGGTTGCGGATCGGCAGGAATACCTCGAAATCGACCGTTTGCTGCGGTGATGCCGCCACGGTGAAGGCCGACAAACCAGCCCCCGGCGACGCCTGCCCCATTTGACAAAAAGCCAGTGAAGCAAGCCCTGCAAGCAGGGTACGCGATATCAAGTTTTTGCTGCGCATCGGATGATTCCTCCCTGAGAAAATCCCATACAGCGACACGGCAGACGATGCCCGGAATTCACCTTGCCTGCAAATTCGCGAACTCTTCATGCGGCGGCGAACCAGGCGCCGTCCACCGCCATGGATCGCTTCTTGCTTCGCCTGGCAACGAACATCCACAACCAGTCTTCAGGTTTGCAGGCTGCAAGTTGCAGGCCTAAGATCGGTCTATACGCATTCAGCCTGATCGGCAATCGATACGGCTGACGTCCCCAGGGAAGGGGCGTTGTATGTGAACCCTGGGGACGGCGTTCCACTGCATGGCCCGGCGCCGCGGTGAGCGGTGCCGGCACGAACTAGGGAGAATCAAAATGCTACTAGGCAACAAGGCCTTATGGGCCGGTGTCTGCATTTCCGCCTTGAGTTGTCTGGCTTCCGGTGAAACCTTCGCGTCGCTTCCGCTGGCGCCCACCGTATCGGGAAGTACGCAGACCCACCAGCTGAAAATCCTCGGCAAGCCCGGCGCCAGTGTGCAGGCGGATGTTTCCGCCGCGAACAACCGCAAGCTGGACAACAGCCTGATCAGAATGAAACAGGCTTACGCGGCAGCCTCGCCGAGTCAACGCGCCTCGATCGACCTGAAGCAGCAGAATCCGTTGGCGCGCCTGCGCTACACCTCGCCGCTGGCCACGCCCTCGGTGCTGGTCGACGTGATCGTGAAGGGTGATCCGAAAGTGGTCCGGGCGCAGCTCGAACAGCTGGGCTTCAAGACTTCGGCGGTCTTCAGGAACGACATCGGCGGCTGGCTGCCGCTGGACCAGATCGACAAGGCCGCGACGTTCACCAACCTGCGCTTCTTCAAGACCGCCATGATGCATACCAAGGTCACCCAGACCGGTCCGCTGGCGACCCAGGGCGACTTCGTGCAGCGCAGCCTGGCCCTGAAGCAGTCGACGCTGTATCCGGGACTCACCGGCAAGGGCATCACGGTGGGCGTGATGTCCGACAGCTTCGATTGCGCCGGCGTGGCGAACGCAGAGCCGGGCGCGACCGGGCATTCCGAAGACTATGCCGATGACGTGGCGATGGGGGCACTCCCCGCCGGTGTCAACGTCATCGAGGAAGATCCGGCCTGCCCCAACGGCACGGACGAGGGACGTGCGCTGGCGCAGATCGTCTACGCCGTGGCGCCCGGAGTGAAGCTGGCGTTTTATACCGCCGACGGCAGCGAGGCGGACTTCGCGCAGGGCATCCTGACCCTGGCCCTGCCGACCAACCAGACCGACCCCAACGGCAACAGCGGCGGCGGCGCGCAGATCATCGACGACGATGTCGGCTATTTCGACGAGCCGGTATTCCAGGAAGGTGAAGTGGGCATCGCCATCGACCAGGTGGCGGCGCAGGGCGTGCTGTATTTCTCCTCCGCCGGCAACGACGGCCGCAACTCCTATGAAACCGCGGCGCCGAAATTTACCGGTGCGGCGACGGCCGGTGCGCCGAACGCGGGCGAGACGCTGCTCAACATGGACCCCAGCGGCGCCACCAGCACCTACTACCTGCCGATCACGATTCCCGCAATGGGGCCCGGCCAGGATGTGGTCATCTCGCTGTTCTGGGACCAGCCCTATCAAAGCGGCTATGCCGGCGACCCCGGCGACGTCAACGGCGATCCTGGCGTTGCCAACGGCCCCGGCGCGACCAACGTGCTGGATCTTTGCGTCGGCGATGCCAGCGGCAATATCCCGATCACCGGGTCGATCGGCAGCGGCTCCAACATCGAAGACGTGGGCAACGGACCGACAATCGTCAACACCAATTGCGCCGGCCTAAGCACTGTGGCGCCGGTATTCGGCAGCAACGGCGAAACCACCGCCACCCAGCCGGGTGAAAAGGATCCCTACAACGTCATCGTCATCTTCAACAATTCCAGCAGCGTGGTACAGGCGATCCAGGCCAGCTTGGTGGTCGGCTTGATCACCGGGCCGCCGCCGGGCCGGGTCAAGATCATCGTCCAGGACGATGGCCTCGGCAGCCGGATCACGCAGTTCAACACCGCCAGCTCCACCATCCAGGGTCATCCGCTGTCGCCCAATGCAATGGCGGTGGGCGCATCGTTCTTCTACGACACGCCGGCCTGCCAGAGCAGCCTGTCGACGCCAGTGCTGGAGGCATTCAGCTCCGCGGGCGGCTCGCCGTTCCTGTTCGACGCCAACGGCAACGCCCTTGCAACACCGGTGACGCCGCAGAAGCCGAATATCGTGGCGCCGGACGGCATCTCCACCACGTTCTTCGGCTTCCCAGCCCAGGACGAGGTGGAAGGCAGCTTCTCCACACCGGTGCCGCAGTGCCAGCTCTATCCGGCGTATCCCTTCAACTTCTTCGGCACCTCGGCAGCGGCACC
Organism: Nevskia soli; assembly: GCA_026224805.1. Classification (GTDB taxonomy): domain Bacteria; phylum Pseudomonadota; class Gammaproteobacteria; order Nevskiales; family Nevskiaceae; genus Nevskia; species Nevskia soli_A. The sequence goes on from JAMFRN010000135.1 coordinate 35,099, forward strand.
GCACGCGGCGGGCGCGGCGGCACTGCTGCTGCAAGCCGATCCAACCGCAACCCCCACCGCCATCTACACCGCGATGGAGAACACGGCCCAGGCCATGAGCGGCGTGGGCTTCAGCTACGACACCGGCTACGGTTTCGTGCAGGCGGATGCGGCGATTGCGCTGCTACTGCCGGCCGAGCTCACCCTGTCGGCGCCGAGCTTCACTTTCACCAGCGCGGGGACACAGACCGAGACGGTGACCAACTCCGGCACCGGACCGCTGACGGTCAGCAATGTCCAAGTCACTCCGTCCGGCGTGACGCAGACCAATAATTGCCCCGCCACGATTGCGGCGGGTAAAAGCTGCACCATCACACTGTCCCTCGCCGCGGCCGGCGCCGGTGCCGACCAGGGCACGCTGAGCTTTGCCACCAACGCCCAGGGCCACGGCGGCGCGGTCTCGGTGCCGATCAGCGTTCCGGCACAGGTCACGGTGGCGCCGCAGTCCGTCAGCCTGCTGGCGAAGCAGGGCGGTGCCGCTTCGCAGGCGGTCACGGTAACCAACTCGGGAGTCGGCATGCTCAGCGTGAGCGGCGTCACGGTGACGCCAGCGCTGGTGAGCCAGACCAATACCTGTACCGCGCCGCTGGCGGCGGGCGCCACCTGCACGGTGACGCTGACGCTGAACACCAGCACCACGGCCTCGGGCATCGGCACCCTGGTGATCGCCACCAATGCCACCAATGTGCCCGGTGGCACGGCCAACGTGGCGGTTTCGGCCCTGGTCAATGCCAACAACGGCGGCGGCGCATTCGGGCCGTGGCTGCTGTTGCCGGGCTTCGCTCTGGCCGGACTGCGGCGCCGCAAGCGCAGCTAAGACGGTAGCATCTGCTGCAATCGTCCCGGGGACGGCGCAAGCCTCCCCGGGATTTTTTTGCCCGGAAATCGGGCGTTTGGGGGATGGGCCGCTTCGCGAAAGGGCCGGCGGTGCGGCCTGCCGCAGAGCCGCCGCGATGCTTCCGCCGGGCGGGATCGAACGCCCGCCTCTTGCGCGGCGGCCCCGGCAGTGGTAACAAGAGCATCCGGCCAGCTTCGCGCCGGACGTTTAAGTTGTGGATTCTGATCTTTGGGGAGATCAAGGATGAACGCCAAAATCGCACTCGTCGTGGACGATTCGAAGTCCGCGCGCTTCGCCATGCGCAAGTTCCTGGAGAGCTTCGGCTACCAGGTCGACACCGCGGAAAGCGCCGAGGACGCCTACATCTACCTGCGCAAGAAGCTGCCGGAGGTGATGTTCCTCGACCACATCATGCCTGGCACCGACGGCTTCGAGGCGATCCGCGCGATCAAGCAGAACGCGCTGACTGCCGGCCTGCCGGTGGTGCTGTGCTCGTCCAACGAGGGTGACGACTTCCTGCGCCAGGCGCGGGTCTGCGGCGCCATCGACGTGCTGCAGAAGCCGCCCAGTCCGGAGCAGATCCGCTCGGTGCTGGATAACCTCAAACGCCTGCAGGAAACCGCGCCGCCGGCCGCCCTGGCGCCGGCCGCGCCGAGCAAGGTGCAATCGATCCGCGAACCGGAAGTGGCGATCGAGCAGGCGGTGATGAAGAGTTTGCGCGACGTGCTGCCGCAGCCGGCACAGGTGCCGGCCGCCGTGCCCACGACGCTGTGGTCCGCCGCGCCGCGTGAGGACATGCCGCTGCTCAACCGCAGCCCGGCGCCGCGCGAGGACCATGCGCCGCGCGGCGATTCGATGCGCGAGGAAATGGAAGCGCGCCTGCGCAAGATCACCCAGGATCTGTTCGTGCAGATCGGCGAGATCAAGGCCCAACTGGCCCACAGCGACGCGGCGGCGCACAGCGGACGCGACGACCAGCATTTGCAGCAGATCGCGGTAAGGGCGGTGGAGCCGCAGCTGGACGCCCTCGGCCGCAATGTGGAAAACCTGCTCGGCCGCCTGCGCGGCGACATCGACGAGCTGCTGGCGGTGCAGAACCAGCGCATCGATCAGCTCAGCCAGAGCCTGCGCCAGGCGGTGATCGAAGAGGCCCACGCCGTATCCGAACGCGTCATGATGAGCGCCGCACAGCGCATCTCCGATCAAATCGCCGAATCGCTGCTGCGGGTGCTGAAGCCGGCGGCGGTACAGCGCTAGAAGCAACAGCATCTCGCGCAAAGACGCAAAGACGCTATACCGTAGGATGTGCTGAGCGTAGCGAAGCGCATCTTTCGCGTGCGTCTATAGGTTTGCTCGATTGATGCGCTTCGCTACGTTTATCCCGGGCGCAGCCGAGGGACTCAGCACATCCACATTTCTCTTTTGCGCCTCTGCGTCTTTGCGCGAGATCGCTTTTTCAGTCGCCGCGCAACACCGCCCAGAACAGCGCGCCCCACCCAATCAGAAACAGCAGCCCGCCGAGCGGCGTGATGGCGCCGAGCCAGCGCGTGCCGCTCAGGGCCAGCGCATAAAGGCTGCCCGAAAACAGCAGCACGCCAAGCGCAAAGCACCAGCCCGCCACGGGCAGGGCCGGAACCGGCTTGACCAGCAGCAGCACACCTACCGCCAGCAAGGCGAACGCGTGGTAGAACTGATACTCGACGCCGGTGTGGAACACCGCCAGCAGGTCCGGCGACAGGCGTGTGCGCAGGGCGTGGGCGCCGAAAGCGCCGAAGGCCACGCCGAGCAGGCCGTAGCCGGCGCCGAACAGCAGGAACAGGCGCGCGGCGTTCGGGTTCACGCCGGCACCACTTCGAAACTGATGCCGGCACGTTGCAGTCGCGCCAGCAGCGCGTCGCCCATCGCCGCGGCGGTGGTGAGCTGGCCGGCGCGATCCGGCAGTTGGTCATGGGCCAGGCACAGCGCCGACTCGGCCAGCATCTTGGCGGTTTCGCCGTAGCCGGGATCGCCGCCCTTCACTTCGGTGACGACCTTCTGGCCGCCACCCTCGCCGTGGAAGCGCACGCGGAACCAGCTCTTGGCGCGCCGTTCCGGCGTGGGGCCTTCGCCCGAGGTCTTTTTCGACAGCAGCCAGCGCCGCGTCGGCCCGGCCTGGGCCAGGGTGAACAGGGCGCTGACACCGGCGATCATGGCCGCCACGCTGGCCAGCTTCTTCACCTGTACGTAATGGCCGTAACGGAATTCCGGACCGTAGCGGTCCAGCGCCGCCGCGGAGCGGCGCACCACCTGCGGATCGACCGTGGGAAACGGCACCACCCAGGTGCCGAGCGTTTTCTCGAAACGCACCCCCTGACGCGTCGAGCCGATCCTGCGCCCCTGCGGATACTGCTCGCGGCCGCGGCGCTGCTTCGCCACCTGGGCGTATTCGCGCATGCGGCCGAAGGCGTTGATGGCGGAGTGATAAGTGCCGGCGGAGAAGGTGCCGCCGGCGCGGACGAAGCCCTCCACCCTGAGCGGCACGCCCTGCGGCAGCTGCTGCACGGTGAAGTAGGCGCCAAGATCGTGCGGGATGCTGTCGAAGCCGCAGCAGTGCACGATCTTCGCGCCGGTCTGCTGCGCCTGCTCGTGGTAATTGAGCCACATCAGGTCGACGAACTCGGGCTCGCCGGTGAGATCGGCATAGTGGGTGCCGGCCGCGGCGCAAGCCGCCACCAGCGCTTCGCCGTGGAGAATGTAGGGGCCGACGGTGGTCAGCACGACCTTGGTCGATTGCGCCAGCTGGCGCAGCGCGTCGGCATCGCCGACGTCGGCCTCGATCAGGCTCAAGCCGGCGCAGGCCGGGTTGAGTGCGGCCAGCCGCGCGCGCACCGCCTCCAGCTTGGCGCGGTTGCGCCCGGCCAGGGCCCAGCGCGTCGCCGCCGGAGCATGCTGCGCCAGGTATTCCGCGGTGAGGCCGCCGGTGAAACCGGTGGCGCCGAACAGGACGAGATCGTAATTGCGCGGGGAAGCCATGCTGAGTCCTGGGAAGAATAGTCGTTAGTGGTTAGTGATTAGCAACCGCATAACAGTCTGTACGCTCGGGGGACGCGACGCCATTGGCGGCGGGGCCACCAACCACTAATCACTGGCCACTAACCACTGCTTCTAGAGCAGCCCATCGCGCTCCGGCAGCGCCAGAATCTTCTTCACCGCGTCGTCGATGGCGATCTTGCTGGTGTCGATGGAGATTTCGGCGTGCTCCGGAATCTCGAACGGATCGTCGATGCCGGTGAAGCCCTTGATCTCGCCGCGCCGCGCCTTCTTGTACAGGCCTTTCGGATCGCGGCTCTCGCACACCGCCAGCGGCGTGGCGATGTAGACCTCGTAAAACCCGCCCAGCTGGGAGATGCGCGCGCGCACCTCGGCGCGGGCGGTACGGAACGGCGCGATGGCGGCGCAGATGCAGATGCCGCCATGCTTGGTCACTTCACCGGCGACGTAGCCGATGCGGCGGATGTTGAGCTCGCGGTCGGCGCGGGAGAAGGTCAGGCCGCTGGACAGCATCTCGCGCACGATGTCGCCGTCGAGGATGGTGGCGGGGCGCTGGTAATCGGACTTGATGACCTCCGCCACCCGTTCCGACAGGGTGGACTTGCCGGCGCCCGACAAGCCGGTCATGAACAGGGTGAACCCGCGGCGTGGGCTGGCGGTCATTGCGAGAAGCTCTCCGAGAATAGTTATGGTTGGCCTGCGGCGATGCGCCGCGGCTGGCACAGCCGGCTATGCCCGCAGCCCCCAAGGCGGCGTCCCATGCCGTAATGCAGCTATTGTAGCCCTGCTTTCCCGCCTATCGTCAGCGCGCCGGGGGCCATAGGGAAATCCCCTGAGACTGGGTTGGCCCGATCATCCCGTCCCGGCGCGGAACCCCACGCCGGGACGAAGGTCATTACACTCTCCTACTTGCCTTAGTTCAGACCCCTCCCCCGCATGCGCCCGCTTCTTGCCCTCGGCCTGCCCCTCAGCCTGGTGTTCGCCGCTTTCACCCTTCCCGGCCATGCCGCGCCGGTCCAGACCGAGCATGTCGAAGCCGAACTGATCGCCGAAAACCTCAGCCTGGCCGCTGGCGGCGACAACTGGTTGGCGCTGCGCATCGCGCCGGAGGACGGCTGGCACGTGTACTGGCGCAACCCGGGCGATTCCGGGCTGGCCACCACTCTCGCCTGGACCCTGCCGGCCGGCATCAGCGCCGGTGACCTGCAGTGGCCGTATCCGCACCGCAGCGCCCTCGGCGATATCGTCAACTACGGCTACGGCAAGGAAACCCTGCTGCTGGTGCCGCTGACGGTGCCGGCCGACTGGTCCGGCGGCGCCAGCGTCAACCTGCAGGCCAAGGCCAAATGGCTGGTGTGCAAAGACATCTGCATCCCCGGCAGCGCCGATCTGAGCCTGACCCTGCCGGTCACCGACCCCGGCACGCCGCAGCAGGCCGATCCGCGCTGGCGCGACGCCTTCAGCAGCACCCGCACGCAACTGCCGCAGCCGGCCCCGGCCGACTGGAAAGTGCAGTTCGCCACCCACGGCGGCGCCGGCGAAGGCGATTTCTCGCTGGCGGTGAAAGGCGCGCACTTCTCCGCCGGCGGCGCCATCGAATTCTTCCCCTACGTCAGCGACCTGGTCAAGCACTCGGCGCCGCAGCGCTTGGCCAACAGCGCCGATCACGGCCTGCGCATCTCGCAGACGCTGGGCGACTACTTCGTCAAGGCGCCGGCCCAGGTGGACGGCGAGCTGGTGGTGCACGACGGTGACAGTGTCAAGGCCTGGGAAATCCACGCCCAGCCCGGCACGGTGGAGCCGGTGCCGCAGGGCGCAGCCGGTAGCGCCCTGCCTGCCGCGGCGGAAGCGGCGGCGCCGCTGAGCCTGGCCCTGGTGCTGCTGTCGGCCCTGCTCGGCGGCCTGATCCTCAACCTGATGCCCTGCGTCTTCCCGGTGCTGTCGATCAAGGAGATCAGCCTGATCGAGGCACGCGCCAAGGTGGCGCGGCGCCAGCGCGGCCATGCGCTGGCCTACACCTTCGGCGTGCTCGCCACTTTCGGCGGGCTGGCCGGCCTGCTGCTGGCGCTGCGCGGCGGCGGCATGGCGGTCGGCTGGGGCTTCCAGCTGCAGCAGCCGGTGTTCGTGGCGGTGCTGGCCTACCTGTTCTTCGGCATGGGCCTGTCGATGTCCGGCGTGGTGCAGTTCGGCACGCGCCTGATGGGCGTGGGCCAAAGCCTCGCCGCCGACAACGGCTATCGCGGCTCCTTCTTCACCGGCGTGCTGGCGGTGGCGGTGGCCAGCCCCTGCACCGCGCCCTTCATGGGCACCGCACTGGGCTATGCCCTGGGCCAGCCGGCGGCCCTGGCCATGCTGGTGTTCCTGGCGCTGGGCCTGGGCCTGGCGCTGCCGTTCCTGCTAATCGGCTTCTTCCCGCAGCTGGGCAAGCTGCTGCCGCGCCCCGGCGCCTGGATGGAAACCTTCAAGCAGGTGATGGCCTTCCCGCTCTACCTGAGCGTGGTGTGGCTGCTGTGGGTGCTGGGCGGCATTACCGACCGCAGCGGCATGGCGGTAGCCCTGCTCGGCCTGACCCTGGTGGCTTTCGCGCTGTGGCTGTGGAACCGGCCGGGGCGCGTCGCCGGCCTGCTCAAGCTTGCGGCGCTGCTGGTGGCGCTGGCCCTGCTGAGCTCGCCGCAGATCCGCACGGTTTCGGCGGGCGGCGGCACGCCTGCCGCGGCCAAGCCGGGCAGCGCAGCGATCGAGCCCTGGAGCGAGCAGCGCGTGACCGAGTTGCGCGCCCAGGGCCGCACCATCTTTGTCGACATGACCGCCGACTGGTGCATCACCTGCAAGGTCAACGAGCACGTGGCGCTGGACACCGATGCGGTGCATCAGGTTTTCGCCGATCAGCAGGTCGCCTGGCTGCAAGGCGACTGGACCCGCGCCGATCCGGCCATCACCCAGCTGCTGGCGCGTTATGGGCGTTCCGGCGTACCGCTGTATCTGGTATATGTGAAGGGTGGCGATCCGAAAGTGCTGCCCCAGTTGTTGACGCCATCGATCGTCGTGGATTCGCTCAAACCGGGTTGAGGCTGCTCTCCAGGCTTTCAAGGAGGCTGCGATGAATGGATTGCTCAAGTCAGGGACTCTCGGTGGATTGCTCGCCATGCTGCTCGGCGGCATCTTCCAGGGCGGCGCGCTAGCGGCGGACGCTCCGCGCATCGGCCAGCCGGCGCCGGCCTTCAGCGGCACCGACAGCCATGGCAAGACCGTGTCGCTGGCGGATTATCGCGGCAAGCTGGTGGTGCTGGAATGGACCAACGACGGCTGCCCCTTCGTCCAGCACTATTACAAGAAGGGCAATATGCAGACCCTGCAGAAGGAGTACACCGGCAAGGGCGTGATCTGGCTGTCGGTGATTTCCTCGGCTCCCGGCACCCAGGGCTATGCCGACGGCGCCCGCGCCGACCAGCTCACCCGGCAGCGCGGCGCGGCACCCAGCGCGGTGCTGCTCGATGCCTCCGGCAAGATCGGCCACCTCTACGACGCCAAGACCACGCCGCACATGTTCATCGTCGACGGCGGCGGCAAGCTGATCTATGCGGGCGGCATCGACAGCCTGCCCAGCACCGATCCGGACGATATCGCCCGGGCCAGCCCCTATGTCAAAACGGCGCTGGAGGAGGCCCTGGCCGGCAAGCCGCTGAGCCAGCCGCTGACCCCGCCCTACGGCTGCTCGGTCAAGTACGAGTAAGGGCTGGGGAGTGAGGGCGGCGGCGCAACGGCACCCGCTCCTTACTGGGGGCTGAGCGTCGCGACGATGTTCGCCGCCTTCTCGACGCAATTGCGGATCGCCTGTTCCATCGGCAGCTTGCTGTAGGCCTGCAGGCTGGCCGGCAGCTTGCCGCTCGCCGGCACCGTTCCGGCGCCGCCGGCAGCGGAAGTGCCATCCACCGTGGCGGTCTTGAGCACTTTGCCGCTGGCGGCGTCGACGATGCGGATGTTGACGGTGACGCAGGCCTGGTTGTCGAACACGATGATCTGCGCGCCGCCGGCACAGGCCGGATCGAAGGCGACGACGCTGCCGCCGATCAGCAGCTGCGCGCCGCCCGATGGCATCCCCGCCGCCGCTGTCTGCGGCTGGAAGCGGCCGCTGTTGACCAGCGCATCGGCGAGCAGGTCGGCGATGCCCTGGCCAATGTCGCCGCGCTGCTTCAAGCGGTAGTCGAAAGCGCTGACCGTGACGGGAACCCGCGGCACATTGTCCACCGCCTGCGGCGCTGCCGGCGCGACATCCGGTGTACCGCTGGAGGTGACTACCGCGGGGGCGCTGGCGCAGCCGGCGAGGAGCAGCAGGGCGCCTGCGAAAACGAGACCGAGAGCGCGCGGCGGAGCAAGCCGTGACAAGGAACTGATCATGCGGATGAAAGGAAATCCCGGTTCGTTGACGATCGTTGCCATGCCTTAGCTTACCCAATGCCGGACCGCGCACCGCGATCCGAGGCGCACAACACCGCAAATCTCCCCGCGATTCCGCATAATTCCGCGCATGACTACCTCCTCCCCCGATCCAGGCCTGATCCGCTTCGCCCTGCATGGCGGCGCGGGCGATCCGCCGCCCGGCTCCGGCGCCCAACCGGAACAGCGCGCCGCGCTGCATCGCGTCGCCTCCGCCGCCCAGGCCCTGCTGCGCGACGGCGCCTCCGCCCTCGACGCCGTGACCCGTGCCGTCGAGCTGATGGAAGACTGCCCGCTGTTCAACGCCGGCATCGGCGCCGTGCTGAGTCGCGACGGCCAGCCCGAGCTCGACGCCGCCATCGTCAACGGCGCCGACCGCGCCTGCGGCGCCGTCACCGGCATCAGCCGCGTGCGCAGCCCGATACGTTTCGCCCGCGCCATCATGGAGCGCACCCCGCACGTGTTCTTCGGCGGCGCCGGCGCCGAGCAGCTCGCCGCCGAACTGGGCCTGGAAATGGTCGAGCCCGGCTTCTTCATCACCGCCGAGCGGCTGCACCAGCTCGAAGCCGCCAGGCGCGCCGGCGCCATCACCCTGGATCACGACGATCACGCCTTTTGCGACGATGATGCCGCCTTCGGCACCGTCGGCGCCGTGGCGCGCGACGTCCACGGCCATCTCGCCGCTGCCACTTCCACCGGCGGCCTCACCAACAAACTGCCGGGACGCGTCGGCGACACCCCGGTGATCGGCGCCGGCACCTTCGCCGACGACCGTAGCGCCGCCGTGTCCTGCACCGGCACCGGCGAGTCCTTCATCCGCAGCGGCTTCGGCCACGCCGTGCATGCGCGGCTCGCCTGGTGCGGCTGGGAACTGGAGCGCGCCTGCGCGGAGGCGCTGGACAGCGTGGCGCAATATCACGGCCGCGGCGGCTGCATCGCCATCGACAGCCGGGGGAATATTGCGTTGCCATTCAACTCGCGCAGCATGTATCGGGCCTGGGTGGAGGCGGATGGATTGGTGCGGGTTGCCATCGGACCGGGAGGTGATGGCGCTTGAGGCCGGGGCTGGTTTAACGAACAGCCACACACACCCCGCTTCGTAACGGCAGGAACAAAATCCCGCTAGGCCGCGCTCGGCAAGGAATACAAGGGCACCGCCTCCGTAAACCCCTTTACCGCAATCGCCTCTCTTGCCTCCAGCGGCACCTCGCTCGCCAGCTCGCGGGTGCGCCCATCCACCAGGATCTCACCGTCCGCCGCCTGTTCGCACAGCCGCGAAGCCAGATTCACCGCCGGCCCCACGGCAGTGTATTCAAGCCGTGAAGCGGAGCCGATGACGCCGACGGTGACGAAGCCGCTGGCCACGCCGATGCCGATGCCGAGCCGGTGCTCGTCGCTGCTCCAGCGCTGCGTCACTTCGCGCGCCGCCTCGCGCACGCCGCGCGCAATGGCCAGGCCGACGGCGCCGTGGTTGGATATGGGAAGGGGTGCGCCGACCAGGATCAGGATGCCGTCGCCGGCGTAGTCCTTGATGGTGCCGCCATAGGCGGCGACCACTTCGCCCACGGCGTCGTAGTAATCCTGCAGCACCTGGATCACGCGCGAGGACGGATGCGCCTGGGCAAAGGCGGTGAAGCCGCGCACGTCGCTGACCACCACGGTGATTTCTAGGTAATTCTGCTTCATCGCGCCGGATAGGCCGCGCTCGCGCACCAGCGTCGCCACCTGCGACGACAGGAAGCGCGACAGGAACTGCCCGCGCTGGCCCTGCAGGACGTGGTACTGCACCGAGCCGACCAGGAAGATCATCTCGCCGCACAGCACGGTGATCGAGGCGAATTCCACGCGCAGCACGAAGCCGGCCATGAAGAACGGCGTGGACAAGCCCAGGGCCAGAAGGCGCACGCGTTCGGCGCGGTCCGGGCGGCGGTTGAGCACCAGGGCGCCGGAGAACAGGCCGGTGCCGGCGGAAAACAGGATGGGCGCCGCGAACAGCCAGAAGCCGGGCTTGTACAGCACGCTGGCGTTGCTGACGGCGAACAGGAAATCGCGGGTGCGCTGTTCCGGGAAGCACAGCGACAGCACGCAGTACAGCACGGCCGCCAGCTGGCCGCAGCGCAGCACATAGTCGCCGAAGCGGACGTCGAGTTCGCCGGCCGGCAGGGTGCGCCGCACGCGCAGCACGAATTCCAGCACGGCAATCAGGGCAGCCGCTTCCGGCAGGGCCAGCCAGCCCGGCATCACGGCTTCGGGCGCCATGTGAAACAGGAAGCCGGTATTGGCGCCGATGGCAATGCTGATGAATACCAGCGTCAGGGCCAGGGCGCGCGAGGTGGGCGAGCGGTAGTCGGCGGAGATGAAGGACAAGGCCATGCCCAGCGCGACCAGCGCAACCATCACGGATGGAACAATGAAGGTCATGCCTGGAAGCGGCCCGGCCGGCTGAAAGTGATGTCACATTATCCTAGAAATGGCCCCGCCAACGCGGGCCGCTGGGGCAGAGCCGGGCGCGCCCCCGGCCAGAGCGTCGCGAATGGCGCGGGGCGGCGGCGAAAACCTTTGCGTTTCCGCGAGTTAAAGCGAGGGAGGCGGCAGAGCCGCGCCGGGGGCCGCTGCGCGGGAACCTCCGCGGCTCCGGCCAATCCGTGCGGGGGCGGCGACGGCCCTGCATCGGCCCAGCGGCGGCGCCAGCAGGACCGACTGGTACGGCATGGCGGTTAGCACCCAGCTCCGGCCATGCACATTGGCCCGCAGGCCACCGCCAGCGCATCAGACAGCCACTGTTTTCAAAATTACACCGCTTGTCGGGCAATAACTACCGTTGACGCGTCGTTCAGGTTTCGATTCTTCCGCTCGTCACGTCTCGGCATACGCCCATCGGCAGCAATGCAGCGGCGGCGGCGAAGTGGGGTCTTCTATGCACCTCAGCCGCCATGCCCACAGCATTTGCGAAGGCATCACATAACAACATGAACGGAATTTACGATCTCACACTGGTCATCACGTCCTACTGCGTGGCGGCATTCGCCTCGTATGCGGCGCTGGACCTGGGCGGTCGTATCGCGTTTTTCGACGGCGCGCGCGAACGCATCTGGCTGATTGCCGGCGCGTTCGCCATGGGCACCGGCATCTGGGCCATGCATTTCGTCGGCATGAAAGCCTTCAGCCTGCCGGTGAAGATCACTTACGATCTGACCCTCACCGCCTTGTCCTGGCTCGCCGCCATCGGCGTTTCCCTGCTGGCCCTGTATATCATCAGCCGCAGCAAGCTGACCGCGGCCGGCATCGTCGGCGGGGCGCTGGTGATGGGCGCGGGCATCTGCCTGATGCACTACAGCGGCATGTGGGCGATGCGCATGTCGCCGGGCATCAGCTACGACCCGCTGCTGATCGCCGCTTCCGCCGGCATCGCCGTACTGGCTTCCGCCGCAGCCCTGTTCATCTGCTTCTCGGTGCGGCAGTTGCCCGATGGGCGCGTGGTCCCGGCCAAGATCGTGGCGGCGCTGGTGATGGGCGCGGCCATCTGCGGCATGCACTACACCGGCATGGCCGCGGCGAACTTCGCCGCCGGCGCGATATGCGCCCCCTCCAACCTGCTGGGCGGCAACTGGATGGGTCTGCCGGTGGCGCTGATCACCATCGGCCTGCTCGGTGCGATCCTGCTGCTGTCGCTGATGGATGTGCGCGCACTGACCCACCGCCGCCGCACGGAGAAGTTGCGCGCCGAGTCCGAGCGGGTGCGCCGCCTGGCCTACTACGACTCCGTCACCGAACTGCCCAACCGCAGCCTGTTCAACGAAACCCTGCTGCGGCAGCTGATCAACTCAAACGGCAAGACGCCGCCGCCGTTCGGCGTGGTCTACGGCGAGATCCGCGGCTACCGGATGCTGGTGGAGAAGCTCGGCCAGGACCGCGTCAACCTGATCATGCGGGCGCTGGCCAGCCAGCTGGCGCCGGCGCTGCGCGAGGGCGATGTGCTGGCGCGCCTGAGCCACGACGGCTTCATCTTCCTGCTGCGCGAGCGCGCAGACCGGGCCATCGAGGCGGCGCTGGCGCAGGTGGCCGCGCTGCTCAACGCCCCGGTGCACTACGACAACCAGTCGCTGCCGCTGACCTGGGGCATGGGTGCCAGCCGCTACCCGGAAAGCGGCAATTCGACGCAGGCGCTGGTCCGCGCCGCGATGAAGCTGCAACGCGAAGTGGGCGCCGAGGCACGGCCCGCTCCGCAAAAAACTGTTTCTGCACTGGGTGCGGCCTGAGCGGCGCACCGTGCAACGGTCCTAAGAGCCTTGGGCTGCACAGAACGCTTCGGCGTCCCAGCAACCCGCTTTTCAGACCGCCCTGTTTAGCCCGGCGCGGAACGGTCCGCACCGGCACGGCCCTGAGCTTTGGGCTGCGAAGAACACTCCGGTGTTCCAGCAGCTCATTTTTTAGGCCGCACTGTTCAGCCCGTCGCGGAAGGTCCGCGTCGGCACGGCCCTGAGCCTTGGGCCGCGAAGAACACCTCACGGTGTTCCAGCGGCTCATTTTTTAGGCCGCACTGTTTAGCCCGTTGCGGAAGGTCCGCGGTGGCACGACCCTGAGCCTTGGGCCGCGAAGGACACCCCACGGTGTTCCAGCGGCCCATTTTTTTGCCCGGTGAACGCGGACGAGCGCTAAGTCGTGCTGGTTTCCTGACTTTCCATGTCCGCCTCGAACAACTGCTCCAGTTCCTTCGACGCTTCCTTGGCGGTCTGGATCAGCTGCTGCTCGTCGCGGTGGACGGCCTGCTGCTTGAGCAGGGTTTCCTGGTCGTGGCGGCGGAAGCGCTCGACGTCGCGGGCGATGCGGTCGTCCGCTTCGCCCAGGGCGCGCAGCAGGTCAGCGGTCATCTCCAGGCTGGAGCCGTAGGCACGGCGGATCACGTCGGTCACGCCCAGGTCCATCAGCTGCATGGTATGGGCGCGGTCGCGCGCCACCGCGAAAATGCGCAGGTGCGGGAAGTTGCGCCGCACCATCTCGGTGATGCGCAGGGACTCCTCCACGTCGGCGATGGCCAGCACGAAGAAGCGCGCCTTGTCGGCCTTGGCCGCGCGCAGCACTTCCATGCGCCCCGCATCGCTGTAGAACACGGTGCTGCCGAACTGGCGCACGAAGTCGACATGCTGCCAGTTGCGCTCGAGCACGGTGTAGGGGATTTTCTTCAGGCGCAGCATGCGGCCGAAGATCTGGCCGAAGGGGCCGAAGCCGGCGATGATGATGTCGTTTTCCGGCGCGTCGATCTCGTCGAAGGGGCGGGTTTCCTCCGATGCGCTGCCGCCGAAACGCGCTACCAACGCGTACATCGGCGGCGTGGCGATCATCGACAGGGTCACCGACACCACCAGCGCATCGGCGGTGCGTTGGTCGAAGATGGCGGCGCTGCGCGCCATGGCGAACAGCACGAAGGCGAACTCGCCGCCCTGCGACAGGGCCACCGCCAGGGACCGCGACGAACCGGCGGACAGGCCGTAGCCGCGGCCGACCAGGTACAGCACCAGTACCTTGATGATCACCAGGATGGCCACGCCTTCCAGCACCCGCACCGGGTCCTGGGCGATGAAGCCGATATTGGCCGACATGCCCACCGCCATGAAGAACAGGCCCAGCAGCAGGCCCTTGAACGGCTCGATGTCGGCCTGCAGCTCGTAGTGGTATTCCGAGTCGGCCAGCAGCATGCCAGCGAGGAAGGCGCCGAGCGAGGCGGACAGGCCCACCGCGCTCATGCCCAGGGCAGTGCCGGTGACGGTGAGCAGGGCGGCGGCGGTGAAGATCTCCGGCACCTGGGTGGCGGCGAGGATGCGCAGCACCGGCCGCAGCAGGTAACGTCCGAGGAACACCACGAAGGCCAGCGCCGCCCCGGCCTTGACCGCCCCGACCCAGTAGGGCGTGCCGTTGTGCATCGCCGCCCCCTCGGAAGTCAGGAACGGCAGCAGGGCCAGGAAGGGAATCACCGCCAGATCCTGGAACAGCAGAATGGCGAAGGCGGCGCGGCCGTGGCGGTCGGTCAGCTCCTTGCGCTCGCCCAGCATCTGCAACACGAAGGCGGTGGAGGACATGGACATGCCGAAGCCGATGACGATGGCCGCCGGCATGGACTGGTGATAGCGCCACAGCGACCAGCCCGCCAGCACCGTCGCGGTGAGCAGCACCTGCGCGCCGCCGAGGCCGAATACCGCCGAGCGCAGGCGCCACAGGCGGCTGGGCTGCAGCTCCAGGCCGATGACGAAGAGCAGCAGCACTACGCCGAACTCGGAGAAGTTGAGAATTTCCTCGACCCGCGAGATCAGGCCCAGGCCCCAGGGGCCGATGGCAATGCCGGCCGCGAGATAGCCCAGCACCGAGCCCAGGCCGAAGCGCTTGAACAGCGGCACCGCGATCACCGCGGCGAGGAGGAGCAGGGCAATGTCTGCGAGCATCGGTTAAATTCTGGCTTTGCAGCAAAACATAGGGGACGGCGTGAGGCTTCTCAATATGCTCTCGTCAAAGGCTTCGATGCGCACCTATGGCCGCATAGTTTGCGCTGTTGCCGCGCTGCTGTCTGCGGCGTGCAGCACAGCTCCCGAACGGCGCGATGCGCCCCAGGCCTGCGTGCCCGTCGCCGCCACGGGGGGCGGCACCGGCGCCGGCCCCTGGGGCTTCGACCCCAGCCTGTCCGCCAGCCTGGCTCCGGCCATCCCCGCCCATGATGTGCCGCTGACCGGCACCCGCGTGGCGGGCGTCACTGCGACGGGGGCCCCGCTGGACCAGGGCGCACCGGTGGGCACCACGGCGCCCACATCCGAGGCGCCGAAAGCAACCAAGGCCGAGCGGCGCAGCCTGTTCCTGCCCGATCCGGACGCCTACGACATCGTCTCGGCCGGGCGCGGCCTGTCGCTGCACAAGCCAATGTTCCTGCTGCCCTACACCTACAGCCCGGCCTACGACGGACGCGAGGCCGAGGTGATGTTCCAGCTCAGCTTCAAGCAGCGGCTGTTCGGCATCCCCCTGTACGCGGCGTATTCGCAGAAATCGTTCTGGCAGGCCTACAACACGCACGACTCCTCGCCGTTCCGCGAAACCGACTACAACCCGGAACTGTTCTATCGCTACATCCCCGCCGACCGCGAGCGCTGGTATCACCTCGGTGCCGACGTCGGTTTCGAGCACGAGTCCAACGGCATGGCGCTGCCGAACTCGCGCAGCTGGAACCGCTTCTATGCCGCGATCTTCCAGGCCGAAGGCGATCATCTGATCTACTGGAAGTGGTGGTACCGCCTGCCGGAGAACGACAGCATCCCGGCCACCGACCCGCAGCGCGACGACAACCCGCATATCGGCACCTACTACGGCTACAGCGAGCTGACCTACGAGCAGCAGATGTTCGGCAGACAGCTGTTGCGCGCCATGGTCCGCTACAACCCGGTCACCGGCAAAGGCGCGGTGAACCTGCAATACACTATTCCGAACAAGCCATCCGATCCGGATTTCTTCTGGATGTTGTATATGTGGCAGGGTTATGGCGAAGACCTGCTGAATTACAACCGCTCCATTTTCCGCATCGGCGTCGGCGTGTCGCTGGCACGGTAAAGCACCATACGCATCAATCAGGAGGACAGCATGCACGGTTCAGAACGACATCCCAAGATGCTCAAGGCGATCAACCCGCCGCACAAAGCGCCGCACAAGGGCCACCGCCCCGAATGGCTGATCGGGCAGACCATGATGGACCACGCGGTGAAGGCAATCCGCGCCCGCACCCACCTGGAGCGCGGCTACGACATCCCCTACCTCGCCGGCTACAGCGTCGATGGCCACACCATCTTCATCGACCGCCACATGCCGAAGAGCTTCATCTATCGCAAGCGCAAGGTGCTGACCGACCGCTTCCTGGTGGTGCACGAGGCGGTGGAGAAATCGCTGATCCAGCTGCTCGGTATGCACTATCTGCACGCCCACCAGATCGCGCTGCACGCCGAGCAGGCCGCGGTGCGCGCAGAGGGCATCACCTGGGAAGCCTACGATGCCTTCATGCAGGACTACATCAAGGTGATCGGCGACGAGGAGCTGACCCGAGTGCCGGACAATCTCGACCTCACGCCCTACCGCGATTTCCACGACACCGACGAACTGAAGAAGATGCGCGCCGGCATGTGGCCCTGCCCGAACTTCGAGCCCAAGCACAAGGTGCATATCTCGGGGCTACCCCAGACCGGGGTGCAGGTGAGCGCGCCGGAATAAGCCGGCGCACGCGGGCCGGGGCCATGCGGCCCGGAATTGCCGGCGCGGACGCCTTTGCGCGGCGCGCCGGGCAATGCCCCCTTGCAATCCATGGCGCCGCCTCCATGAATGCGATGGTATCGCCGATCGGTCGTATGATTGAACATATCCGCCGGACCACCGGTCATAGTTCTGCATACGTTCCGGCCCGATAATCCAATGGAGCAGGCCCGGCGAGACCATCGCCAGGCCTGCCGGCATCAGCAGCAACCCACTATCCGTCCACGGCCCGCACTCAAGGGCTGACGCGGATCAGCGGTCACGCAGGAGGCAGGAATGGCCACCGCAATCTGGAACGGGGTAGTGATCGCGCAGTCCGACGACACTGTCGTGGTCGAAGGTAATCATTATTTTCCGGCCGCATCCGTCAACGCCGAATACCTCAAGCCGAGCAGCACCACCACGGTCTGCCACTGGAAGGGCACGGCGCACTATTACACCGTCGCCGCCAATGGCAGCGAGAGCAAGGACGCCGCCTGGTATTACCCGGAGCCGAGCACCGAGGCCACGCAGATCAAGGACCACATCGCATTCTGGCGCGGCGTCAAGGTCAAATAGACCGGCGCGTTGCGGAGGATATCCCCATGGCGGCCGGGCAGCTCGAGCAGGGACCCGCATTTAGCAGCGCCGGCGGCGCGAGCCTGCCCGAGCGCTATTGGGCGGTGCGCGCGCGCACAGAAGCCCTGGCGGCCAAGCTGTCGCCGGAGGACCAGCAGGTGCAGTCGATGGCGGACGCCAGCCCGGCCAAATGGCACCGCGCCCACACCAGCTGGTTCTTCGAAACCTTCCTGCTGCTGCCGCATCTGCCTGGCTATCGCGTGTTCGATGCGCACTACAGCCAGCTGTTCAATTCCTACTATGAGGCAGTGGGCGCGCGCATCGGCCGCCCTTCGCGCGGCCTGCTGACGCGCCCCACGGCGGAGGAGATCGGCGCCTACCGGGCGCATGTCGATACCGCAATGCAGACGCTGCTGCAGCACTGCGGCACCGATGCCGCGGCCCTGGTGGAGCTGGGGCTGAACCACGAGCAGCAGCACCAGGAGCTGCTGCTCACCGACATCAAGCACGCCTTCGCCGCCAACCCTCTGCGCCCGGCCTATATGCCGGCCGTAGCGAACCAGGCGCAACAATCGGTGCGACGGTCCGCGCCGCCGCTGCGCTGGCTGGAAATCAGGCGCGGCATTGTCGACATCGGCCACGCCGGCGGCGGCTTTGCCTTCGACAACGAAACGCCGCCGCACCAGGCGCTGCTCCCGGCCAGCCGCATCGCCAGCCGGCCGGTGAGCGTCGGCGAATACCTGCAATTCATCGAGGACGGCGGCTACGGCCGCGCAGAGCTGTGGCTGTCGGATGGCTGGGCGAAAGTGCTGGAAGAGGGCTGGCAGGCGCCGCTGTACTGGGAGCGGCAGTCCGGCGCATGGGCCAGTTTCACCCTGTACGGCATGCGCGAGCTGCGCCCGGACGAGCCGGTGTGCCACGTCAGCTATTACGAGGCCTGCGCCTACGCCGCCTGGGCCGGCAAGCGCCTGCCCACGGAGCAGGAGTGGGAAGCAGCCAGCCGGCAGTACGGCGGCGAGCCAGCGCAGGATGCGGACGATGCCATCCGCGTCCACCCGCGGCCGCTGCGCGAGGGTTTCACGCAGGATGTCTGGGAGTGGACCGGCAGCGCCTATCTGCCCTACCCAGGCTTCCGCGCCGCGGCGGGTGCGGTGGGCGAGTACAACGGCAAGTTCATGGTCAACCAGATGGTGCTGCGCGGGCAGTCCTGCGCCACGCCGCCAGGCCATACGCGCACCAGCTACCGCAATTTCTTTGGGCCAGCGGCACGCTGGCAATTCAGTGGTTTCCGGTTGGCGGAGGATGTATGAGCCTTTCAACGGCGGCAGGCGCGCAATTCGGCGTGCAGCAGTTGCAGGACCTGGAACCTTCGGCGGAGGAATTCGAGGCCGCCGTCATCGCCGGTCTCGGCTCCGCGCGCAAGACCCTGCCCTGCAAGTTCTTCTATGACGCGGCCGGCTCGGTGCTGTTCGACCGTATCTGCAAGCTGCCCGAGTATTACCTGACGCGCACCGAACTGCGCATCCTCGAAGACCGTGCGCCGGATATCGCCGCACTGCTCGGGCCGCAGGCCAGCCTGATCGAGTTCGGCGCCGGCTCGGCCAGCAAGGTCGGGCTGATCCTGTCGCAACTCGATCGCCCCTACTCCTACGTGCCGGTGGACATCTCGCGCAAGCACCTGCTCGCCGGCGCCGCCGGCGTGGCGCGTGCCTTCCCCGGCCTGCGCATCGCGCCGGTGTGCGCCGACTACACGCAGAACTTCGCACTGCCGGTCGCCGCGAGCGGCACGCCGGGCGCGCTGGCCGGCTTCTTCCCCGGCTCGACCATCGGCAACTTCACCCATGCCGAAGCCGCCGTGTTTCTGGCGCGCACCCGCCACATCCTCCGGTCGGGCGCCGTGATGATCGTCGGCGTGGACCTGCGCAAGGACGAGCGCGTGCTCAACGCCGCCTACGACGACGCGGCCGGCGTCACCGCGGACTTCAATCTCAACCTCCTACGCCGCATCAACCGCGAGCTGGGCGGCAATTTCCGCGTCGGCCAGTTCGAGCACAGCGCGCGCTGGAACGAGACCGAAAGCCGCGTCGAAATGCACCTGGTCAGCCGCGCCGCGCAGACGGTGCGGATCGGCGAGGCGCAATTCCAGTTCGCCGAAGGAGAGAGCATCCACACCGAGAACTCGTACAAGTACAGCATCGAATCGTTCCAGGCCCTGGCACGCGATGCCGGCTATGAGCCGGTGACTTGCTGGACGGACGAGCGCGCGCTGTTCAGCGTGCATGCACTGCGAGTGCCTTAGATTCCCTGGCAATTTGTCATCCTGAGTCCCTCGGCTACGCCCGGGATGACAGCAGTCGCAGGGCGGGCCATGCCCGCCGCTATGGCTGCAAGGCCCTGAATTGGATATCGAAATCGATCTATCCCGCGCTTCGGCACCTGGGACGTTAAAAAACGTAAAGCGCTGAACTTAGGCCGCCCGCCGCTGCCTTATCTACGCTGCGGCGGCCTCCTCCCTGGGACGTCGTGGAAGGGCGGTGTTCCCCCTTTACACTGCCCGAGTGGCGGCGCCGGCGAATTCCCCGTTCGCTGGCGCCATTTTTTTGGGCGCGGCAAAACGCCGCGCCGGCGCCCGCCTCTCGAGCTCCCTTGCAGCCAGCAGAATAAACTAGGCTTTCCGCCCTGCGCGCCGCTGCCGCGCCAGAAAGTGATTGGGGATCGCCGAGATGACGGAGTTGCCGCTGCAGGGACGGACCATCGCGGTGGCGGAGAGCCGCGAGCTGGACGTGTTCGTCGCCATGCTGGAACGGCGCGGCGCGCGCGTGCTGCGCTGCCCGCTGGTGGGCATCCTCGACGCGCCCGATCCCGCACCGGTGCTGGACTGGCTGCGCTGGTTCAGCGGCGGCGGCTGCGATGACTTCATTGTGCTCACCGGCGAGGGCCTGCGCCGCCTGCTGGCCTGCATCGAGCGTCATGAGCCGGCACTGAACACCGCCTTCCTCACGCAACTGATGCGCGTGCGCAAGATCACCCGCGGCCCGAAGCCGGCGCGGGCGCTGCGCGAACTGGGCCTGAAGCCGGATATCGCCGCCGCGGAACCGACCACGCCGGGCATCATCAAGGCATTGCACGGGCGGGACCTGAGTGGCCGCAGCGTGGGCGTGCAGCTCTACGGCACCGAGCCGAACCTGCCGCTAAGCGCCTTCCTGCAACAGGCAGGCGCCGCGGTGCGCACGGTGGCGCCGTATATCTATGCCGACAACAGCCACGACGCCGAAGTGATCGACCTGATCGTGCACATTGCCGCCGGCGAGGTGGATGCGATCGCCTTCACCAGTCGCGGACAGGTCGAGCGGCTCGTTACCGTGGCCGAGGCGGCGGAACAGGGCGAGGCGCTGAAAGCGGCGCTGGCCAGAACCTGCGTCGCCGCGGTAGGCCCGGTGGTGGCCGAGGCCCTGACCACTCAGGGCATCCGCGTGGATCTCATGCCGACGGAGTCTTACTTCCTCAAGCCGCTGACCAGCAAACTGGTGGAGGTGCTGGGAAAGAGGCCTGCCGATGACGAAACGAGCGCCGGATAAGACCTGTCCGAACCAGCCTCCGTAGTATGTGCTGAGCGCAGCGATCGCGGCACCCTGTCGTAGTCGCCGAACACTAGGGTTTCCTGCAAGCCGGTGGCCGACACCAGCAGCAGGGCGACCAGGAACAGGCGCGCATGGGAAATCAGGGCGGACATGGGCAGCATAGCCATGTCAGGACCAGGGCCGCAGCGGGCATGACTGGCGCCAGCGAACCGCTGCTGCCGGTCCAGTCACAAATCCGTCAACGCGCTGACATTTTTGCGATCTAGCCTCGGCTTTGGAGTCACACCACTCAAGGGAATGAACATGACCATGACGGATCGTCGCGATTTTCTGCGCTTGCTCGGCAGCTCCTCTCTCGCCACCCTGTTTCCGGCCAGCATCGCCCGGGCCCTGGCGATTCCGGCCAACAACCGCACCGGCACCATCGAGGATGTCGAGCACATCGTCATCCTGATGCAGGAAAACCGCTCCTTCGACCACTACTTCGGCACGCTGCGCGGCGTGCGCGGCTACGGCGACCCGCATCCGATGAAGCTGCCCTCGGGCAAATCGGTGTGGTACCAGCCCAATGGCACCAGCTATGTGCTGCCGTTCCGCCCCGATGTCACGGACGTGGGACTGACCTTCCTCGAAGACCTGGCGCACGACTGGACCACCACGCACGCCGCCTGGAACCAGGGCAACTACGACCAGTGGGTGCCGAGCAAGGGCGAGGCCACCATGGCCCACCTGACGCGCAAGGACATTCCGTTCCACTACGCGCTGGCCGATGCCTTCACCATCTGCGACGCCTATCACTGCTCGCTGATGGCGCCGACCGATCCGAACCGCTACTACATGTGGACCGGCTATGTCGGCAACGACGGCAGCGGTGGCGGCCCGGTGATCGATAATGCCGAGGCCGGCTACGGCTGGTCAACCTTTCCGGAAGTGCTGCAGCAGGGCGGCATCTCCTGGAAGATCTACCAGGACGCCGGCACCGGCCTCGATACCGCCGGTTCCTGGGGCTATACCGACAACGCCTACATCGGCAATTACGGCGACAACTCGCTGCTGTATTTCCACCAGTACCAGAACGCGCTGCCCGGCAGCCCGCTGTACCAGGGCGCCAGGACCGGCACCAACATCTCCGCCGGCGGCACGCTGTTCGACATCCTGCGCAGTGACGTGGCCAACAACACGCTGCCGCAGGTGTCCTGGGTGGTGGCGCCGGAAGCATATACCGAGCATCCGAACTGGCCGGCCAACTACGGCGCCTGGTATACCTCGCAAATCCTCGACGCGCTGACCAGCAACCCGGAGGTGTGGAGCAAGACCGTGTTCCTCGTCACCTTCGACGAGAACGACGGCTTCTTCGACCACATGGTGCCGCCGACGGTGCCGACCTCGGCCAGCCAGGGCAAGTCCACCGTGGCGCTGACCGACGAGATCTTCGCCGGCAACTCGGAGTATCCCGCCGGCCCCTATGGCCTCGGCCCGCGCGTGCCGATGCTGGTGGTGTCGCCGGGGAGCAAGGGCGGCTGGGTCCACTCGCAGCTGTTCGACCACACCTCGATCATCCGCTTCATCGAGAAGCGCTTCGGCACCGCGCAGTCGCCGCTGGCGGAGCCGAACATCTCGCCGTGGCGCCGCGCCATCTGCGGCGACCTGCTCACGGCTTTCGACTTCGCCCGGCCCGATGCCAGCAGCCCGACGCTGCCCAGCACCGCCGCCTACATCCCGCCCAACCAGAACCGCTATCCCGATTACGACGCAGTGCCGCCCGTCGACCAGGCCCTGCCGCAGCAGGAAGCCGGCCTGCGCCCGGCGCGCGCCCTGCCCTACGAGCTGCACGCCACCGCCTGGGCCGACCAGGGCAGCCTGTGGATCGACTTCGCCAACACCGGCAAGGCCGGCGCCTGCTTCCAGGTGCGCTCCGCCGATCTGGCCGGCGGCCCCTGGAACTACACCGTGGAGGCCGGCAAATCGCTGACCGATTCCTGGGCCATCGCGGGCGACTACGATCTGGCCGTGTATGGCGCCAACGGCTTCCTGCGCCACTTCAAGGGCAGCCTGGCCGCCCCGCGAACGCAGCTGCGCGTCAGCAGCCGCTACGATCGCGCCCGCGGCGGCCTGGACCTGGTGCTGTCCAACAAGG
>JAMFRN010000136.1 GCA_026224805.1 Nevskia soli
CCCCCCCCCCCCCCCCCCCGGCGCCCCCCGGGCGCCCCGGCCCCCCCCCCGCGCCCCCTTCGCCCCCCTGTCCCCCCCGCGGCGGGGGGGGGGGGGGGGGCGGGGGGCGGGGCCCCGCGGCCCGGAGCCGGCCCTCTCCCGGCGCTATCGCGCCACCCTCTCCCGCAAACGGGAGAGGGGACACCCGCGCCCGGTCTCAGACACTACGCGAGACCTGCACTCAGCGCTTTGGCACTTCCCAGTACTCCCGCATCAGCTCGTGCGACCAGGCCGGCTGGCGCAGCGCCGAGCGTGGCAGGAACTCCGCCATCACCGGCTTGATGTCCAGCACCGGCGTGCCGTCGACGGCATCCAGCC
Organism: Nevskia soli; assembly: GCA_026224805.1. Taxonomy (GTDB): domain Bacteria; phylum Pseudomonadota; class Gammaproteobacteria; order Nevskiales; family Nevskiaceae; genus Nevskia; species Nevskia soli_A. The sequence continues at coordinate 358 of JAMFRN010000136.1, forward strand.
CACGCAGCAGCAGGCTGCGCCCTTCGCGGCCGATGATCTCGGCGATGGTGCTGCCCAGCCGGTTGGGCCGGTCCTTGCCGCGCTGGGCGAAGATGCCGACCAGCGGCCAGCTCTTGTTGCCGCGCGGATGACGCGCGCCGCGCACGATCGCCGCATCCTGCACCCGGTCGAAGTGGAACAGCACCTCGGCGTGCGAGAACTCTTCCAGCCCGAGCAGGCAGTCCTCGGCGAACGAGGGCAGCAGCTCGATGCGCGAGGTGACGGCGCCCCAGTCGTCGTCGCTCAAATCCTTGCGTGCATTGCGCACCTGCCCGATCGGCTCGATGACGATCATCGTTACGCTCTCCTCGCTATTTTTGCGCGCGGGTGGTTCCACGGCGTCCGCGCGCTGGCTGTCACATTTCATCAGCCCGGACCAGGACCGCAACGGCAGCGCGAGCCATCACAGCATGGCTTTTCCCCTGCGAACCAATGAATCCGGGCCTGAGAGGAATTGTGACAACGAGCGCGCCGCGATTTATGACAATCGATTGTGACAGCGCAGGCAAATACCGTTGATCCCGCTGCACGAAACGTTTGGCTTTCACAATTCAAATGCCCCACAATATTTCACTAAGCTGTCACAAATTAGTGGTAGATACTGGAGATTCGGTTGAAGCGTTTCCGCCTGTTCTTTTCCACCGCCGTGCTTGCCGGTCTCGTTGCCTGGGGCTGCAGCCGCACGCCTGGAATCAACACCGCGGCGGCGCAGGATCTGCCGGCGGCTGCGCACTTCGAGCCGGCGCCCGCTTCCGCGCACCAGCAACTACGCCGCAACGGCAGCTGGCTGGTGGATGCGCAGGACCGCGTGGTGATTCTGCACGGCGTCAATGCGGTATGGAAGCAGGCTCCCTATGTTGCACCGGACTCCATCGACGGCTTCACCGTCGCCGACGCCGACTGGCTTGCCGCGCACGGCTTCAACGCGGTGCGGCTCGGCGTGTTGTTCGCCGGCGTGATGCCGCAGCCGCATACCATCGATACCGCCTATCTCGACAAGATCGACCGCGTGGTGCAGCTGCTCGCCGCGCGCGACATCTACATCCTGCTGGATTTCCACCAGGACCTGTTCAACCCGCTCTATCAGGGCGAGGGCTTCCCCGCCTGGGCCACGAAGTCCAGCCGCTTCGACGGCATGATCAAGGCCGGCTTCCCGCTCAACTACTTCACGCCGCCGGCCAGCCAGGCCTTTGATCGCCTGTGGAACAACGCGGCCGACTTGCAGGACGACTACCGCGACGCCTGGACCGCGGTGGCCGCGCGCTGGCGCACGCAGGATCACCTGATGGGCTACGACGTGATCAACGAACCCTGGCCTGGCAGCAGCTGGCCGGCCTGCGCCGGTCCGCAGGGCTGCTCGCACTTCGAGAGCGACAAGCTGCAGGCCATGTACGAGCGCGTCCTCGCCGGCATCCGCAGCGTCGACCCCGACAACGTGGTGTGGATGGAGCCGCAGATCCTGTTCGACTTCGGCGCGGCCTCGCACCTGGGCGAGCGCAATATTGCCGACGGCCAGCTCGGCCTGTCCTGGCACGACTACTGTCTGCCGGAAACCCTGCTGCAGGCCACCGGCCTGAAGAAGCTGCCGGCCTGCGGGCCGCTGGAGCAGCGCGTATTCAGCAACGCCCGCGCCACCAGCCAGCGCCTCGGCTCGGCCTCGCTGCTGAGCGAGTTCGGCGCCAGCGACGATCTGCTCGACACCGGCCGCGTCGCCGCCCTCGCCGACCGCAACCTGGGTAGCTGGATGGTCTGGTCCTACAAGAACTGGGGCGACCCCACCACGCAAGCGCAGGGCAGCGGCGCGCAGAGCCTGTTCGTCCGCGACAACGATCTGGGCTCGGCCAAGCAGGCCAAGCTCGCCATACTGGAACGGCCCTATCCGCAGGCCATCGCCGGCACGCCGCGCAGCTTCGGCTACGACGAGGCCGGCAAGGTCTTCAGCCTGAGCTATTCCACCACCTTGCCGAGCGGTACCGCCGCGGCGGCGGGCCTGGTCACGGAGATCTATGTGCCGGCGCTGCACTATTCCTTGGGCTACGCCGTGCAGGTGTTGGGTGGCCACGTGGTCTCGGCGGCCAACGCCGCCCACCTGCGGATCGTCGCCGATGCCGGCGCCACCGCGGTGACGGTGAAAGTCACCGCTCCCGCAACACTGGTGGCACAAGCCTACTGAACTGATTGCCGCGCCGCGGCCAGGATCTCCTCGGACAGGGGCTTGGTCCGCACTGCCCGCGCCAGCACCATGGCGCCGACCATGGTGGAAAACATGACGATGGCCTTGTCACGCGCGGCCTCGCCCCGCGCGCCGGAGTATTCCGCCAGCATCGCCAGCATCTCTTCCAGCCGCGCCTCGAACGCCGCCCGGGTGGCGGGCGCCAGCCGCGACACGTCCGCACCAAGGGCGGCGGCGGCACAGCCCCTTTCCGGATGGTCGCGATGCTTTGCGTTGAGATAGGTCGCGGCAATCGCCTGCCTGGCCCCGTTTTTCGGCGCCTCCTCGGCCGCTGCACGCAAATGGGCGATGGTTTGCCCCAAAGCGGTGCTTACCGATTCGCTGACAAGGACTTCCTTGGAGTCGAAGTGGGCATAGAAGCCGCCATGGGTTAGCCCCACCGAGCGCATCAGGTCGGCGACGCCGATGCCGTTGACGCCGGCCTCGCGCAATAACTCGGAGGCACTGGCAACGATGCGGGCATGGGTTTCTTCCTTGCGGCTGTCCGGATAGCGCATGGCCACCTCCGATTAAATATGACTATCGTCATATTAACTCCGCAAGAGCATTCCCGGCTACTGCACCGCTGCGACGGCGGAAGGGGATGCGGGGAGAATGAAGTCCCGCCCCTCGTCAGGAGGGGCGGGAACGTGGGGACAATGCCGCTACAAGCTTGCTGTTACCGCTTACAGCCCAGCTTCCTCTGTCACCAGTAAAACGTGCCCGGCGCGTGGTTTAGCGACGGGCGGAATTCAAAAAAGCGGACTTACTGCTGCACCGCGCCTGGGAACGCTGGCGCAACATGCCGCTAAACAAGTCGGCTCGCAGGAGGAGGAGTGCGAACATCAGCCGACGGCAGACAACACAGGGGACACCATCAATGACTATCCTTGCTGGAAGCAGCGCTGGGCTGCATCCGGCGGCTGAAAGGAAGGATCGTCAACACCAGCAGGAACAGGCTGGCCAGCACCAGAAAGGAATCCGCGTAGGTCATGCTCAGGGCCTCCCGGCTAATCAACTGGTTCAGCGTGTTCAGGGCCATCTGCTGTTGCTCGACAGTGTCTGAGGTGAGTGCTTGCATTTGTCGTGCCAGCCCGGCCAGGACCGGCTCCACGTTCGGGTTGGCGCTGGTGACGGTCTCCACGATGCGCGTGTAGTGCAGGTGAAACCGGTGATTAATCACCGTGTTGCAGGCGGCGATGCCGATGGCCCCGCCGAGGTTGCGCATCAGGTTGGACAGGCCGCTGGCCGACTTGAGCGACTGCGGCGGCATCGCCCCCAGCGCCATATTGGTGGCCGGCACGATGCAGAACATAGTGGCGAAGCCGCGCAGCGCCTGCGGCCAGAACAGCTGATCCCGCCCCCATTCCGAGTCCAGAAAGCTGATCAGGTAAAGCGACAGCCCGAACAGCAGGAAGCCGAACAGGATCATGTGACGCGGATCCATGCGCCGCGACAGCCCGGCGGCGAACGGCGTGGCCAGCACCTGGGCGATGCCGGTGATGAACACCGCCTTGCCGATGTCCAGGCTGCGATAGTCCTGCACACCCGCCAGGTATTGCGGAATCAGGTAGATCGAGCTGAACAGGCCGACGCCGAGCACGAACTGGAACAGGCAGCCCATGGCGAAACGGGTATTGCGGAATACGCGCAGATCCACTACCGGGCGCGGATGGCTGAAGCTGTTGTAGAAGAAGAACAGCGCCGCCGTCGCCGAGGCCGCCGCCACCCAGCAGTTGGTGCTGTCCTCGAACCAGTCCCAGCGCGGCCCCTCCTCCAGCACGTATTCCAGTCCGCCGAGGAAGAGCGCCAGCAGTGGAATGCCCCAGGGATCGAAGCCGCGCAGCACCGAGGCATCGGCCTCGTCGACGCGACCATAGATCGGCACCAGGATGGTGATGAGCAGCCCCGGCACGATGTTGATGAAGAACAGCCAGTGCCAGGACAGCGCATCGGTGATCCAGCCGCCCAACGTGGGACCTAGCGTTGGCGCCAGCGTGGCCACCACGCCGAGGATCGCTGGAATCAGCGCCTGCTTCTTGCCCTGGAACAGCACGAAGCCGGTGGCGAACACCGTCGGCACCATCGCCCCGCCGACGAAACCCTGCACCGCGCGGCAGGCAATCATCACATTGATATTCCAGGCAAAGCCGCAGGCAATGCTGGACACCGTGAACGCCGCCGCCGAAACCGTGAACAGCCAGCGCGTCGAAAACGCCCGACTCAGAAACGCCGACAGCGGAATCATCACGATCTCCGCAATCAGGTAACTGGTCTGCACCCAGGAGCCTTCGTCCGCCCCCGCCGATAGCCCCGCCTCGATCTCCGGCAGCGAAGCCGCCACGATCTGGACGTCGAGCAGCGACATGAACATGCCCAGCGCCATGATGGCGAAGACCAGCAGCTTGGTCTTTTCCGACATCGCCGCCAACGGGTTTGCAGACATGGGCCAGCCTTCATTCGATCTTAATATTACAACAATAATATTATGATTATCATACCAAAGTCGATGACGAAGACTTATTAGTCTTACTGTGTCAATAAAAATAGGGCATTATTTGCACTTTTTCATGCTGGAGCTGAAGTGTGATGAATACGGCGCAACGGTTTGAAGCGTACCTGGAGCACCTGGCCGAAGGGCTGGGACATGCGGACCGGCATGCGGGGCTCAAGGGCTACTGCACGGGCCTGATGTTGCCGCTGGAAC
>JAMFRN010000137.1 GCA_026224805.1 Nevskia soli
GCCTATCTGCAAGCGCGCTCCGGCAGCGGAGTAAAGTCGAATCGCCGAGGGAAAACTAGCGTGGTGCCCGAACCCGGACTCGAACCGGGATGGCCTTGCGGCCGGGGGATTTTAAGTCCCATGCGCCTACCGTAACTATAGATAGTCAACGACTAATTGGTCCACCATCTCAAACTGTGCAAGAAAATATGTAAGTGGCTTAGGCTAGCTAATTCCTCTCGGATCTCTTACCTAACTCCAATCATCGAATAATAAGGGACAGTCAGTCGTCTCTTCCCGGCGAGAGCTGGAATCCAGCGGTTTCAAGACGCTGGACCCCGGCTTTCGCCGGGGTGACGACTTAATCAGAAGTTCCCTAGTGCGCGGCGGCAGTGCTCTCCGTCTTCATCTGCGCATCCAGATCATGCGCCCGCTGGATCAGGTACTGATGCACCGCGTCCACGTCGTCCGGCTTGAGCAGGTCGCTGAACGAGGGCATGCCCTTGCGCGCGTAGGCGCCGGCGACGATGCCGTTGAACAGCAGGTGTTTCTCCGATGTGAGATAACGCAGGTCCGGCAGCACGCCGCCGCCGATGGCGTTGAGGCCGTGGCAGACGCCGCAGATGCCGTTGAAGAGATTGCGGCCGCGATCGACGGTGGCGGCGTCGGCAGTCAGCGCGGGTGGCGGCGGCAGCGGCGCCAGCTTGTGCTCGGGCGGCGGCAGGGTGGCGCTGCCGCCGAGCTTGAAAGTGATGACGCGCGCTTCCGACATCACCTTGGCGTTCTGCGCGATGCCGCCCAGGGCTAGCGGAAAGGCGCCGCCCCAGCCGGCCATGAAGGTGACGTACTGCTCGCCGCTGACCTCGTAGCTCATCGGCCCGGCCATCACTCCGGTGTTGGCGGGCGACTCCCACAGCTTGCTGCCGGTGTCCGCCGCATAGGCGACGACGCGCCCGTCGGCGGTGCCCTGGAACACCAGGTTGCCAGCGGTGGCCAGGGTGCCGCCGTTCCAGATGTTGGGGTAGTCCACCGTCCAGCGCGCTTTCTGCAGCACCGGATCCCAGGCCAGCAGATGGCCCTTGAACGAGCTGATCACACCCTGCAACTGCTTCACGTCCTCCGGCAGCGACAGCGGCTGCGTACCGATATTCCACACGCCGCGGTGCTGCCAGGTGGAATCGTTGGCGGGTGAATAGAGGCCGGCGTTTTCCTGCGCCGGGATATAGACCAGGCCGGTCAGCGGGCTATAGGACATCGGCTGCCAGTTGTGTGCGCCGAGCGGGCCCGGCACCACCAGCTTGGGTCCGGTGGTCCAGTCCGCGCCCGCGTTCTCCTGCGGCCGTCCGGTGCTCATGTCGACCCCGGATGCCCAGGTGGTGGGCAGGTAGGGCTGGGCCGAGAGCAGCTCGCCGGTGGCGCGGTCCAGCACGTAGAAGAAGGAGTTCTTCGGCGCCTGCATCAGCACCTTGCGCGACTTGCCGTTGATGGTCAGCTCCGCCAGGATGATCGACTGCGTGGCGGTGTAGTCCCAGGTATCGCCCGGCGTGGTCTGGTAGTGCCAGACGTAGGCGCCGGTTTCCGGTTTCACCGCCAGGATCGAGGACAGGAACAGGTTGTCGCCGTGGCCGTCGCTGCGCACCTTGCGGTTCCAGCTGGAGCCGTTGCCGGTGCCGATATAGAGCAGGTCCAGGTCCGGATCGTAGGCCATCGAGTCCCAGGCGGTACCGCCGCCGCCGCCGCCGGTGCTCCAGTAGCTGCCGCTCCAGGTGGGCCTGGCCATTGCCATCATCTTGTTCTCGGGCGGCTTGGACGGATCGCCGGGCACCAGGAAAATGCGCCAGGCCTGCTTGCCGCTGGCGGCGTCGTAGGCCGTGACATAGCCGCGCACGCCGAACTCGGCGCCGCCGTTGCCGATGATGACCCGGCCCTTGACGATGCGTGGCGCGCCGGTGATGGTATAGCTGCGCTTGTGATCGATCACCGTGTCCCGCACCCAGACCTTGCGGCCGCTGGCCGCGTCCAGCGCGAACAGGCGCCCGTCGAAGGCAGCGACATAGACCCGCCCCTTCCACACCGCCACGCCGCGGTTGCCCACGTCGCAGCAGCCGTCGCGGTCGGTATCGCGCGGCACCAGC